>JBEAOO010000255.1:0-6793 GCA_041164825.1 Pseudomonadota bacterium | reverse complement strand
CCTGGGCGTGAAGGTGGAGAACATCTTCATGTGCGACTCCAAGGGCGTGATCTATGAAGGCCGCCCCGGCGGCTACGACGAATCGAAGGCGCGCTACGCCCAGAAGACCGATGCGCGCACGCTAGCCGATGCAGTGGATGGCGCCGACGTGTTCCTGGGCTGCTCGGCCCCCGGCGTGCTCACGGCCGAGATGGTGAAAACCATGGCGCCCAAGCCCATCATCCTGGCGCTGGCCAACCCCGAGCCCGAGATCCGCCCCGAGCTGGCCAAGGCCGCGCGCCCCGATTGCATCATTGCCACCGGCCGCTCCGATTACCCGAACCAGGTCAACAACGTCCTGTGCTTCCCGTACATCTTCCGCGGCGCGCTCGATTGCGGCGCCACCACCATCACCGAGGCCATGAAGGTGGCCTGCGTGCGCGAGATTGCCGCGCTGGCCAAGGCCGAGGTGAGCGACGAGGTGGCCTCGGCCTACTCGGGCCGCGAACTGCGCTTTGGCGTCGACTACCTGATCCCGACGCCGTTTGACGCGCGCTTGATCTTGCGCATCGCGCCGGCCGTGGCGCAAGCCGCCGTGGCCTCGGGGGTGGCCACTCGGCCCATCACCGACATCGAGGCCTACCGCCAGTCGCTCAACCGCTTCGTCACCCACACGGGCATGTTCATGCGCCCGGTGTTCAGTGCCGCGCGTGCCGAGCCTCAACGCATTGCCTTTGCCGAAGGCGAAGATGAGCGCGTGCTGCGCGCTGCGCAAACCGCGCTCGATGAAGGCCTGGCCCGCCCGATTCTGATCGGCCGCCCGGCGGTGATGGCCGCGCGCATCGAGCGCGCCGGCCTGCGCCTGAAGCTGGGTGTGGATGTCGAGGTGGTGAACCCCGAAGACGACACCCGCTTCCGCCAATACTGGGAGGCCTACCACCGGCTCAACGCACGAGACGGCGTGACGCCCGACTCGGCCAAGGCCACGGTGCGCCGCTCCAACACCGTCATCGGCTCGCTGATGGTGCACCTGGGCGACGCTGACGGCATGGTCTGCGGCATGGTGGGCCGTTTTGACGCCCACCTGGAGAATGTCAAAAACATCATCGGACAGCGCCCCGACGCCCACTGCATGGCGGCCATGAACGCGCTGATGCTGGACAAGCACACGCTGTTCATCACCGACACGTTTGTCAACGACAGCCCCGACGCCGAGCAACTGGCCGAGATTGCCGCCATGGCGGTGGAAGAGGTGCAGCGCTTCGGCCTGCCGGCCAAGGTGGCGTTCTTGTCGCACTCGATCTTCGGCTCCAGCCACCGGCCCTCGGCGCGCAAGATGCGCGAAGCGCGCGACCTGTTCCGCGCCAAGATGCCCGACGTGGAAGCCGATGGTGAGATCCACGGCGACGCCGCACTCAACGAAGACCTGCGCCGCACCCTGCTGCCCGAGACCACGCTCACCGGCAGCGCCAATGTGCTGGTGATGCCCAACCTCGACTCGGCGAACATCTTGTTCAACGTGCTCAAGGTGACCGGCGGCAACGGTGTGACGGTGGGCCCGATCTTGATGGGCGCCAACGCCCCGGTGCACATCTTGAACCCGGGCGCCACGGTGCGCCGCATCGTCAACATCACTGCGCTGGCTGGCGCGCAGGCGCTGGCCCGCAAGCGCGGTTGAGTGCGTGAGTCCCGGCGTGCCTGAGGCACGCCCCAACCCAGAGGCCCGCCGCGTTGACTTGACGCAGACGGACACCCCACAGGGCCGCGGTAAAGTCGCGGCCCTTCTTCTTTTTTGCAGCGAGCCGTCTCATGCCCACGCCCCCCGCCTGTCCCGTTTGCGCGCTGGAAAATACTTATCCCGACGCCGACAACTTCGTCTGCCCCGACTGCGGCCACGAGTGGCCGCAAGCGGCCGAAGCGGCGGCAGCTGACGACAGCGCGCGCGTGGTGAAAGACGCCAATGGCCAGGTGCTGGTCGACGGCGATGCCGTGGTGCTGGTCAAAGACCTGAAGGTCAAGGGCTCGTCCACCACGCTCAAGCAGGGCACCAAGGTGAAAAGCATCCGCATCGTCGGCAACGGCGACCACGAGGTGGACTGCCGCACGGATGGCGGCAGCTACATGCTCAAGGCCGCGTTTCTGAAGAAGGTCTGACCACGGCCTGATACCGGCCTGCGCCGCTGGACCTGAGCACAAACCCGGCCCCCGAATGAAGGGGCAGGGCGCTGGCGTGCGCGGCGGCTCATGGCTTTCCGCCTTGCTGCTGCGGAAGCGGGCCCGTAACCTGCGTGCGTTGCCATGTCGGCGTCCATCCATTCGCGTTCAGGAGCGTTTGCCATGCCTTTGTTTGCCCCCCTTCCCTTGCGCCCCCTTGCCCTGCGCCGTGTTGCCCTGCGCCGTGTTGCGCTCGCTGTGGTGGCTGCGGCCAGCCTCGGCGCCGCGAGTTCGGCCTCGGCCATCACCTACTCCAGCCTCGTCACCTTTGGCGACAGCCTGTCTGACGCGGGCAATGCCTCGGCGCTCAGCGGCGGCAACTTTCCGCCCACCGCGTTGGGTTATGCCCAGCGCTTCAGCAACGGCCCGGTGGCGGCCGAAATTTTGGCCGGCAGCACCACGCTGGGCTGGCCCGCGGCCACCGCCGCATCCAACAACTACGCCGTGGGCGGCGCCATGTGGGGCGACACCAACTACAACGTCTTGGCCAAAAGCCCTTTTGATGTGGGGGCGCGCTTTCCGGGTTTGATCGGCACGGGCATCCACCAGCAGATCCTGAAGTACGCCGCCACGGCGCCGGTGGTGCAGCCCGACACCTTGTTCCTGCTCTGGGGCGGAGCCAACGACTTGTTTTATGGCTTCGCCAAAGCGAAGGCCGGGCTCACGGTGGACTTCACGCAGCTCATCACCGATGTGATGGGGGCCGTGGCCGGCAACGTCACGGCGCTGGTGGCCTTGGGTGCCAAGCACATCTTGATGCCCAACCTGCCCGACCTCGGCCTCACGCCCGATGCCTTGGCCGCAGGTGCCGCGTTCTCTGGCCAGGCCACCGCGCTGACGAACGCCTACAACGGCGCCTTGTCGTTCACGATGGCGGCGCTGGAAGGCAGCCCGGTGCTGCAGGCCTTGGGTGTGGACCTGATCGGCTACGACGCCGCCAAGTTCTTGCGCGATACCGTGGCTGATCCGGCCGCGCGGGGCTTCACCGATGTCACCCACACCTGCCTGAGCGGCGGTGCGGCGGCACTGGCCAGTGGCTGTGCCGGGTATCTGTTTTTTGATGGGGTGCACCCCACCACCGCGGCCGATCAATTGCTGGCGCGGGAATTCGCGACCGCTGCAGGCGCTCAGCTGCCGATCTCGGCCGTGCCCGAGCCCGAGACCTGGGCGCTGATGCTGATGGGCCTCGGTGCGATGGGCGTGCTGGCACGTCGCCGTCGCGACCAACGCAAAACGGCCTGAATGCTGAGAACTCAGCCTGGCCGTTGAGGGGCGGCGGACTCACGGTGTGAGCCCGCCGCAGCGGAGTGGTGTGTCGTCGTCAGTGGCTGACCAGCGAGGTCATGCCCTCCAGCACATCGCCCGCTTCGGTCAGCCGCGTTTCCAGCCAGTCCATGTCGATGTGCAGGTGAGCCAGCAACTCGGGCTCGGCCTCTTCCAGCGCCTCGCGGCCCGAGGTCTCCATGTCGTGCGCATCGGCCAGCACCTCGGCCATGCGCAGCACCGCGCCTTGCAGCGAAAACGGGTGCGCGGCCATGGGCTCGCTGGCCTGGGCAAAGGCCTCCACCAGGGTGGCCGGAAAATGCCAGCGCTGGGCCAGCTCGGCCGTCACGTCGCCATGGGTGCAGCCGAAGCGGCTGATTTCCAGCGACACGCGGCAACCCGCCACGTCGACCAGCGATTCTTCGTCGGCCACCAGATCGGGCTCGGCCTGCGCCATCAAGATCTGGCCGGTGCGCAGCATCAGCCCGGCCAGGTAGGCCGCTTCGGTGTCGAGCTGCATCCACTTGCTCAGCAATTGGGCGTAGGCGGCGGTGGCCATGCTGTGGCGCCAAAAGCGGCCGCGGTCCAGGCCGCGCACGGGTGGGAAGGCGCCCGACAAACAGGCCGACAGCGCCAGGTTGCGCAGGGTGTCCATGCCCAGCACGGCGGCGGCGTCGCGCAGCGTGCCGATGTCGTGCGCCGGGCGGTAGCGGGCCGAGTTGGCCAGGCGCAGCACCTTGGCGGCCAGGGCCGGGTCTTTGCCCACAATCTGCGCCAGGTCGGCCAGGCCGATGTTGTCGTTGTTGAACGATTTCATCAGTTGCATGGCGACCTCGGGCATCGAGGGCAGGCTGTTGGGATTGGCGAAAAAACGCTGGGTGGCGACGAGCACGGCAAGGTCTCCTTCCGGTGATGGGCGGTGCGGTGCGAGGGCCAGGCCCCAGGTCCGCGGCATGGGGAGACTCTAGGTCTGCACACGCTGCCTTGATGCGCCGAAATGGGCCGTTTGCTGTGGTCAATTCCGCAATCTATCTGCGATCTGCCCACCGCAACGCAGGGTCTCCGCGGGGCCAGGGCCGAGCCCTGCCCCCGCCGTCAATCCAGCGCCGGCGCGATGCTCTCCGCGTAGTCGTAGAGCGCGCTGAGCAGGTCTTGCCCACGCTCGTCGGCGTCTTCGTTGAGGCGGTCCAGCTGCTCAAAAAAGTCGCTCAGCGTGAGCCCACCGCCGGCGCCTTGGTGCAGGCGCTCGCTGCACAAGGTTTGCCAGCGGCCTTGCTCGGCCTCGGTCAGTGTGGTGGGGAAGTTGCGCGCGCGCCAGCGGAACACCAGCTCCTCCAGCCGCTCGTCGGCAAAGGCCCAGCTGCGCCCGCTCAGGTCGGCCGCGGGCGTGCTGCGGATGCGGTCGAGCAGGCGCCGGTCGTCGCGGCCGATGAAGCCGCCGTAGAGGTCTTCGTCCACATCGGGTGCGTGCTCGGGTGCGGGGCGCTGGAACACATCGGGCCACAGGCCAGCCAGCGTGGCGCCACGCTCGCCCAGCGTTTGCGCGTGGGCCAGGGCGGTGTCCATGTCAAAGCCGTAGCGCGCGCGCAGCTCGGGGCTGAGGGTCTTCAGGTTGCCAATCACGATCGGCGACTTGTTGATGTGGATGGTCTTGATGGGCAGGCGCGTCATGCCCTCGGGCAGCGCGTCTTGTTTGGTGAACATGCGCTCGCGCACGGCGTCGGCACGCAGCGTCAGCAGCTCGGCCGGGTCGTGCGACAGATCCCAAACAATGAGCTCGTTTTTGTTGGTGGGGTGGGGCGCCAGCGGCCACACCAGGGCCAAGCAGCCGCGCTCCACCGGGTACATGCCTGAGAGGTGCCAGAAGGGGCGGCCCGCGCCCATTTCGGCCAGCACGTTCTCCTTTTTGCGCAGCTTCAGGCAGAAGTCCCAGAGGCGCGGGTTGTGCTGGCGCACCAGCCGCGCCATGGCGATGGTGGCGCGCACGTCGCTCACGGCGTCGTGCGCGGCCTCGTGGCTGATGCCGTTGGCGGTGGTGAGGTGTTCGAGCTTGAACGAAGGGCGGCCGTCGTCGCGCAGGGGCCAGGTGATGCCCTCGGGGCGCAGCGCCCAGGTGCAGCGCACCACGTCGAGCAGGTCCCAGCGCCCGCACTCGTTTTGCCACTCGCGGGCATACGGGTCCATCAGGTTGCGCCACAAAAGATGGCGCGTCACCTCGTCGTCAAAACGGATGGAGTTGTAGCCCACGCCCACGGTGCCGGGCAGGGCCAAGGCCTTCTCGATCTCGGCCGCAAAGCGGTGCTCGGGCACACCGCGTTCCAGGCACTGTTGCGGCAAGATGCCGGTGAGCAGGCAGGCCTCGGGGTCGGGCAGGGTGTCGGGCGCGGGCTGGCAAAACAGCTCCAGCGGCGGGCCGATCTCGTTCAGCTCGGCATCGGTGCGGATGCCGGCGAACTGCGATGGGCGGTCGCGGCGCGGCACGCGGCCGAAGGTTTCGTAGTCGTGCCAGAAAAAGCTCATCTCGGTCATGGCCGGCAAGATAACCGAAACCGAGCTGCTTGCCGCGCTCGGACGCCCATCAGGGGGTGTATGCAGCGCGTGCGCCCGCGCGATCAGGCGTCGTTGTTGACCACCTTGTAGGTGCTTTGCACAAAGCCAAACGGGTAGGCGTGGGTGTGTTGGTGCGCCAGCTGTAGATCGCGCGTGAGCTGGCCAAACAGCGGCCGGCCGCGGCCGAGCAAGATCGGGATGGTGGTGACGGTGAGCTCGTCGATCAGCCCGGCGGCGATGAAGGTCTGCACCGTCAGCCCGCCTTCCACATACACCTGCCGCGTGCCGCGCATGGCCATGCGTTGCATCAGCTCGGTGGGCGTCTCGTTGCTGCTTTTGACGAAGCCCGCCAGGGCCGGCGGGATGTCCACGTGCCGGCGCGTCAGCACCAGCACCGGCGTGCGGCCATAGGGCCAGTCGCCAAATGCCTTGACCTGCTCGAAGGTGTGGCGCCCCATCACCAACAAATCAATGGTCGCGAAAAAGCGGCTGAACCCGCAGTCTTCGCCCTCGGGCACCGCTTTGTTGGCGGCTTCGAGCCAGTCGATGCTGCCGTCGAGGCGGGCGATGAAGCCATCCAGGCTGGTGGCGACGAAGACCGAGGTCTTGGGGTACATCGGCGTTGTCCTCGGGCGGGATGCGGGTGATGAACGTGGGCTGAGGCCTTGAGCGTAGCAGGCGAGCGCCTCGCCGCCAGCCCCCTGCTCGCGCGGCGGCCCGTGCCGGGGGCCGGGCGCGCCCGCTCCCCGGTCGCAAGGCGCTGTGTCACACTGAACGGATACCCGCC
>JBEAOO010000254.1:0-3432 GCA_041164825.1 Pseudomonadota bacterium | reverse complement strand
GCCGCACGCTGAGTCCGCGGCGCGTCGCGCGCGGTCTCAGCCGCAACACACAAAAACGCCCGGTGCCTCACGGCCCGGGCGTTTTTTTGCGCCTGCGCACACGGGGTGCAGCGCAGGCCTTGCGCAAGCTTCAGGGGTGCTCGCCCGGGCGTTGCTGGATCAGCTCGACCTTGTAGCCGTCCGGGTCGGTGACGAAGGCGATCACGGTGTTGCCGCCTGCCACAGGGCCGGCCTCGCGCGTGACCTTGCCCCCGTGGGTGCGGATGCGCTCACAAGCGGCATACGCATCGTCCACGCCGATGGCGATGTGGCCGTAGGCCGTGCCCATGTCGTAGCTGTGCACGCCGTGGTTGTAGGTGAGCTCCAGCTCGGCGTGCTCGGGGTTGGGGCCGTAGCCGAGAAAGGCCAGGGTGTAGTTTTGCGAGGGGCGCTCGGTGGTGCTGAGCAGGGTCATGCCCATCACCTGGGTGTAGAAATCAATCGAGCGCTGCAGGTCGCCGACGCGCAGCATGGTGTGGAGGAGTCGCATGGTGTGGGGTGTCCTTGAAGGGCGTGTCGCCGTCTTGGGGCGGCACAACAGGTTGAGCGGTGGCGGGTGGCTCGGGGCGGGCGGGGCAGAGCGGGCAGGTTGACCACAGCGTGGCAAAGCGAGCAGCGTAACGCCTGCGGCAAGCCTGCGCAGTGCCTGCGCACAATGACCGCAGCTCAGCGTGGGCTGCGTCAGTCCCTGATCCAGTGCGCCACCCGTTGCAGCAACACGGCGGGCTCCACCCAGCCCGGCGCCAGCGTTTGGCCGTGGCCGGCCTGCACCCCAAACACGCAGGGAAAGCCGCGCACGCCCCAGCGCTGGCTGAGGCTGAAGTCGTGCAGCGTGGCCTGCCGCATGTCCTCCGAGTCGAAGGCGCGCTCAAACGCAAAACGCTGCAGGCCCACCGACTCGGCCAACTCCAGCAGCACCTCGGGGTCGCTGGTGTCCAGCGCATCGCGGTGGTGGGCGAGTTGAATGGCGGTGAGCAGGGTCAACTCCAGGCCCTGGCCGGGCATGGTTTCGCGGGCGGTGACCACTGCGCGGCAGGCGGGCTCGGTGCTGGGCAGCCAGTCTGTGGCGGCCAAGATGTCGGGGTGCAACGCCCGGCCGGTGCGCCTCGCCACTGCCTGCCAGAGTTGCATCTGATCGGCACGCAGGGCGGCGTCCATGGGTTCGCCGGCGCCACGCAAACCGCCCATCACCACATGGATCTTGATCTCGGGCCAACGCTGCCGCAGTGCGGCGATGGCGGGCTGGAAACCGTAGCTCCACGCGCACATGGGATCGCCCACATACGCGAGCGAACGCTGGGCGCTCAAGCCAGCGGCTGGGTTCATGGCCGGTTCGCTCTCAATTCGGCGCGCGGCAGAAGCGGGTGCGGACGGGGGAACGCGGAGGTCGACAAGGGGCGAGTCGGGTGGGGCGATGAATGACAAACCCCGCGGAGGCGTTGGTTTGATGCCAATGCACAGTGTAGAAGCGCACGGGCCTCACTTTCGATCGCATGCGCTCCCACCTACGGGGGTGTTGGTGACGGTTTGTGTGCATTCACGGGGCCTGCTCCCTCTCTGCGCCGACCTTGAAGATTTGCACCGACGCCACCAGCGCTTGCGCCTGGGCATGCAGGGTCACGGCCGATGAGGCCAGGCCGTCCACCATGGCGCTGTTTTGCTGGGTGATGCCGTCCAGGTGCGACACCGCTTCGTTCACCTGCGAGATGCCCAGCAGCTGTTCGGTGGCCCCGGTGTGGATCTCGCCAATGAGGCGGCTGACCTGCTGCACGGCGGCCAGCGCCTCTTGCATGGTGGCTTGGGCGGCCGCGGTTTGTTGGGTGCCGGCGCCCACGGTGTCGGCCGCGGCGAGGATCAACTGGCGCACTTCTTTGGCCGCCGTCGAGGTGCGCTGCGACAGCGCCCGCACCTCGGCCGCCACCACCGCGAAGCCGCGCCCTTGCTCGCCTGCCCGGGCGGCCTCCACGGCGGCGTTGAGGGCCAGCATATTGGTCTGGAAGGCGATGCTTTCGATCACCTGGATGATGTCGCCGATGCGCTGCGAGGAGTCGCTGATGGCGTGCATGGTTTGCGTCACGCCGTGCACGGCCTCGCTGCAGCGCTGCGTGATGTCGGAGGTGCTGCTGGCCAAGGCGCTGGCTTGTTGCGCCGAGTGCGCGCTTTGGCGCACGGTGCCGGTGATTTGTTCCATCGACGACGCGGTTTCTTCCAGGCTGCTGGCCTGCGAGTCGGTGCGGGCAGAGAGTTCTTGGTTGCCACTGGCGATGTCGCCGGTGACGCGGTACATGCGTTGTGCTTCGCAGCGGGTGTCACCCACCACCGCGCGGATGTTGACGCACAGCTGGTTCAGCGCCAGCGACAGGCGCGCCGTGTCGCCGCGGCCTTGCACGTCAAGGTGTGGTGTCAGGTCGCCCGCGGCCATGCGGTTGGTGTGGGCAATGAGGCGGGCCATGCCCACGCGCTGGCGGCGCCCCAGCAGCGCGTGCAGCGCGGCAGCCGCGGCGCAGGCCAAGCCAGGCGCGAGCCAGGTGCTCAGGGCCGAGGCCTGCCAGCCGGCACCCGCCGCCCAATGGCCGAGCGCCAACGACAGGGTGGCCAGCGCCGCAAGGCCCAGCCACTGGGCGGATTGCGGGCCGGTATGGAGCGCGCGACCCAGTCGCCCCACGGCACCCGACGTTTGCAACTCGCCCTGGGCCAGCCGGTGTCGCAGCGCACCACCGGCGACCTCGTCGGCTTTCATGCGGCGGTAGAGCGCTTGGGCCGCTTCGATCTGCGCACGGCTGGGTGCCGTGCGGACCGAGATGTAGCCCGTGGGCTGGTCGCCGTCCATCAACGGGCTCACGTGCGCCACCACCCAGTAGTGGTCACCATTTTTGCGTCGGTTTTTCACCATCGCCGACCATGGCGAGCCACTGGCAATGGTGGCCCACATGTCGCGGAAAGCCTCGGCGGGCATCTCCGGATGGCGGATCAGGTTGTGGGGCTGGCCCAGCAACTCGTCGCGTTCGTAGCCGCTCACGGCCACGAACGAGGCATTGCAATGCGTGATGCGGCCTTTGAGGTCGGTGGTGGACACCAGGGTGTCTTCCGCCGGGAAGCGGAATTCGGTCTCGGTGACGGGCAGATTGGTTCTCACGGCGGGGCTCTCGGTGGCGGATGCTCTTGGGTTGTCGGCGCAAAGGCGGCGCACTTGAAGTCCGTCACGGCAGGGGTTGATGCATGTCAATCCAGCGTGTTCATCCCGCGCGTGACCCGGGTCGGGGGCGGCACGACTTAGGATGCTGCGCATGACGACGCCACTGACCCCGACTCCGACCCCGACGCTGCTTCAACCCCAGCCCGTGCTCTACGGCATTCCCAACTGCGACACCGTGAAGCGTGCCCGCCAGTGGC
>JBEAOO010000253.1:0-5239 GCA_041164825.1 Pseudomonadota bacterium | reverse complement strand
TGATGGGCCACGTGAAGGCGGCTGAAAAACTGCTGCTTGGCGACCCCTTCACCGGCTTCGATGCGGTCGAGTTTGGCATCGCCAACGCCGTGTTGCCCACCAACGAAGTGGTCAACCACGCGCGCCGCGTGGCCGAGCGTTTCAACGCGCTGCCGCCGGGCGCCGTGCGCGACAGCAAAAAGTTGATGCGCCGCGCCAGTTTGGCCGGGCTCAACGAGACCATCGACATCGAGCTGGGCATTTTTGCGGAGCGCTTGCGCAGCCCCGAGGCCAAAGAAGCCTTCACGGCGTTCTTCCAAAAGCGCGCGCCAGACTTCAGTCAGTTCGCCTGATCGCGCGGGGAGGGGCCTCAGCCCGCTGCTGAGGCCTCAGCGCTGGCCCCGGTGCCACAACTGGGGCAGTAGCGGAAGAACACGTTCTTGCGCGTCTGGCAGCTGCCACAGCGGTCAAACAGCTTCAGGCCGCAGTGCACGCAGAAGTCGGGCTTGACCTCGCCGGTGGTGAGGATGGCGCGCTCGCAACCCGGGCAGACGTTGGCGCTCATTTTCTTGAGCGCCTCGTCGGTGCCCAGGGTCTGGCGGCGCTGCGCCTCGGTTTGCTGCTCAATGGCCGCGCGCTTGGCCAGGTAATTGCGCATGGCGCGCACCACGTAATGCCCCGCGATGCCCGTGGCCACGATGCCCACCACATAGCGCACATAGCCGCCGTAGCTGGGCAGGTAAGGCACGAGCTCAAAGAAGAACGCAAACGCCGCAAACAGCACGAAGCCTCGCATCAGCGGCCAGTGCTCGCTGCGGCGTTTTTTGGCCACCAACCCACCGGCGATCAGCAGCAGCGGCAACGTGAGCGCCAGCCGGTAGCCGAACACCTTCAGCTCCTGCGTGAAGCGTGCTTTTTGGTAGGCCGCTTCGGCGCTGCTCAACAGCTCGCGCTCCTGGCGCTGGTGCTGATCCACCGCTTGATGCGCGTCGAGTTGCCGTTGGTTCAAGGCCTCCACGGCTTGTTCCGCCTGCCGAACCTTGGCTTGCAGGGTGTCGAGTTCGCGCGTGCGGCGCAGCACCTCGGGGTCTTGCGCCGCGTCGCCAGTCACTTGCCGCCCGGCGATCCAATTGGCGTAAGCACTGCGCGCGGACGTGACCGCGCTGCGCGCCGAGGTCAGGGCCAATTGCGCTTGTTCTTGTTGTTGAGCCCAAGCCTCCAACTGGGTGTTGAGGTCCCGCACCGGCTGGCGTTGTGCTTCCAGCGCGCCGGGGGGCACAAACTGCTCGACCTGCAAGTCGCCTTCGAGCTTGGGCAGGTCGCCGATCAGCTGTCCTCCCAGGCCGATCAAAAAGCCGGCAAAGGCCAGCGACACCAACCACATCAACAGCGCAAACAGGCGCTCGGGCACACGCAAACTTTTGAACATGGGCGGGGCTCCTTGCTCAGTCCTTGGGCACCGGGCGCGGTTGGCCCTGGCGGTCGATGGCCACGTAGGTGAGCTGCGCTTCGGTCACCTTCACCATCTCCGGGGCCGATGGATTGCGCTCGGCCCAGACCTCCACCGCCACGGTGATCGAGGTGGTGCCGATGCGGTCGATGCGGGCATAGAAGCTGAGCAGGTCGCCCACCGACACGGCTTGCTTGAACAAAAACTCTTTCACCGCCACCGTGGTCACGCGTCCCTGCGACACGCGCATGGGCAGCACCGCGCCGGCCAGATCGACTTGCGCCATGATCCAGCCGCCAAAAATATCGCCATTGCCGTTGGCGTCAGAGGGCATGGGCATCACCCGCAGCACCAGGTGCATGTCGGGGGCGAGGCCGGCGGGTTCGGTCGGGGTTGCACGGGCAATCAGGTTCTGGGGCATATTGGCGGGTTCGCTGAAATGTGGGCTCTGAAAAGGGGCTCTGAACAAAGCAAAGCATCAGCGCCGATTCTCACCGTTTCCCCCGTCCGTCATCGCCCATGCGCCCTCATTCCCTGCCATCGCCCTCGGCCACCGTCGCCACACCGGGCGCCGCCGCGGCCGCCAACCCCGGCTGGCGCACGCTCAAAAAACTGCTGCCGTATTTGATGCAATGGCGCTGGCGCGTGCTGCTGGCGCTCAGCAGCCTGATTGCCGCCAAGGTGGCCAACGTGGGCGTGCCGCTGGTGCTCAAGCGCTTGGTGGACGCGATGGACATCAAGCTCGGCGACCCGGTGGCCGTGCTGGTGGTGCCGGCCGCGTTGCTGGCGTCGTACGGCCTGCTGCGCCTGGCGGTCACGCTGTTCACCGAGTTGCGCGAGTTCTTGTTTTACCCGGTGGCCGCACGCATTGCACGCAAGGTCTCGCTCGATGCCTTCAAGCACCTGCTGAGCCTGAGCTTGCGCTTCCATTTGGAGCGCCAAACCGGTGGCGTCTCGCGCGACATCGAGCGCGGCTCGCGCTCCATCCAGTCGCTGCTCAACTACACCATCTACAACATCCTGCCCACGCTGGTTGAGATTGGCATGGTGATCGTGCTGCTGTCGGCCAAGTTCGACGGCTGGTTCGCCGTCATCACCTTCGGCGCGCTCATCCTCTACATCGGCTACACCGTCACCGTCACCGAGTGGCGCACCGGCTTTCGCCGTGCGATGAACGAACAAGACTCGCGCGCCAACACCAAGGCCGTCGATGCCTTGATCAACTTCGAGACCGTCAAGTACTTCGGCAACGAGGGCTTCGAGCAAGCGCGCTACGACGAGAACCTGCAGCGCCTGGAGCAAGCCTCGGTCAAGTCGCAAACGTCGCTGTCGGCGCTCAACCTCGGCCAGAGCCTGATCATCTCCAGCGCCGTGGTGCTGCTGCTGTGGCGCGCCACAGCCGGCGTGGTGGCCGGCACCATGACGCTGGGCGACCTGGTGCTGGTCAACGCGCTGATGATCCAGCTCTACATCCCGCTGAACTTTTTGGGCGTGATCTACCGCGAGATCAAGCAGTCCATGATCGACATGGAAAAGATGTTCACGCTGCTCGGTCAAAACCGCGAGATCGCCGACGCGCCCGATGCCCAGCCGCTGCAAGCCCACGGCGGCGCGGTGCGTTTTGAGCACATCAACTTCGGCTACGACGCCGACCGGCAGATCCTGCACGACGTGAGCTTCGAGATTCCCGCGGGCAAAACGGTGGCGGTGGTCGGGCCCTCGGGCTCAGGCAAAAGCACGCTGGCGCGGCTGTTGTTCCGCTTCTACGACGTCAACGGCGGCGGCATCAGCATCGACGGCCAAGACATCCGCAGCCTCACGCAACACAGCCTGCGCGCAGCGCTCGGCATCGTGCCGCAAGACACCGTGCTGTTCAACGACACGGTGGAATACAACATCGCCTACGGCCGCACCGGCGCCAGCCGCGCCGAGGTGGAAGGCGCGGCCCGCGCGGCCCACATCCATGACTTCATCAGCTCCACGCCCAAGGGTTACGCCACCATGGTGGGCGAGCGCGGGCTCAAGCTCAGTGGTGGCGAAAAGCAGCGCGTGGCGATTGCCCGCACGCTGCTGAAAAATCCGCCGATTCTGATCTTTGACGAGGCCACCTCGGCGCTCGACTCCGCCAACGAGCGCGCCATTCAGGCCGAGTTGCAAGGCGTGGCGCGCAACAAGACCGCGCTGGTGATTGCGCACCGCTTGTCCACCGTGGTCGATGCGCATCAGATTTTGGTGATGGAGCGCGGGCGCATTCTGGAGCGCGGCACGCATGCCGAATTGCTGGGCTTGGGTGGGCGTTATGCTGAGATGTGGCGCTTGCAGCAAAGCAGCGCCGAGCGCGAGGCCGAGGCCGACGCCGACTGACCGCCCCTCACAACAACACCCAGAGCGCGCATGGAAACCAAGTGGTTGGAAGACTTTGTGAGCTTGGCCGAGACGCGCAGCTTTTCGCGCTCGGCCCAGTTGCGGCACGTCACGCAGCCCGCGTTCTCGCGCCGCATCCAGGCGCTGGAGGCCTGGGCCGGCATTGACCTGGTCGACCGCTCGTCCTACCCCACGCGGCTCACGCCCGCGGGCCAAACCCTGCACTCGCAGGCGCTCGACATCCTGAGCGCGCTGCAGGTGGCGCGCAACCTGATGCGCAGCCACCAAGCCACGGGCCTCGACCAGATCGAGTTCGCCGCGCCACACTCGCTGGCCTTCAGTTTTTTTCCGCATTGGGTGATGGACCTGCGCGAGCAGTTTGGCCTGTTCAAGAGCCGGCTCAGCGCGCTCAATGTGCACGACGCGATGATGCAGTTGACCGAGGGCAGCTGCGATCTGCTGCTGGCCTACGACCACCCCAGCCAGCCACTGCAGCTCAACCCCGAGCGGTATGAGCTGCTCATCCTGGGCCACGAAACGCTGGCGGCGTATGCCAAAGCCGGGCCCGATGGCGAGCCGCTGTTCACACTGCCCGGCCGCGGCAGTGAGCGCATTCCCTACCTCGGTTACGGCAGTGGCGCCTACCTCGGCCGTCTGGTGGAGGCGATGCTCAAACAATCGGACGAGCCACTGCGGCTGGATCCGCTGTACGAAACCGACATGGCCGAGGGCTTGAAGGCCATGGCGGTGGAAGGCCACGGCCTGGCCTTTTTGCCCGGGAGCTCGGTGCGCAAAGAGCTCAAGGGCCGGCGCCTCGTGCGTGCGGCGGCGCCGGGTTTGTTCGAGCTCTCGATGGAAGTGCGCGTGTACCGCGAGCGTCCCGAGTTGGCGCGCCACACCAAGCCTGCGGCGCAGGCCTTGTGGGACTTTCTCAAAGCCGCCCACCCACCACGCACCGCTGCCGCCGCCGCTCGCGTCTGAGCCTGGCTTCGCCACGCGATTCGCGACGTGGCACAGACATTGCACCACCCCGTGTGACACCCTCGCCGTGGACGCGACTGTCTGCGCCAAATGCACGCCATCGGAAACCCTCGGTTTGACGCCGATGAAGGCCGCGGCGCAGACCCGCTCCCTAAAATCAAAACCACGCTGCGCGGCTCGCGTGGCTTCGTCTCTGCTTTGCTTTTTTCACCAAGGAAGAATCCATGAAGAAGACCCTCATTGCCCTGTCCGCCCTGGCGCTGCTCGGCACCGCCCAAGCCGAAGACACGCTCAAGAAGATCAAAGACAGCGGCAGCATCACGCTGGGTGTGCGCGAGAGCAGCGGCGCGCTGGCCTACACCTTGGGTGACGGCAAGTACGTGGGCTTTCACACCGAGATGGCCGAGCGTGTGGCGGCCGATGTGCGCCGCCAACTGGGCCTGAGCAGCCTGACGGTGAAGTACC
>JBEAOO010000252.1:0-12059 GCA_041164825.1 Pseudomonadota bacterium | reverse complement strand
GCCACTGCTTTGCCGGCGGGGTCCAGGGCGAGGCCAAGCCGCGCTCACGGGGCGCGCTGGGCCCATCCGCCCGCGCCCACTCAGCGGGTGAACAGGTCGAGGATGCCCTTTTTCTCCTCGTCGGTGGGCGCCGCCGGCAGCTTGTCTTCCAGGCCCACGCTGCGCACGCCGGCTGAGCGGGTGTATTCGTCGTAGTACCACTCACCGCCGATCTGTACCACTCCTTCTGGCGCCGTGGGCTCCTTCACGGGCACGCCCTTGAGCGTTTGCGCCATGTAGTCGATCCACACCGGCAGCGACAAGCCACCGCCGGTTTCCTTGTCGCCCAGCTTGCGCGGCGTGTCGTAGCCAATCCACACCACGCCGACGGCATCGTGCTGGTAGCCGGCAAACCAAGCGTCCATCGAGTCGTTGGTGGTGCCGGTTTTGCCGTAAATGTCGGGGCGCTTGAGCATGGCTTGCGCTTTGGCTGCCGTGCCGCTGCGGGTCACTTCTTGCAGCAGGCTGGTCATCACAAAGGCGTTGCGGGCATCGATGGCGCGCATCGATTCGTCCAGCACCGGAGGTTTGGCCTCGCTGATGATCTTGCCTCGGCCGTCGGTCAGCTTGCTGATCAGATACGGGTTGAGGCGGTAGCCCCCGTTGGCAAACACGCCGTAGCCCGACGCCATTTGCATCGGAGTGACCGAGCCCGCGCCGAGCGCCATGGTCAGGTAGGCGGGGTGTTTGTCGGCCTCGAAGCCGAAGCGGGTGATCCAGTGTTGCGCATAGCCCGCGCCAATCGACTGCAGGATGCGAATCGAGATCATGTTTTTTGACTTCGCCAAGCCGCGGCGCAGGGTCATCGGGCCGTCGAAGGTGCCGTCGTAGTTTTTGGGCTCCCAGGGTTGGCTGCCGGTGTTGCCGGCGTCAAAAAAGAGCGGCGCGTCGTTGATCACCGTGCTTGGCGTGAAGCCTTTTTCCAGCGCGGCCGAATAAATGAAGGGCTTGAAGCTGGAGCCCGGCTGGCGCCATGCCTGGGTGACGTGATTGAACTTGTTCTTGGCGTAGTCAAAGCCGCCCACCATGCTTCGAATGGCGCCGGTTTGCGGGTTGAGCGACACAAACGCGCCCTCGACCTCGGGCAACTGGGTCAGGCTCCAATCGCCTTTGGCGGTTTTGGACAAGCGCACCACCGCTCCGGGGCGAATGCGCACATTGGGGTTGGCCTTGTCGGACAGGCCCGAGGCCACCGGTTTCAGACCATCGCCCGTCACCGTCACCGCCTCGCCGCTTTGCAGGGCGACCACCACGCGGCGTGGGCTGACCTCCAGCGCCACACCGGCCTTGATCTCATCGTTGTCCGGGTGGTCTGTCAGGGCCTCGGCCACGCGGGCATCCACTTCGCCCGGGTTGGCTGGCAGGTCGATGAAGGCTTCCGGGCCGCGGTAGGCTTGGCGGCGCTCAAAGTCGAGCAGGCCCTTGCGCAGCGCGTGGTAGGCCGTCATCTGCTCGGCCGAGTTGATGGTCAGCGTGACGTTGATGCCGCGTGTGTAGGCATCGGCCCCATATTGCGCAAACACCATCTGGCGCGCGGCCTCGGTCGCGTACTCGGCGTGCACGGGCACTTGCACCTGCGCGCGATAGTGCAGTTCCTGGGCCAGCGCGTCGTTGGCCTGGGCGGCGTCAATGAACTTGCCTTCCAGCATGCGCCCAATGATGTAGCGCTGGCGCACCGTGGCACGCTTGGGGTTGGCAATGGGGTTGTAGGCCGATGGCGCCTTGGGCAAACCCGCCAACATGGCCGCCTCGGCCACCGACAGGTCTTTCAGCGGCTTGCCAAAATAGATTTCGCTGGCTGATGCAAAACCATAGGCGCGCTGTCCCAAGTAGATCTGGTTCATGTAGATCTCAAGGATCTGATTTTTGCTGAGTTGGCTTTCAATCTTCAGCGTCAGCAGAATCTCGTAGATCTTGCGGGTGTAGGTCTTTTCTGTGGGCAGGTAAAAATTGCGCGCCAGCTGCATCGTGATGGTGGATGCGCCCTGGCTTCGCGACTCCAGCACATTGGCCAGGCCGGCGCGCACGATGCCCAGGTAGTCAACCCCGCCGTGTTCGTAAAAGCGAGCATCTTCAATCGCCAGCACCGCATCGCGCATCAGCTTCGGGATCTGATCGATGGGGGTGAAGTTGCGTCGCTCCTCGCCATATTCGCCCAGCAACACACCATCTGCCGAATAGATGCGCATTGGCAGATAGGGGCGGTAATCCGTCAAGCCGGTGAGTTCGGGCAAGTTGGGGTAGGCCAAAGCCAGGGCCAAGCCGCCGAGCAAGGCGGCCGACACCACGCCGGCCACCACCAAGCCCAGCGCGCCTGACAGCAAGCGCAAAGGCCAGCGAACCCACGCGGGGAGCGAAGCGTTTTTTTGACGGGACGATGCGGTGGCGGCCTGGTCGGCCTGGCCTTGGGGTTCGCTCATGGGGCTCCAACGGAATGCGCGCTGATTATAGAAAGCCGTTCCTGTGCCGAAGACTCACTGGAATGTGTGGTGTGGCACCCACGCCTAAGCCCCGAAAAGACCCGTGTTTTGCCCAGCCGTTTGGTGTTTTGCCTGCGTTAGTGCTTGTGACAGATGCAACGTCCAGTGGGCGGCCGGATCCGGGAAAAGCTTTGGGGCACAATGGCTTTGCTGCTAGCATTGAAGTGAGTTATTAACAATTGGGCGCCTTGTCAAGGGCCTCTTGGGAGACGGCGTTGTGAGTTTTCTGGACACCTTGCTCGGCCGCAAGCACCCGCCGTTGATCGGCCTGGATGTCAGTTCGTCCAGCGTCAAACTCGTCGAGTTGGGGCAGGACGCGTCGGGCGACTACGTGGTTGAAAGGTTTTCATCCGAACCGCTGGAAAAGGGTTGGATCACCGACGGCCAGATCGAGAAATTCGACGAGGTTGCCGATGCCGTGCGCCGCTTGGTTTCCAAGAGTGGCACCCGCACCAAGCATGTCGCCATGGCCATGCCGCAGTCGGCCGTGATCACCAAAAAGATCGTGCTGCCCGCCGGCCTGCGCGAAGAAGAGCTCGAAATGCAGGTCGAGTCCGAGGCCAACCAATACATCCCGTTCTCGCTCGACGAAGTGAGCTTGGACTTCTGTGTCATTGGCCCCAGCCCCACGTCGGCCGGCGACATCGAGGTGCTGATTGCCGCCTCGCGCAAAGACCGGGTGCAAGACCGCCAAGGTCTGGCCGAGGCCGCGGGCCTCAAGCCGGTGGTGCTCGACATCGAATCCCACGCCTCCCGCTTGGCCATGACGCGGGTGGTGGGCGCATTGCCCAACGAGGGCAAAGACGCGCTTGTTGCACTGTTTGAGATTGGGGCCGACACCACCAGCCTCAAGGTGTTGCGCGATGACGAAATGTTGTACGACCGCGATCAAGCCTTTGGCGGCTCGCAACTCACGCAACTGATCTCTCGCCAGTACGGCTTCTCCTTTGAAGAGGCCGAGGCCAAAAAGCTGGCCAACGATTTGCCCGAAGATTTTGAGGGCGCCATTTTGCTGCCCTTCGTCGACAGCCTGTCGCAAGAGATCGGTCGGGCGCTGCAGTACTTTTTCACCAGCACGCCGCACCACAAAGTGCACTACGTGATGCTGGCCGGCGGCACCGCGGCCTTGCCAGGTTTGAAAGACCGCGTGACCGAGCTCACGGGTTTTGCCTCCATGGTCGTAAACCCCTTCGACAACATGAAGCTGGGCTCCGCTGTGCGAGAGGCCAAGCTTCGGCGTGAGGCGCCGTCCTACCTGACCGCCTGCGGGCTGGCCATGCGGAGGTTCCTGCAGTGATTCTCATCAACCTTCTTCCGCATCGGGAAGAAAAGCGCCAGCGGCGCAAAACCGCCTTCTTTGCCGGCCTGGGCTTGGCTGCGGTGGCGGGCTTGCTGGTTGCCGGGCTGTGGTACCTCGTGCTTCAGCAACTCACAGCCACCCAGCAAGAGCGAAACACCTTTCTGGGCGCAGAGATCGCCAAGCTGGAAGTGCAGATCAAAGACATTGCCAACCTGAAGGGCGAAATTGAGGCCCTCAAGGCGCGTCAGCGCGCAGTGGAAGATTTGCAAATCGACCGCAACGTGCCCGTCCACGTGCTCAATGAGCTCGTCAAGCAGACGCCAGAAGGTGTTTACCTCACCTCCATCAAACAAGACGGTGAATCGGTGAGCCTCACTGGCATTGCGCAAACCAATGAGCGCGTGTCTGAATTCTTGCGCAACACCGCCTACAGCTCAGAGTGGCTCGAAAAGCCCGACTTGGTTGAGATCAAGGTGATGACGCAGAGCAGCAACACCAACCGAGACCAGAAGCGCCTGTTCGATTTCTCGGTCCGTGTCATGGTCAAGCGTCCGCAAGACAAGGCTGCGTCGCCTGCCGACGCGGCGTCTGGCATCCCTGCCAAGCCGGCAGCTTCGGCTGCGCGGGTTTAATCCAAGAGCAGCACGATGGCGGCCAACAGCAAATCCATGAATGTCGATCTGAACAGCATGTTCGCGGATGCGGCCACGCAGTTCAAAGGACTCAACCCCAACGAGCCCGGTCAGTGGCCCCTGCTCCCCAAGCTCGCCACCTTTGTGGTCATGGCCCTGATGGTGCTGGCTGTGGCATGGTTTTGGGTGCTCACTGGCGAGCAAGACAACCTCGACGCCGAGCACAACAAAGAACCCCAGCTCAAGGCCGATTACCGCAGCAAGCTCGGGCAGGCTATCAACTTGGGCGAGTTGCGCAAGCAGCGGCTGTTGGTTGAAGAGTACGTCAATCAACTTGAAAAGCAGCTGCCCGGCAAGGCCGAAATGGACGCGTTGCTGTCGGACATCAACCAAGCGGGTCTGGGGCGTGGCCTGCAGTTCGAGTTGTTCCGCCCGGGTCAAGTGCAGGTCAAAGACTATTACGCAGAACTGCCCATCGCCATCGAAGTCAGTGGTCGCTATCACGACATCGGCTCGTTCGCCGCCGACATCGCCAGCCTCTCGCGCATCGTGACGCTGCACAACTTGGCCGTCACCACCAACAAAGACAGCAGCGCCTTGACCATGAAAGCCACCGCGCGCACCTACCGCTACCTCGACGCGACAGAGATTCAGCAAGTGCGCGATGCCGCCAAGGCCAAAAACGCCAAGCCAGGGGCCAAGCCATGATGCCGCATCGTCCCCTGTCGGCGCTCTGCCTCGTGTGCGTGGCGCTGTTGCTCAGCGCCTGCGGCGGCGAGCAGCAAGAGCTGCAAGAGTGGATGGATCAGCAAGCCCGCGAGGTCAAGCCCAGCATTCAGCCGCTCGAAGCGCCCAAAAAATTCGATCCGCAGAGTTACATGGCCATCACCGGCATCGACCCCTTCAGCACCCAAAAGCTGACGGTCGCGCTCAAACAAGAGGCCCGTCAACCCAATTCACTGCTGGCCTCCGAGATCAACCGGCGCCGCGAGCCGCTGGAGGCCTATCCGCTTGACGGCATGGCCATGGTGGGCACGATGGTGAAAAAGGGCAAAACGTATGCCTTGTTGCGGGTCGACAACCTGCTGTATCAAGTGAAGGTGGGCGACTACGTGGGACAGAACTACGGAAAGATCACCAAAGTGACCGAGAGCGATATATCTGTGCGCGAAATCGTGCAGGACGCCGCCGGTGAATGGGTGGAGCGACCTGGCTCGCTGCAACTCCAGGAGCAAGCGCGATGAAGAAGACGAGCAAGGAGATTTCAATGGTCGGTATCGGGCGGGTCGCGCTGGCGGCGCTCGTGATGTTCTTTGGCGCCTGCCTCCCCGCAGCGGCCCAGAATGCCATCCAATCCATCAACAGCACGCAGCAGGCGGGCGCCGAAGTGGTGCGCATCGAGTTGACCGAGCCATTGACGGCGGTACCCAACGGCTTCGCTGTGCAGTCCCCCCCGCGTGTGGCGATCGATTTGCCCGGCGTCGCCAATGCACTGGGCAAATCCAGCATTGACATCAACCAAGGCAATCTGCGCTCGGTGAGCGTGGCGCAGTCGGGTGAACGCACCCGGCTGGTGATGAACCTCAAGCAGCCCTCCACCTACCGCGCGCAACTGCAAGGCAAGGTGCTGCTGGTTATTTTGGAGTCCAACCCAGCCGCCGCCGCTGCTGCCAACGCCACGGCGGCCACGGCCAATCCGGGGGCCACCAACAGCGGCTCGGTGCGTTTTGCCGAGCCCCTCAACCGCGATCCGCTGGCTTTGCGCGACATCGATTTCCGCCGTGGCAGCGATGGCGCCGGCCGCGTCGTGGTCGAGCTGCCGAGCAACCAAGTGGGGGTGGACATCCGCCAACAAGGCCAGAGCTTGGTGGTTGAGTTCCTGCGCTCCACCTTGCCCGACAAACTCCGCCGCCGCCTGGACGTGACCGATTTCGGCACCCCCATCCAGTCGGTGTCCACCGTACAAAGTGGCGACCGTGTGCGCATGGTCATCGAGCCCAAGGGAGCGTGGGAGCACAGCGCCTACCAGAGCGACAACCAGTTTGTGCTCGAAGTGCGGGCTCAAAAGCTCGATCCCAACAAGCTCACCCAAGGCCCCGGCTTTGCCGGCGAAAAGCTCTCGCTCAACTTCCAAAACATCGAAGTGCGGGCGCTGCTGCAAGTCATCGCCGATTTCACCAACTTCAACGTCGTCACCAGCGACTCTGTCACCGGCAACGTCACCCTGCGCCTCAAAGATGTGCCCTGGGACCAAGCCCTCGACATCATTCTTCAGGCCAAGGGCCTGGGCTTGCGCAAGTCGGGCAACGTGATCTGGATCGCCCCCAAAGACGAGCTGGCCGCCAAAGAAAAGGTCGATCTCGAATCCAAAGCCCAAATCGCCTCACTGGAGCCGCTGCGCACGCAGTCGTTCCAGATGAACTACACCAAGGCCGAAGAAGTGGCCAAGGGCCTCACCGGGCAGTCGTCCGCCAACACGGGCTCCAATGCCACCCGCATCCTCTCGCCACGCGGCAGTGTGATGTTCGAGACCCGCACCAACCAACTCTTCGTCACCGACATCCCGTCCAAGCTCGAAGAGATCCAGACGTTGATCACCAAGATTGACATTCCCGTGCGCCAGGTGCTGATTGAGGCCCGCATCGTCGAGGCCGACGACAAGTTCGCCAAGTCCATCGGCGCACGCTTGGGCGCCACCGACCTGCGAGCGGCTCAAGGCGGCATTCCAGGCTACAACCTGGGCGGCAGCACCCAGGTGTCCATCGGCGGCAGCATGAACGCTGTGGGGGCACAAACCCTGCAAACCTCCACCGCAGCAGCCTTCAGCGACAGCCAGTTTGTGAACCTGCCGGCCACCGCGCAAGGCGGCTACAACCCCGCCACCTTTGCGCTGTCGCTGTTCAGCGCCTCGGCCAACCGCTTCCTCAACCTCGAAATCTCGGCCCTCGAAGCCGATGGCCGAGGCAAAGTGGTGTCCAGCCCTCGCCTCATCACCGCTGACCAGATCAAGGCCATGATCCAGCAGGGCACGCGCATCCCTTACCAGCGCTTCACCTCCAGCGGCGCCACCGCTATCGACTTCGTCGACGCCACACTGCGCCTGGAGGTCACCCCGCAAATCACGCCCGAAGGCAACGTCATCCTCGACGTGGCCGTCAACAAAGACAGCGTGGGCAACGCCACCGGCGGTGTTTTCTCCATCAACACCAAGTCCGTGAAGACCCAAGTGTTGATTGAAAACGGCGGCACCGTGGTGATTGGCGGCATTTTTGAACAAACCGACCGTAACGATGAAGTGAAAGTCCCCGTCCTCGGCGACATTCCCTACCTCGGCAACCTGTTCAAAACCAAAACCCGCACCCTCAACCGAACCGAGTTGCTGATCTTCCTCACCCCCAAGGTGGTGACCGACAGCGTGGCTGCCCGTTGAGTCGCGTTTTTCAATCAAAACGCAGGCTCGCGCCCAGACAGATCCTCAGGGAATACAAAAGATGATGAATTTGTTGAAACGAATGGCGTTGCTACTGAGCGCTTGGGTGTTGGTGGGGTGCGGCGGTGGAAGCAGCAATGCCGGTTCATGCCTCTACGGCTCGGCGTGCACGCCGGCAACGCCAGCAGCCATCGCCATTGCTGCCAAGCTGTCATTGGTGGACAGCAACGGCACGGCCATCCCCTCCGTGGCACCGAGCGGCACCAAAGTGAAAATGGTTGTGACCCTCGGTGGTGTGCCCAGTGCTGGCGCGGTTGTCACGGTCAAGAGCTCGTCTACTAAAGTTGTTGTCACGCCCGCTGACGGTGTGGCTGTGACCGATTCCACCGGTGTGGCCACGGTGGAAATTGCTCCGCTGTCGATCAATGATTCTGGTGGCTTTGTGGTGACGGCAACTGCCAAAACCACAGACGGGCAAACCACGGAGTTGACCGCTGCGTGGTCCATCGCATCGGGCGGATCACCGGTGGCGACGTCTCAGTTGGTGAATGAGGCTGGCGTGGCGACGACCTCAGTGTCGAATGCTGGAACCAAGGTCAAAACCACCGTCACGCTGGGCGGTGTGCCGCAGTCCGGCGCATTGGTGACTGTGTCCTCGTCGTCCACCAAAATCGTCTTCGTTCCATCCGACGGTTCGGCGTTGACTGACAGCAGCGGCATCGCTTACGTGCAAATTGCACCCTCTTCGGTGAACGCCTCTGGCGCGTTTGAGCTGACCGTCACGTCCTCTTCCAACGGTGTCACGACCTCCACCACGCTGACGGGCTCCGTCACACTGGGTGCAGTCACGATGGGCACGCTGTCCACTGGTTTTGCAGGGGCGGCACGACTGCCAGCTTTCGGGACCAGCGAACTCTCTGTGCCTGTGCTGGGTGCGCCCGCTGGGACAACGGTGAAGGTGTCGTTCACATCGCAATGTTTGAATTCCGCGAAGGCGAGCTTTTCGCCATCAACGGCGACGGTAGGCGCAGACGGTCTGGCCAAGACCACCTATAAAGATTTGGGATGCGCAACGAGCGCCAATGCATCAGATTTGATCACTGCCAGTGTTGATGGCTCCACGGGCGTCTCGACGACGGCGTCGATGCCCTTGACGCAACCACTCGCCACCAATATTCAGTTTGTTTCTGCTTCGCCGTCCACCATCTATCTCGCGAGCTCTGGCTTCAACAACAGGTCGGTGGTTCGCTTCCAGGTTGTCAATCAATCCGGTGTTGGTGTGTCGGGTGTCCAACTGAAGCTGACGCCAGACACCAACGCCGGTGGATTGCAGTTGAACTCAGCGCTTGGTGAGGTCGCGGTGACCTCAGATGCCAACGGATACGGGGACGTGACTGTCCAGGCTGGCACTGTGCCGACGCCTGTCCGAATCACCGCAAGATTCACAACATCTGCTGGCGTTGCCCTGACCGCGGTGTCGACGGCCTTGTCGATCAATTCGGGTCTGCCGACGCAGAGGACAATGTCCACGGCGTTGTCAAGGCTCAATATTGAAGGTATGAACTACGACGGCGAAGCCACAGATGTCACCGTGAGATTGGCTGACAGAGCCGGAAACCCCGTGCCAGATGGGACTGCCGTCAATTTTGTAACCGAGTCCGGCCAAATTGTCGGCAGCTGTTTGACTGCGAAGGTCAATGGGCTTTCCATGTGCAGTGGGCACTTGGAGAGTCAGAGTCCTCGTCCTGTCAATGGTTTGGTGTCTGTGTTGGCTTATGTGATTGGCGAAGAAACATTCGTTGATTCGAACGGCAACAATACCTACGACATTGCGTCGGACACGTTTGAGGATTTGGGTGATATTTTCTTGGACGCGGATGAGTCTGCAACTTGGGCGTCCGGGGAGCAGTTTGTTATGTATGGCGGTGGAGGGGCGCAGGCGTGCCCGATCTCTTCCTCTGCCGGCGCCTACTCCAAGGCAAACACATGTGACGGTACGTGGGGGAAGGCTCACGTACGAAACACTGTGCTCTATGTCTTGTCGGAGACTGCATCCTGGCCACGATTGAATGACATCACCGGGACCTCTGTCCGTCCGCTTGCAGGGGATCCCTCAGCTTACGGAGATGTGCCATTGGGTTGCGATGCGATTACCACTCGCACGTATCTGTTGCGAGACTCGAACACAACCCGTAATAATCCTTGGCCAGTGGGGTCTGTTGTGAGTGCAGAGGGAACAGGGGTCTCGGCCAAGGTCTTCCAAACCTCCGTGCCGAACTCGCTCAACCCATCTGCGCATGCTGTGGAGTTCAGCTCCCGGAGCTGTGATCAGGGTGTGCCGAAGGGTGAAGCGCAAGCCACGATCAAAGTGACCTCGCCCCGAGGTGTCTCGTACGTTTTTACTGTCCGCATCACCAATCCTTGATCTCCCTCGTCGGCCTCCCCGGCGGTGGCAAGTCCACCGTTGGCAGGCATTTGGCCAAGCGGCTCGGCACCGTGTTCACCGATTCGGACACGGTGATCGAGCACCGCTTGCAGGAGTCCATTCGCAGCTTTTTTGAGCGCGAGGGTGAAGATCGCTTTCGTGACCTCGAGCAAGAGGTGATCGATGAGCTGACGCAAGCGCCCTTGGGTGTGTTGGCCACGGGCGGGGGCTCGGTGTTGCGTGAGCCCAATCGGCTGGCGCTGCACGGCCGCACGACCGTGGTGTACTTGCGCTCGACCCCCGAAGAGCTGTTTCGCCGCTTGCGGCACGACACCCAGCGGCCGCTGCTGCAGGTGGCGGATCCGCTGCAGCGACTGCGCGACCTTTATGCCTTCCGCGACCCGCTCTATCGCGCCACCGCTCACTTCGTGGTTGAAACCGGCCGCCCATCGGTGCCGAGCTTGGTCAACATGATCTTGATGCAGTTGGAGTTGGCCGGCGTGGTGGACCCGGGTTTGGCGCGCTCCCCGGTGGAGCCGCTGCTGCCTGTCGCCGCGGTCAACCCATCGGGCGTGCTTGCACCCGGGCCAGCGTCGGCGCTGGCGGCCGACACCGAAGGGCCTGGCGCGGGCGTCGGCGTCCAAGACGCCTGACTGAGCGGGCCTCTGGCGCGCATCGCCAACTGCTTGGCCCGCGACCCTTCGGTTCGCAAATTTTCGGTGTCTGCCGCATGGCAGCACGCTGCTGAAGATGCGTCTTGCGAGCCGCGATGGCGCTGGCCCTCGCCGCGCGACCGACTCGCTGTCAGTGTGGCGCGTGAGTCGCCCGCTTAAACTTCAGCCATGACCTCTGCTGCCAGCGCTGCTCCCTCTTTTGCTTCTGCGGCCCATGCCGCCCCGCTCACCTCGGCCGCGGCCCTGTCTGCGGCGCCGGTGATCCGTGTGCCGATCGAGTTGGGCGACCGCGCTTACGACATCTTGATTGGCGCCGGCGTGCTGGCAGACCCGCGCAGTTTCGAGGGCTTGCCTCCCTCGCGCGATGCCTTCATCGTCAGCAACGTGACGGTGGCGCCGCTCTACGCCGCGACCTTGCGCGCGGCTTTGGCCCCGCACTACGCTCAAATCCACGAGGTGGTGTTGCCCGACGGCGAGGCCCACAAGAACTGGGAAACGCTGAACCTCATTTTTGACGCCGTGCTGGGCGCCGGCTGCGACCGCAAGACGGTGCTGTTTGCGCTGGGCGGTGGCGTGGTGGGCGACATGACGGGTTTTGCCGCCGCTTGCTATATGCGCGGTGTGCCCTGTGTGCAGGTGCCGACCACCTTGTTGTCGCAGGTCGATTCGTCGGTGGGCGGCAAGACCGCCATCAACCACCCGCTGGGCAAGAACATGGTGGGCGCGTTTTATCAGCCGGTGCGGGTGCTGGCCGATTTGTCGACGCTGAACACCCTGCCGCAGCGCGAAATTGCCGCCGGATTGGCCGAGGTGATCAAGTACGGCCCGATCGCCGACATGGCGTTTTTCGACTGGATCGAGGCCAACATCGATGCCTTGGTGGCCCGTGAGCCCGCCGCGCTGGCGCATGCCGTGAAGCGCTCCTGCGAGATCAAGGCCAAGGTGGTGGGCCAAGACGAGCGCGAGTCGGGCATGCGCGCCATTCTGAATTATGGCCACACATTCGGCCATGCCATCGAGGCCGGCCTCGGCTACGGCCAGTGGTTGCACGGCGAGGCTGTGGGTTGCGGCATGGTGAT
>JBEAOO010000251.1:0-10582 GCA_041164825.1 Pseudomonadota bacterium | reverse complement strand
TTTTCCGCGACACGCTGATCGAGCAGGCCGAGCAAGGGGTGGACTACTTCACCATCCACGCCGGCCTGCGCCTGCAGCACATCCACCTCACCGCCGGGCGCCGCACCGGCATCGTCTCGCGCGGCGGCTCGATCATGGCCAAGTGGTGCATCTCGCACCACAAAGAGAGCTTCCTGTACGAGCACTTCGAAGACATCTGCGAGATCATGAAGGCCTACGACGTGAGCTTCTCGCTCGGCGACGGCCTGCGCCCCGGCTCGGGCGCCGATGCCAACGACGAGGCGCAGTTTGCCGAGCTGCGCACGCTGGGCGAGCTGACGCAAGTGGCCTGGAAGCACGATGTGCAGACCATGATCGAAGGCCCGGGCCACGTGCCCATGCACATGATCCAGGCCAACATGGACGAGCAGTTGAAGCACTGCCACGAAGCGCCGTTCTATACGCTGGGCCCGCTGACCATCGACATCGCGCCCGGCTACGACCACATCGCCAGCGCGATTGGTGCGGCCATGATCGGCTGGATGGGCACCTCCATGCTCTGCTACGTGACGCCCAAGGAGCACCTGGGCCTGCCCGACCGCGACGACGTGAAGCAGGGCATCATGGCCTACAAGATTGCCGCGCACGCCGCCAACGTGGCCAAGGGCCACCCGGGGGCACGGGCCCGCGACGAGGCGCTGAGCAAGGCGCGTTTCGACTTCCGCTGGACCGACCAGTTCAACCTCGGCCTCGACCCCGACACCGCGCGCGATTTCCACGACGAGACCTTGCCCAAGGACAGCAGCAAGGTGGCGCACTTTTGCAGCATGTGCGGGCCGAAGTTTTGCTCGATGAAGATCACCCAAGAGGTGCGTGAATTTGCCGCGGCGCAGGGGCTGGGTGAGGCGCAGGCGCTGGCCACAGGCATGGCCGAAAAATCGGCCGAGTTCAAGGCCCAGGGCGGGGAAATCTACATCCCCATCCACCCGCGCACCGAGGCCTGAGGCCATGGCCCGCATCGGCATCGCCGGCGCTGGCCTGCTGGGCCGGCTGTTGGCGTGGCAATTGAGCCGGGCCGGGCACACGGTGAGCGTGTTCGACCCGGGTCCGGGCCCAGGCCCGCGCTTTGACCACAGCGGTGAGGGCCAGCACGCCGCCGGCTACACCGCGGCCGGCATGCTCAGCCCGCTGGCCGAGCTGGACAACGCCGGGCCCGTGGTGGCGACCCTCGGCTGGCGCACCATCCCGCTGTGGCGCGAGATCACGCAGGCGCTGGGCCTGCCGCACGCGTTGGCGCAACGGGGCAGCCTGATGCTGGCGCACCGGAGCGACCTGGGCGCGGCGCAGCGCGTGTTGGCGCGGCTGAGCACCTCACCCGCGGGCTTTCCACAAGCTCAATCGATGAGCCCCTCGCAACTGGCCGAGCTGGAGCCCGCCTTGCAGGGCGCAGCCCACGCCTGGTTGCTGCCGGGCGAAGCGCACATCCACACCGTCGACACCCTGGCGGCCCTGCAGACGCAGGCCGACGGCGTGCAGTGGCACTGGGGCCGCGGGGTGGACGAGGTGTTGCCCGGCGCCTTGCGCCTGAGCGGTGGCGAGGCGAAGCGCTTCGACACTGTGTTCGACGTGCGCGGCGCGGGCGCCCGCCCGGCCCTGCCCGTGCGCGGCGTGCGTGGCGAGGTGGTGTGGTTGAGCGCCCCGGCCCACGGGCTGGCACGCCCGGTGCGCCTGCTGCACCCGCGCCACCGCGTGTACCTGGTGCCACGCACGGCCGATGTGCTGGTGCTGGGCGCGAGCGAGATCGAGAGCGAGGACCGCTCGGCCGTGACGTTGAGAAGCGCGGTCGAACTGATGGCCGCCGCACACAGCGTGATGCCGGCGCTGGCAGAAGCGCGCATCTTGCGGCTCGACAGCAACCTGCGCCCTGCCCTGCCCGACAACGAACCGCTGCTGCAGGTCGAGCCCGGCCGTGTGCGCATCAACGGCTTGTTTCGCCACGGCTGGCTGCTCGCACCCGCGCTGGTGCAAGACGCGCTGGCCGCGGCCGAACTGCGCCCCACCGAAGAGGCCACCGCATGAGCGCGCAGACCGAGACGGCGACCGACACGTCCATCACCATCGTCCTCGGCCACGACACGCTGCACCTGCCCGCCGGCAGCACGCTGGCCGACCTGGTGGCGCAACAAGGCCATGCGCCACAGGCCGTGAGCACCGCGCTCAACGGCCAGTTTGTGGCGCGCAGTCTGCGCGGCAGCACCGTGCTGCAGGCGCGCGACACGGTGCAGTTTTTTCAGCCCATCGTGGGCGGATGACCCTTCTTTGACACACCCCATGAGTGCTGACCACAACGATCTCTGGCTCGCCTACGGCACGCCGCTGCACAGCCGCTTTTTGCTCGGCACGGCGGCCTACCCGTCGCCGCAGGTGCTGGGCGATGCGCTCACCGCCTCCGGCACACAGGTGGTCACCGTGGGCCTCAAGCGCACGCTGGCGGCCAGCGGCGACAACGGTTTCATCGAGATCGTGCGCCAGGCCCTGCAAAAAAATGGCGCCCGCCTGCTGCCCAACACCGCCGGCTGCCGCAGCGCGCGCGAGGCCATTCAGCTCGCCCACATGGCGCGCGAGTTGTACGACACGCCGTGGCTCAAGCTCGAAGTGGTGGGCGATGAACACACGCTGCAGCCCGACCCGTTTGAGCTGCTGGCGGCCACCACGCAGCTCGTCAAGGACGGCTTCCAGATTTTTCCGTACTGCACCGACGACCTGGTGAGCTGCCGCCGCCTGCTCGATGCCGGCTGCGAGCTGCTGATGCCCTGGGGCGCGCCCATCGGCTCGGGCCAGGGCCTGCTCAACCCCTGGGCGCTGCGCACGCTGCGCGAGCGGCTGCCGGACACCGTGCTCATCATCGACGCCGGCATCGGCGCGCCCTCACACGCGGCGCAGGCCATGGAGCTGGGCTTTGACGCGGTGCTGCTCAACTCCGCCGTGGCGCAAGCGCGCGACCCAGTGACGATGGCCGGCGCCTTCAAACACGCGGTGCAAGCCGGCCGCAGCGCTTGGCGCGCGGGCGTGATGGCGCCGCAGGACTTTGCGGTGGCCAGCACCCCAGTGGGCGGCGAGCCGCTGTTGTTGGGATGAACACCGCCGCGATGACCATGGCCCCGATGAACCCGCCCACCGACACCCGCCCGCCCATCATGTGGAGCATCGCCGGCACCGACAGCGGTGGCGGCGCGGGCCTGGCCGCCGACCAGCGCGCGGCCGATGCCTTTGGGGTGCACCTGTGCCCGGTGGTGGCCGCCGTCACCGCGCAAAACTCGCTCAGCGTGGACCACACCAACGCGCTGCCGGTCGAGCTGATCGAGCAGCAGTTGCAAGCGCTCGACGCCGACATGCCGCCGCGCGCGATCAAGACCGGCTTGCTCGGCGGCCCCGAGCAGGTGGCCTTGGTGGCACGCTGGGTGGACAAACTGCGTGCGCGTGGCCCCTTGGCCCTGGTGGTGGACCCGGTGCTGGGCAGCAGCACCGGCGCGCCCTTTGCCAACGACGCCACGCAACGCGCCTACCGCGAGCTGCTGTTGCCGCGCGCCACGCTCATCACGCCCAACCGCCGCGAAGCGCAGCGCCTGACCCGCGCGCCGACCGATGCCAACAGCGACGACTTGCCCCAGCTGGCCAGGGCACTTCAATCACAGGGCGCGCACAGCGTGTGCATCACCGGCGGCGACGATCCGGCGCAACACGGACTGGTGCTCGACTGGCTGAGCAGCCCGCACGCCCAGGGCTGGTTGGCCCTGCCGCGCGTCGATACCCGCCACCACCACGGCACCGGCTGCACCTTTGCGAGCAGCGCGGCGGCGGCGCTGGCGCTGGGTTTTGTGACGGCCGACGCCGTGGTGCTGGCCAAGATGAGCACCACCCATGCGCTGCGCCACAGCGCGGCCGCGGGCCAAGGTGCCGGGCCGGTGCGCGCCCACGAAGGATTTGGCCTCGACCCGTCACTGCTGCCGCGTTTGAGTTGGAGCGAAGCGCCCGTGTTTGGGCCGGCCCTGCCCACGCCCGACCTGCTGCTGCAAGGCCTCTACGGCATCGTTGACCACGCCGAGCGCCTGCCGGCGCTGCTGGCCAGCGGCGTGCGCATCGTGCAGCTGCGCATCAAAACGCCAGAGCGGCCCAGCGAGGCTTGGCGCCACGATTTGCGCGCACAGATCGCCCGCGCGGTGGCGCTCTGCCAAGCCGCCGGCGCCACGCTGTTCATCAACGACCACTGGGCGCTGGCGCGTGCACTCGGCGCCCACGCCGTGCACCTGGGGCAAGAAGATCTGCACGCCCTGGGCGACGCCGGCCGCGCAGCGCTGTTGGCCAGCGGCTTGCAGCTCGGCATCAGCTCGCACAGCCTGTGGGAGCTGTGCCGCGCGCGCACGCTGGCGCCGTGCTACATCGCCTGTGGCCCCGTGTGGCCCACGCTCACCAAGGCCATGCCCTGGCGGCCGCAAGGCCTGCACAACCTGGCCTGGTGGCGGCACATGGCCGGCACGCCGGTGGTAGCGATTGGTGGCATCTTGGCCGCCGAACAGGTGGCACAAGCCGCCGCGGTGGGTGCCGACATGGTGTGTGTGGTGCGCGCCATCGGCGATGAGCCCGCACAAACGGTGCCGCGCTTGACGGCCGCATTGCAGATCGGCCGCGGCTTGGCGCCGGGATTTGCGCCGGCCTCGGCGCAGGGCTTGCCATTGCCATTGCCATTGCCGAGTTTGGACGCCCACCACACGGCGCTCCGCGCATCGGCCGACCCGCCACCCCATCAGCCGCCTCGTGCGAAGACCGAGCGCGCCGAGGGCGTGGGCGGCTGACCGGGTCGGCCTGCTCACCGCTCGGTTCATGCATGAACGCGATCGATCTCAAACGCAAAAGGCGCCCACCTCGGAGCGCCTGTCGCCGTGGCCGGTTCCGAGTGCTCAGAACTTGAACGCCAACCTCAACCCACCCCAATGCCGCCCGGCCACCACGATCGGCGCGGCGGCTTCTTTCATCACCACGAAGTGGCCACCGCCCATGTCGCGGCGGTAGGTTTGCAGCAAGAAGGGCTTGGCGTTGCGGGCCGAGGCGAGGCCGGTGCGATCGTTGAAGATGCGGCGGTTGCGGCAGTGGGCGGTGTCCCAGGCCAGGTCGCCGCGCTGCGGGTGGTTGTAGCTTTGGTTGTGCGTGGCGATGTAGCCGTTGCGGTCGGCGGCAATGCAGAACACCACCTTGTCCGAGAACTTCAACACGCGCTCCTGCACGGCCGGGAACAGCTTGTCCGTCAGGCTCACAAAACGAGTCAGGTGCTGCGCCGGATTGCTGCCCGACACGGGTTGGTAGTGCTCGTCAAACAAGTCGCTGGTGCTGATGTGGCCGCGCGCCAACGCGGCTTCCAAGAGCCCGGCAATCTCGGCCGCAGCGTTTTGGGCGGCCTCGATGTAGGGCGTGTCGGGCGTGGCGATGCCGCTTTGAGCGGTCAGCTCGATCAGGTCTTCCGACACACTCAAAAAGGTTTCACTGCGCTTGAGCGCCACGTCCAGCGCGTGGCTGGTTTGGCCGGCGTCGCGCTGCATCACGCCCACTTGCTGGTTCAGGTCGGCGCAAATCGCTTCGCTTTGCGAGGCCGCGGCCATCACGCTGGCCACGCCACCTTGCACATCAGACAAGGCTTGATGGAAGGCGCCTTGCGCAGCACCCGGCTCTTGCAGGCGAATTTCTTTGGACAGCAGGTCAATGCGCTTGTCCAGCTCGCTCACGGTGCGCATGATGTCTTTGGACGATGACTCAACCTTGGCGGCCAGGTCTTTCACCGCATCGGCCACCACACCAAAGCCGCGGCCGGCCTCGCCAGCGCGCTTGGCTTCGACCGAGGCGTTGAAGGCCACCAAACGGGTTTGCAAAGCAATTTGGGTGATGGTGCCGGCAGCACCCGACACCTCGCGCAACGTGGCAACAATGCCCCCCACTTCGGTGCCGATGACCTCCACGGCCTGGCGCGCGCGCTGCACTGCGGCGGTGCTGCCCGATGAAACCTGGGCGATCTGGTGTTGGGCGGTGTTGACCTCGGCCACCTGTGTGGCGAGCTGGCTCAGTGTGTGAGCTTGCAGGGCCGAGGCCTTGGTGCTGTCTTCAATCAGCCCACGCAGCTCGGCCGCTTCTTTGCCCAGCCGGGTCGACTGGGTGGTCATCGATTCAAACGCGCGGCGGCATTGCGCCGTGTCGAGCTCGCTGCCCGGGCCTGCATCGCGCTCAGTACCGGGCTCGGCAGCCGCCGCTGGGACCACACGTTTTCGAAACAAGGCCAACATGGGCAAATCTCCTGCGCGGAGCCACGGGAACGTGGCAGCGCGGATGGGGCGGGAACAGCGCTCACACCGTGCGCTGCTGCAGCGGCAGGTGCGAGCGGTGTCAGCAGTTCAGTAGGAGCGCAGCTTCACCCGCAGCCGCGCAATCGATTGGCTGTGCAACTGGCACACGCGCGACTCGGTGACCTTGAGCACGGCGGCGATTTCTTTGAGGTTCATGTCGTGCTCGTAGTACATGCTCATCACGTACTGCTCGCGCTCGGGCAGCACCTTGATCGCCTCCACCAGCGCTTCGCGCATGCGGTGGTCTTGCAATTGCGCCAGCGGGTTGCTGGCCTCGTCGCCCACGTGGCGGTCGAGAAAATCGTTGTCGCCTTCGTCGCCCGACATGTCTTCCAAGTACACCAACTGGGTGCCACGCACCTTGCCGAGCAGCTCCTGGTAGTCGGTCAGCGAGAGGCCCATTTCGCGGGCAATTTCGCTCTCGGCCGGCGCCCGGCCCAGGCGCTGCTCCAGCTTGTGCACCGCAGACTCGATGCTGCGCTGGTGCTTGCGGGTGCCGCGCGAGAGGTAGTCGTTGCCGCGCAGCTCATCAAGCATGGCGCCGCGGATGCGCTGGGTGGCGAAGGTCTCGAACATCACGCCCTGCGCCGCGTCGAAGCGCGAGAGCGCGTCGTTCAAGCCAATCATGCCCACCTGGATCAGGTCATCGATCTCGACGTTGGCGGGCAGCTTGGCAATCATTTGATGCGCCAGGCGCCGCACGAGCGGGCTGTACTGCTTGAGCAAGGACGAAACGTCCAGCTGGCCTTTGGCGGTGTACATGGTGCTTGCTCCACTGATCAATGGGTGGCCTGCTGACGGTTGGAGGCCACGGCGGGCGGGATGGCCAAGGGCGCTTGCGAGGCCAGAGCCGTCGCGCCATCCAGCCAGTGCTGAGCCCAGCGGCGCAGTGCCGGCGGGGCCGATGCGGCGGCGTGCTCGGTGGGGTCGATCCACACCCAGTCGCGAACCACCGCGCCAAAAAAATCTTCGCCGCAGCGCGCCAGTTGCGCGGCGATGCGGTCGGTGCGCGGGGTGCGGCGGGTTGAGCCCAGCAGCAGGTCGTGCACTTGCAGGCCGGCACGCTGCGTGAGCAGCTTCATCGCGGCATACGCATGGGTCACGCTCTCGGAATTTTCATCGGCCAGCAGCAGCGGGCGCATGTCGGCGCGCACCGCATGGGCCGGGTCGCGGCGCGAGAACATGCGGCACAAATCGACCGCCGGGGCGTGCACCACCACCACCTGAGTGTTCGGCGCGGCCGTCACCAGCGCTTGCAAGAAGCCCGAGGTGAAACCGTGGGTGTCGACATAGCGCACCGGCAGGCCGCGCGCGCTGAGGTAGCTCACATCGGTCGACAGTGGCTCGATGCCTTCGGCCAAGTCCATCAAGGTGGCTTCGCTGGCTGCTTGGGCGCGCTCGGCGGCATCAACCACCAAGGTGCGCACGCCGGCTTCTGAGAACGCGGTGCAGACCCGCTCCAGCATCAGGCCACCAAAAGCCACATGCGGGTTGGAGACCACGGGGATGAAGCGCACGCGGGAGGCACCGAACAGGCGACGCAAACCATCGGCTTGGTCGAGCGGCATGGGGCGTGAGAGGAGGCTCATGGGGGCGGCGTCTGGTGGGGGGCAGATCGGCGAAGTAGGCGGTGCGGTGCGGCAGCGATCAGGCGTTGCCGTCCGGCGCGGCGGCGGCCACCGGGTTCACGGTTTGCGCGGCAAAGATCAGGTTGACGTCGTTGTTGTCCATGCGGAAGGCCGGCGCCACGTGGGCGCGCAGCGCACGGTGCATCAACGCCTGGCCGCTCAGGCGGTGCCAGTCTTCGGGCACGCGCTGGCCATTGGCCACGGCCAACACGCGCAGGCGGTGGCGGATCATGGCGTCGAGCGCGGGGCCGAGCTTCACGGCCTCGTCGACCTTGGACAGGATGATCCCGTGCGCGTCAACCGCGCGGTAGGCGGTCAACACGTCTTCAATGGTTTCGCCCTGGGCCGAGGCGTTGACCACCAGCAGCTTGCGGATGGAGGCGTGGCCCACCATCTCCAGCAGTTCGCGGGTGCGGGTGTCGCGCTGGCCCATGCCGGCGGTGTCGATCAGCACCATGTGTTTGCCGGCCAGCAGCTCCAGCAAGTCTTCGAGCGAGGCGCGGTCGTGGGCGGTGTGCACCGGCACACCGAGGATGCGGCCATAGGCGCGCAGCTGTTCGTGGGCACCGACCCGATACGCGTCGAGCGTGATCAGGCCGAGGTTGGCGGCCCCATGTTTGGTGGCAAATGCGGCAGCGAGCTTGGCGGTGCTGGTGGTTTTGCCCACGCCCGTGGAGCCCACCATGGCGAACACGCCGCCTTGGTCTTCGAGGGCCGGTTGTTGTTCGGCGGTCAGCAGGTTGCGCTCCAGCACAGCGCCGGCCCAGTCCATCTCGTCGGTGATCTCGGCGCTCATGCCTTCCACCAGCTTGCGGATCAGCGCCGGCGAGAAGCCGCAGTCGAGCATGCGCTGCGACAGGCGGGCTTGCACCGGATGGCGCTGCAGCTTTTCCATGAAGGCCAGGGCGCCGAAGCGCTCTTCGATCAGGCCCTTCACCTGGCGCAGCTCGGCCATCATGTCTTGTTGGTCGCGGCGGGCGTGGGTTTCGGCCAGCGTCATCGAGGGCGCGGCACGCTCGGCCTGGCGCGGGGCTTGGCGCATCTCTTTGCGCAGGTCGTCGCGCACTTCTTCGCGCAGCACCGGGGCGGCCTTGGCGCGCTCGGGCGCCCATGGCGCGGGGGTGGGGCGGGCGGCGTCGAGTTGGGCGGCGATGCCGCGCGCTTGGCGCTGGGCCAGGCGCTCTTGCAGCGCGCCGCTGGGTTGGCCGCTGTCGCGGGCAGCGGCGTTCAGTGACACCACGTTTTGCGGCAGCGCGGGGGTGGGTTCGGGCGCAGCCACCGGGGCGGCCGGGGCCTCGTTGCCGCGCAGCGCGGCCTCGCGGCGCTTGAGCATGCGCTCGCGCACATACCCTTGGAACGACAGCGTGCTCATGGCCAGCTGCTCCACATCTTTGGCCACGTCCTGGAGCACATCGCCCGGGCTGAGCGTGGGTTCGGTGCGCACCAGCGGGCCCTTGGCGTGGGCCACCACACTGCGCGCCAGTTTGGACAGCGCCTTGGCCGGGCCATCGCTGGTGGCCGTTGCCGGCGCAGGGGCCGGATCAGCCGCCCAGGCGGGCATGGGCGAGGCAGCCACCAGCGCGGCGGCTTGTGCCGGCAGCTCGGCCGACATGCGCTCGATCTGCGCCATGCCGTCCGGCGCCAGCGCCAAGATCTCCACGCCCTCGGCACAGGGCTTGGTGGACAGCACCACGGCGTCGTCTCCCAGGGCCTGTTTGAGCAAAGCCAGGGCCTCACGCGCGGTGCGTGCGGTGAATCGTTTGACGTTCATGGGGTGCCTCCGATGATGGAGCCGATGCGGATCGAATGGGTTTCAGGAATTTCGCTGTGGCTGAGCACCCGCAGGCGCGGCGCGGCGCGCTTGAGCAGGCGGGCCATCGGGGCGCGAATCATGTCGGGCACCAGCAGGCAGGCGGGCACGCCGAGGTCTTCCTGGCGCTTGGCCGAATCGGCGGCGCTGCGTGAGAGGGTGTCGGCCACGCCCGGGTCGAGGGCGGCGCCGTGGGGCGAGTTCAGGGCCTGGGTCACCAGGCGTTCGAGGTCGGGGGCCAGCGCGATCACATCGAGCTCGCGGGTGGGGCCATAAATCTGCTGCACGATGCTCGGCGCCAGATGCACGCGGATGCGGCGGGCCAGCTCGGCCGGGTCGGTCACATAGGCCGCGTTCTCCGCCAGGCACTCGACGATCGAGCGCATGTCGCGGATGTGCACCCCTTCTTCCAGCAGCAGCTGGAGGATTTTTTGCAGTGCGGCGATGCCAACCATTTTGGGGACCACATCCTCGATCAGTTTGGGGGCCAGCTTGGTGACGTGTTCCACCAGTGCCTGGGTCTCCACACGACCCAACAATTTGGCCGCGTGCAGTTGCATCAAGTGTGAAAGATGGGTGGCGACCACGGTCGAGCAATCAACCACCGTAAAACCGGCCATTTGGGCGCTCTCGCGCTGGCGCTCTTCGATCCACACGGCGGGCAAACCAAAGGCCGGATCGGTGGTGGGCGTGCCGATCAATTTTTGCGTGGCATGGCCCGGGTTGATGGCCAGGAACTGGCCCGGGAAGGCCTCGCCCTCGCCCACCACAGCGCC
>JBEAOO010000250.1:0-5924 GCA_041164825.1 Pseudomonadota bacterium | reverse complement strand
AGGAACAAGAAGATCACCAGCACCACCAAGATCACCGTGCCGGCGAGCGTGAGGTTCACATCGTGCAGCGATTCGCGGATGGATTGCGAGCGGTCGTTGTAGGGCGTGATCTGCACCGAGGCGGGCAGCTGCGTCTCGAAGCGCGGCAGCAGCGCGCGCACGCGGTCGACCACCTGCACGGTGTTGGCATTGGGTTGGCGTTGCACGGCCAGGGTGATCGAGGCTTCGCCGTTGTAGCTGGCAAAGCTCTTGGCGGTCTCCACGCTGTCCTGCACATCGGCCACCTCGCGCAGGCGCACCGGCACGTTGTTGCGGCTGGCCACGATCAGCTGGCCAAACTCGCGCGCGCTGGCCAGCTGCTTGTTGGCCTGGATGGTCAGCACCTGGCGCGGGCCTTCGAGCAAGCCCACGGGTGTGTTGGCGTTGGCGCCGGCAATGGCGGTGCGCAGCTCATCGAGCGTGATGTTGCGCTGGGCCAATGCCTCGGGCCGCACGCGGATGCGCACGGCATAACGCTTCTGGCCAAAGATCGACACCTGGGCCACACCGTCGATGGTGGAGAGCGTGGGCGCGATCAGGTTCTCGGCGAACTCGTTCAGGTCCGACATCGCCATCGACGGCGAGGTGAGCGCCAAGAACAGCACCGGCGCGTCGGCCGGGTTGACCTTGCGGTAGGACGGTGGCGAGGTCATCTCGGCCGGCAGCGAGCGCTGGGCGCGGAACAGCGCTGCTTGCACATCGAGTGCGGCGGCGTCGATCTCGCGCGTGGGCTCAAATTCCAGCGTCAGCGAGCTTTGGCCCAGCGTGTTGGTGGAGCTGATGTTGGCCAGGCCGGCGATGGTGGAAAACTGCTTTTCCAGCGGCAGCGCCACCGAGCTCGCCATGGTGTCGGGGCTGGCGCCAGGCAGGTTGGCGCTGACCTGGATCACTGGCGTGTTGTAGCTCGGCAAGGCGGCCACGGGGATCTTGCCCAGCGCCACCAAACCGGCCAAGACGATGGCCACGTTCAGCAGCACCGTCATCACCGGACGGCGGATGAACTGTTCGGTGAGTCTCATCGTGCGGCCTCGCTGGCGGCGCCGGAGGCTGCACCCGACGCAGCGGCAGCAGCGCCGTCTGCACCCGATGCCCCCTTGCCGCCACGCGCCGCGGCTTCACGCAACGGCGTGCCTGGCCGCAGGTTTTGTTTGCCTTCCACCACCACCTTCTCGCCGGGCGCCAGGCCTTCCACGGCCACCATCTCGCCCAGCGACTGGCGCATCTGCACCACGCGCTGCACGGCGGTGTTGTCGGGCCCGGCCACATACACACTGCGCTCGTTGCCGCGGATGATCAGCGCGGCTTGCGGAATCACGATGGCGTTGGGGAGGGTGCGCAGCGTCAGTTTCACGGTCACGTACTGGCCTGGCCAGAGCGCATTGCCCGCGTTGGGCAGGCTGCCCTTGACGCGGATGGTGCCGGTGGTCGGGTCGACGCCGTTGTCGATGAAGCTCACGCGGCCGGTGATGCCTGGCGGGCCGGCGTTGTTCGCAGCGTTGGTGGCTGCGTTGTTGGCAGTCACGCCGCTGGCGGCCATGGCCACGCCACTGGCGGCCGGCGTGGCACCCGAGGCCATGCCCGCACCACCGCTGCCACCGCCTGAGCCTCCTCCCGATCCGCCGCCGCTGCGCGCAGGACGGTCGCTGGGCAGGGTCACGGTGATCAGCGCGCCCTCGCGGCCACCGCCACCTGCTTTGCCGGCACCGGAGGCGCCGGGCGCGGCAGCACGCGCTGCGCCGTCGCGCGGTTCAGCCGGCTTGTGGTCCGCCTTGTCCGTGTCGGCCCGACCTGCGGTGCCCGACGCGGGACCGGATGCTGCGCCCGACGCCGCACCTGCCGCCCCCGCCGCACCCTTGCTCAATCCCGCGCCGCGCAGCAGCCCGGCCAATTGCGCCTCGGGCACATTGAAGCTCACGCCGATCGGGTCCATCTGCGCAATCGTCACCAGCGCGGCGCCCGAGGGCTGCACCAGGCTGCCCGGCATCACCGTCACCGCGCCGGCACGGCCGTTCATGGGCGCGCGCAACACCGCGTAGCTCAGTGACACCTCGCCGGCCTTCAGTGCCGCATCGCTGGCGCGCAGGGCGGCGTCTTGCGCATCCACCTGGGTTTGCAGCGTGTCCACCGCGCTTTGTGAGATGAAGTTCTGCTCGCGCAATTCGCGGGCGCGCTTGAACTGGCGGTTCAGGTCGGCCAACGTGGCGCGGTCGCGCTGCACCTGGGCGCGCAGCTTGTCGACGTTGGCGCGGTCGGCGCGGTCGTCAAAGCTGAACAGCACTTCGCCGCGCTTGACCATCTGGCCTTCTTTGAGCGGCACCTCGCGCACGGTGGACGACAACTGCGGCCGAATCTCCACGCTGTTGAGCGCCACCACCGTGCCGGCCGCTTCCAGCGTCACCGGCACATCGCGCTGCACCGCGGCCACCAGGGTCACGGTCTGCGGCGTGGCAGCGCGGCCACCCGGGCCGCTGGCGCCCGACGCGGCGGGGGCGGCACTGCCTTCGGCCGCCACGGCCACCGGCTTCTTCTGCCAGTAGTAGGCGCCACCGGCCAGGCCCACAGCGGCCAGGGTCGTCCAAACGAGGGTCTTCTTGTTCATGGCTGCTGCCGTCGGTTTTTGTAGGAGAAACGAAATTCGGGGTTCGCGGCCGTTCAGCCGCGGCCCGCAGGCGTCGGATCAGGCGCGCACAGGTGGAGTTCCAGCGTCGCCAACGCATCCAGCAGCGCGGGCAAGGCTTCGGCCTCCACGCCATGCAGGCGCTGGGCAAAGGCCTGGGTGGTGGATCGCATGGCGCGCGCCACCGTCTGCGCACCGCGCGGCGACAAGCGCAAGGCGCGGCGGCGCAGCTTGGCGCTGGCCGGCACCTGCGCGTCGTCCACGCTCAGGTAGCCCAACGCCAGCAGCTTGTCCACGGCCACCGAGGCGGTCGGCAGCGTCACGCCCAGGTGCGCGGCCACCGCACTCACGCTGCAACCCGGGCTTTTGCGCACGTAAATCAACATGCGAAACGAGGGCACGGTGAGGTCGTCGGGCGTGTCGCGCCGCATCTCGCTGCGGATCTCGCGCATCACCAGGGGCACCACGGCCAGCACCCGCTCGGCCACTGCGCTCAAGGCGGCTGCGTCTGCAGCAGCTGGCGGGGCGAGGGGGTGGGGGGCATTCACTTAGGTAATCTAACATTCCAATGTGAAGCGCCCAAGTCGTGTGGACCCGCATCAAAACGCCAGGCCCACCGCCGAACACCTGGACACATGTCGCCGCTCCCAGATGGTGGAACTGCCGAGTGCGCCCCTGCCTCCAAACAGGCCTTTCGCCGCCCACCGCGCCCCCGCGTACAGTGGCGGCCTCACTCTGCGGGCCACGCGCCCCGAGCACTTTCCATGACCCCAGTTCGCACCGCCGCCCTTGCCCGCGCCCCGCGTGGCTTCATCCTCACCAGCCTGGTGATCGTCGTGCTGCTGGCGGTGCTGGCCGTGGTGGGGGCGGGCTTCTACATCAGCCCGCAGCTGCCCGCGCTCGACGAGGTGCTCGACTACAAACCCCGCCAGCCGCTGCAAGTGTTCACGCAAGACGGCGTGCCGATCGCCCAGTTTGGTGCCGAGCGGCGGCAGTTTGTGCCCATCGCGCAGATGCCGAAGGCGATGCAAGAGGCCGTGCTGGCGGTGGAAGACGCGCGCTTTCGCGAACACGGCGGCATCGATGTGCGCGGCCTGGCGCGCGCCGTGCTGTCCAACCTCACCGGCGGCATGCGCCAGGGCGCATCCACCATCACCCAGCAGGTGGCGCGCACCTTCTTTTTGAGCAACGAGCGCACGCTGAGCCGCAAGTTCAAAGAAGCGCTGCTGGCGCTGAAGCTGGAGAGCCAGCTGAGCAAGGACCAGATCCTGGAGCTCTACATGAACCAGATCTACCTCGGCCAGCGCAGCTACGGCTTTGCGGCCGCGGCGCAAACCTACTTCGGCAAAACGCTGCCCGAACTCTCGGTGGCCGAGACCGCCATGCTCGCCGGCTTGCCTCAAAACCCGCTCTACGCCAACCCCATCAGCAACATGGATCGCGCCCGCCAACGGCAAGCCGTGGTGCTGCAGCGCATGGTGGCCGTGGGCCAAATCAGCGCCACCGAGGCCGCCACGGCCAAGGCCGAGCCGCTGCAAATCCGCTCGCCGCGCCAGGTCGAGGTGCACGCCGAGCACGTGGCCGAGATGGCGCGCCAAGTGGTGTTTGACCGCTACGGCGAGCAGGCCTACACCCAGGGTTACAAGGTGACCACCTCGCTGCGCGCGCCCGAGCAGCAAGCCGCTTGGGAGGCCCTGCGCCGCAGCGTCATCGAGCACGACCGCCGCCAGGCTTGGCGCGGCCCGGAGGGCTTCGAGGCCCTGCCCGACGACGACACCGCCGCCGAGCCCGCCATCACCCAAGCGCTGAAAGACCTGAAGGACGACGACGCGCTGCGCCTGGCCATCGTGCTGACCGCCAGCCCCAGCCAGCTCACCGCCCAACTCGCCAGCGGCGACACCGTGACCCTCAGCGGCGACGGCCTGCGCTGGGGCCAGGCCGCGCTCTCGGCCAAAGCCAAGCCCGAGTTGGCACTGCGCCGCGGCGCCATCATCCGCCTGCAAACCGTGCCCGCCAGCAAAAAGGCGGCCGCGAGCTGGACCCTCGCCCAGTGGCCCCAGGCCGAGGCCGCCTATGTCGCCCTCGACCCGGGCACTGGCCGCGTGCGCGCGCTGGTGGGCGGGTTTGATTTCACCCACCGCCAGTTCAACCACGTCACCCAGGCCTGGCGCCAGCCCGGCTCCAGCTTCAAGCCGTTTTTGTATTCGGCGGCGCTCGAGCACGGCGTGATGCCCGCCACCTTGGTGAACGACGCGCCGCTCGAGAGCGACACCCCCGGCCAGCCCACCAACTGGGACCCGCAAAACGCCGACGGCCAATACGCCGGCCCCATCACCTTGCGCCAGGGCCTGGCCCGATCGAAAAACCTGGTCAGCATCCGCGTGCTGCAAACCGTCGGCGTGCAGCAGGCGCTGGCCTGGACCGGCCGCTTCGGCTTCGAGACCGCCAAGCAGCCCGAGAACCTCAGCCTCGCCCTGGGCGCCGGCAGCACCACGCCGATGCAACTGGCGCAAGCGTATGCCGTGCTCGCCAACGGCGGCTGGCGCATTGATCCGGTCATCATCGAGCGCATCACCGACGCGCAAGGCCAGTTGGTGTTCGAGGCGCCCGCGCCGGCCGCGTTCGACGAAGCCAAACGCGCCGTGCCCGCGCGCAATGTGTTCATCACCAACAGCCTGCTGCAAGAAGTGACCCGCAGCGGTACCGCCGCCCGCGCCCAAAAAGAGCTGCAGCGCAGCGACCTCTACGGCAAGACCGGCACCACCAACGACGCCGTCGACGCCTGGTTCGCCGGCTTCCAGCCCGGCGTGGTGGGCGTGGCCTGGATGGGCTACGACACCCCACGCAGCCTGGGCGCCCGCGAGTCCGGCGGCGGCCTGGCGCTGCCCATCTGGATCGGCCACATGCGCACCGCCCTCAAAGGCGTGCCCATCCAGCCCGACCCGCTGCCGCCCATCGACGGCAGCGTGGTGCAGCGCAATGGCGACTGGGTCTACAGCGAATACGCCGAAGGCAACGACGTCGAAAGCATCGGCCTGCCGCAAGGCGTGGTGGAAAAAGTGCTGGCGCCGGTGAAGGATTGGTTTGAGCAAATGGTGTCGGGCGGCAAGGCGGCGAGTGGGGTGCAGTAAACTGGATATTTCGGCGCTAGCAGGCTGCTGAATTACCGCCCCCTCACGACGAACAACGAGCCCGCTGCTGGGACAATGTGACGAGACGATTTCACTGAGACTCATGCGCGGCGCTGACACCTTCACCGAGAGCTTGT
>JBEAOO010000249.1:0-22405 GCA_041164825.1 Pseudomonadota bacterium | reverse complement strand
CCCTTGTTGCGCATGAAATCAGCCGTGTTGAAGAAGGACTCGGCCAAGCGGTTGGCCAGGGTCGGGTCCATGTCCACGTCGTTCATGGCTTGGCCCATGCAGGCCAGCCACTGGTCGCGCTCTTTGATGCCGATGGCGTAGGGCAGGTGTCGGGCGCGCAGGCGGGGGTGGCCGAAGCGTTCGATGTAGTGCTGCGGGCCGCCGAGCCAGCCGCACAAAAACCAGTGCAGCTTGTCGCGCGAGCCGTCGAGTGGCGTGGGGTGCATGGCGCGCAGCTCAGCGTAGTGCGGTTCCAGGTCCATCAGGTCGTAGAAGCGGTCGACCAGGGCGCGCACAGCGGGTTCGCCGCCCACCATCTCAAACGGGGTGGGGCCAGGGGCAGGGGTGTCGTCGTCAACAGAGCTCATGGCCCGAATTGGAGCATGGGCCGGCCAAGGCCCGCGTGAGCGGGATCATGCGCGCGCGCCGGTGCCGGCGCGGGAAACGACGCAGGCGCGAGAAGCGCTGCTGCTCAGCCTCCGTTTTGCTCGCGCAAGCGTGTGGCGGCCACGGCCACAGCCTTGGCGGCATCGGCGCCGGGCATCACCTCAGACAGCAGTTGGCGGCGGCGCACGGCCTCGCGCACCATCGGGTCGGACGGGATTTCACCGAGCAACTCCAGCTTCACCGGGGCCGAGCCCTCGGGCAGCGCGGGGGTCACGAAGCGGTCAACCACCTGCTGCAACTGGCCGCGGATGACGCGGCCTTCGCCCGCGCGGCCCACCTGGTTGACGATCAGCTGCAGCACGCGGCGCTGCTGTTGGCCAGCCAGCACCTTGATGGTGGCGTAGGCATCGGTGAGCGAGGTGGGCTCGGGCGTGGCGACGATGAGCACGTCATCGGCCAGCGAGACGGTGTAGAGCACCACGTCAGAGATGCCGGCGCCGGTGTCGAGAATGATGCGGTCGAAGTGCGGGGCGACCTTGTCGAGCACATTGAGCAGGTGGTCGCGCACCTCGGGTGTGAGGCGCGAATATTCCACCAAGCCTGAGCCCGCCAAGATCACCGAGAAGCCGCCCGGCGCGGGCAGGATGGCCTCTTGCAGCGTGCACTTGCCGGTGAACACATCGTGCAGCGTGACCTTGGGGTAGAGGTTGAGCACCACATCCAAGTTGGCCAAACCGAGGTCGGCGTCGAGCACCAGCACGCGCTCGCCCTGGCGGGTGAGGGCGGCGGCCAAGTTGGCGCTCATGAAGGTCTTGCCCACTCCGCCCTTGCCGCTGGTGACGGCGAGGATGCGCGCGCGCCGGCCGGCCGGCGTGGCGCGCTCGGTGGCAGAGGTGGCGGGAGCGATGGGGGTCGTCATTCGAGGTCCTGAAACTGGGAGGTGCCAAACAGCAAACCTTTTTCCTCGGCGCTGACCTGAGAAATCACGGCCTGCTCCAGGCACGTGCGGTTGCGGCCTTCGGCCTTGGCGCGGTAGAGCTGTTGGTCGGCGCGCTCAATCCACAGCCCGGCCGACGAGCGCACCCACTGCGGCGCAAACGCCCCGCCGATGCTGATCGTCACCGAGGTCTGCTGGCGCACGCCAAAGTTGATGACGCGGCCTTGCACCTTGGTGCGGATGCGCTCGGCCACGGTGTGGCCAAAGGTGGGCGGGCAGTTGGGCAAGATGATGGCGAACTCTTCGCCACCAAAGCGCGCCACGGTGTCCATGGGGCGCACACATTCGAGCAGGGCCTGCGCCACGTGGCGCAGCACCAAATCGCCCACCGGGTGGCCGTGGGAGTCGTTGACCTTCTTGAAGTGGTCGATGTCGATCAGCAGCACCAGGGCGGCTTCGCCAGCCCGGGCCACGCGGTCGACCTCGCGCGCCAAAGCCATCTCAAACTGGCGGCGGTTGGCCAAACCAGTGAGCGCGTCGCGGCTCGACAAGGTGCACAGCGCGTCGATGATGTTTTGCATCCACGCGATCGAACCTTCTGACAGGTTCTCGGGGATGTGGTGCCCGGCCTGGTCCAGCAGCTGCAGCGCGGTGTGCAGCTGCAGCAGGTCGTCGCTGTGGCTGCCTGGAGGCTGATCCGGGTCGTCCGGCACCGGAATGTCGAAGGCGTTCATGCCAATGCCCCCGGGCCTTTTCGCCCAAACGGCCGCCATGCCCCGGCCCTGGCGGGTGGTGGGCGCTGGATGCTGTGGGCCGTGGACATGAGGTGGGACAAAGTCAGTGTCGCTGCTGGGCAGCGCCTGAAAGCCTGAGGATGAAATCAGTCTATCAGCGGCGCGCCGCCCCCCAGGCCACGAACAGGCCGGTTTTCCCCGCTCTCTTTGCCGCTCTCGGCGAGCGGCCCTGCCCTCAAGCTGCCAGCGATCAGGCCGATAAACATTCACTGGCCATGGGTCCGGCTCACGCCGCTCACGGTCGCCACGCACTGAAAGTCACCATGCGCGCCATTGCCGAACCCGATTTTGCTGCTGCTCCTGTGCGCGCCGCCCGTCCGGCGGCGCCCAGCGGTGCGGCCGCCGACGCGGCCATGCACGAGTTCACGTTCGACAACAACGACTTCGAGCGTGTGCGCAAGCTGATCTACCAGCGCGCAGGCATCAGCCTGCAGGCGGGCAAACAAGCCATGGTCTACAGCCGGCTCTCGCGCCGCCTGCGTGAAACCGGCCACCCCTCGTTTGCCACCTATTTGCAGATGCTGGACAACCAACCCGCGGGCACTGACGGCGCGGAATGGCAGGAGTTCATCAACTGCCTGACCACCAACCTGACCTCGTTTTTTCGCGAAGACCACCACTTCTCGCTGCTCACCACCGAGCTCAAAGGCCGCAGCAGCGGCCAGCCACTGCGCATCTGGTGCAACGCGGCCTCCACCGGCGAGGAGCCCTACTCCATCGCCATGACGGTGGCCGAATCGCTGGGCACGGGCGCCTCGGTGCGCATCCAGGCCAGCGACATCGACACCAAGGTGCTGGCCACGGCGCAGCGCGGCGTGTACCCGGCGGACTCGCGTGGTTTGTCGCCCGAGCGGCTGCGCCAGCACTTCATGCGCGGCACGGGCGCCAACAGCGGCTTCATTCGCATCAAGCCCGAGTTGTCGCGCTGGATCGAGTTCAAGACCCACAACCTGATGGACACGCGCTGGTCGCTGGGCGACGCCTTTGACATCGTGTTCTGCCGCAACGTGATGATTTACTTTGATGCCCCCACGCAGCGCGCGGTGTTGGAGCGCATGCACGGCGTGATGAAGCCGCACAGCCTGCTGTTTGTGGGCCACTCGGAAAACTTCACCGAATCGAAAGACCTGTTTCGCCTGCGTGGCAAAACCGTCTACGAGCGCGTCTGAGCCCGCCCCCTGCGCGGCCCCGCCCTGCGCCGCAGCACCCACCTCCTCACCTTTCGGGCTGGCCCGCACACCATGCACCACAAGCACCACGTTCACCCGCCCCATGTGCCGCGCCCATTGGCGCCGCCGCCAGCCGCTGCCAGCGTCTTGGGCAGCGCCCTGCGCCCCGCCGCCGGCAGCCGCCTGGAGCAGCTCAAGGCCGCGCCGCGCAAACCGCACGAGGCATCGTTCTTCTTCTACGACACGCACTTCAAGAACGACGCGGTCAAGATCCTGCCGGGTGAGTTTTTTGTCGACGACCAAGACATCCTGATCATGACCACGCTGGGCTCCTGCATTGCCGTGTGCATGTGGGACCGCAACGCCCGCATCGGCGGCATGAACCACTTCATGCTGCCCGAAGGCAGCGGCGCCTCGGGCCGCTACGGCTCGTTCGCGATGGAGTTGTTGATCAATGAACTGCTCAAACGCGGTGCCTCGCGCCTGACGCTGGAGGCCAAGGTGTTTGGCGGCGGCCAGGTGGTGAGCGGCATGAACACGCTCAATGTGGGCGAGCGCAACACGCAGTTTGTGCTGGACTATTTGAAGACCGAGCGCATCCCCGTGGTGTCGCAAGACGTGCTCGACATCTACGCCCGCAAGGTCTGCTTCCTGCCGCACAGCGGCAAGGCCATGGTCAAGCGCCTGGCCAGCACCAACACCGAAGCCCTGGCCACGCAAGAGCGCGCCGCCAGCCAGAAGGCGGTGGTCAGCAGTGGCGGTTCGGTCGACCTGTTCTGACCGACCTTCAACGATTTTTTCCGAGAGACACCGCAAGGGAACAACAAGATGGCCAACTCGCCCAAAACCCGTGTCGTCGTGGTCGACGACTCTGCGCTGGTGCGCAGCCTGCTGACCGAGATCATCAACCGCCAGCGCGACATGGAGTGCATCGGTGCGGCGGCCGACCCGATCGTGGCGCGCGAGATGATCCGCAACCTCAACCCCGACGTGATCACGCTCGACATCGAGATGCCGCGCATGGATGGCATCGACTTTTTGTCGAAGCTGATGCGACTGCGGCCGATGCCGGTGGTGATGGTGTCGACGCTGACCGAGCGCGGCGCCGATGTGACACTGCGCGCGCTGGAGTTGGGCGCGGTGGACTTTGTGGCCAAGCCCAAAATTGGTGTGGCGCAAGGCCTGCAGCAGCTGGCGCAAGACATCACCGACAAGATCCGCATCGCTGCGCAGGCCCACCTGAAGCGCCACCCGGCGCCGGCAGCTGCCGCTGCACCGGCGCCCGCGGGCTCGCCCGCCGAAGCCAGCCAGCGCGCCGCTGCCCCGCCGCGCGCGCCGGTCTCGATTGGCCGCTTGTCGACCGAAAAAATCGTCTTCATCGGCGCCTCCACCGGCGGCACCGAGGCCACCAAAGAGGTGCTGGTCAACCTGCCGCCCGACTTCCCCGCGGTCGTCATCACCCAGCACATGCCACCCGGCTTCACCAAGAGTTATGCCGCGCGCCTGGACGGCCTGTGCCGCATCCGCGTGGCCGAGGCCAAAGACGGCGAGCGCATCTTGCCGGGCCACGCCTACATCGCGCCGGGTGGTTTTCACCTCAGCGTGGAGCGCAGCGGCGCCAACTACATCGCCCGCGTGCAAGACGGCGAGCCCGTGAACCGCCACAAGCCTTCGGTGGAGACGCTGTTTGGCTCGGCCGCCCGCGTGGTGGGCCCCAACGCCTACGCCATCATGCTGACCGGCATGGGTGCCGATGGCGCCAAGGCGATGAAAGAGATGCGCGATGCGGGTGCCACCTGCTATGCGCAAGACGAAGCCAGCTGCGTGGTGTTTGGCATGCCGCGCGAGGCGATCGCCGCTGGTGCGGTGCACGAGGTGCTGCCGCTGACGCAGATTGCGCCCAAGCTGATTGAGAAGCTGCGCAGCTCGGCGGGGATGTCGGTCAACCGGGTCTGATCGGCCTTCGCGGTCGAAGTTACCCAACTTCAGCAGACCGCAGGGGTTGGTTGTTGGCCCGGGGCGAACCTCATTCCGAGGCAGGTGCTCGGAGCGCCGTGCCGCATTCGCTTTGCTCCGTGTCCCCCGGACCCGCTACGCGGGCCCTCCTCCTCTACCTGCGCAAAGCGAATGCGGCACAGCGCTCCCCCGAACCGGTGGTGGCATGCCACGTCGATGCATGCCGCAGTGTGTGCAGGGGCGGTGATGGGCCGGGCCGATGTGCGGAGGTAAGGAGGGGCCGCGCAGCGGCTCCGGGGGACACGGAGCACATCGGCACGGCCCATCGCCGCCCTCGCGCCGATCCTCGAACCGGGAGGTGCCTTTGAGCGACCAGTCGCCAAGGAACTGCACTCCCGTTCCAGCTACTCCAAAAAGAGTTCCTGCAGATTGCTCAGGAAGTCAAAACCCCGCTCGGTGGGCACCAGCGACTCGCCCTCGCGCGCCAGCAGCCCTTGCTGCACACCGCGGTCGATGGCCGCGTTCAAGCGGTGCGGCAGCATGCCCGTGCGCTCGGCGAACAGCGACAGCGCAAAACCCTCGCGCAGGCGCAGCGCATTGAGCATGAACTCAAACGGCAAGGCCTGGCGGCTGACCTCTTCGTGCTGCGCCACGGCCTGGCCGGCCAAAGCCTGGTCCATGTAGCGCTGCGGGTCGCGAAAGCGCACTTGGCGCGTGATGCGGTGCGGAAAACTCAGCTTGCCGTGCGCACCCGCACCAATGCCCAGGTAATCGCCAAACTGCCAGTAATTGAGGTTGTGCGTGCAGCGGTGGCCGTCGCGCGCAAAAGCCGACACCTCGTAGCGCTTCAAGCCCACGGCCCCGGTGCGCGCGGTGATCAGGTCCAGCATGTCGCTGGCGCTGTCGTCGTCGGGCAAGGCGGCTGGCGGGTGCTTGGCGAAGTAGGTGTTGGGCTCCATCGTCAGGTGGTAGATCGACAGGTGCGGCGGGTTGAAGCCCAATGCGGTGTCGAGATCAGCCCCCAACTGGTCAAGAGTCTGCCCCGGCAAGGCGTACATCAAATCGATGTTGAAGGTGGCAAACGAGCGCGCGGCTTCTTCCACCGCGGCGCGCGCCTGCTCGGCGTTGTGCACGCGGCCAATGGCCTGCAGGTGGCGATCGTTGAAGCTTTGCACGCCAATCGACAAGCGCGTGACCCCAGCGCTGGCAAAGGCGCGAAAGCGGTCGCGCTCGAAGGTGCCAGGGTTGGCCTCCATCGTGATCTCGCAACCCGCCTCCAGCGGCAAGCGGGCGCGCAGGTCACCAATCAGGCGCTCAATGGCCTCGGGCGAGAACAAGCTGGGCGTGCCGCCACCAATGAACACGCTGTGCACGCGCCGACCCCAGATGAAGGGCAGCGAGGCTTCGAGGTCGGCGCACAGCGCGTCGATGTAGCGCTGCTCGGGCAGGTCGCCGCTGTCGCCAAAACGCGCGCGGCGTCCGGCGCCGGGCCGCCCCGAGCCGGACACCCCGCCTTGGGGGGGCGTCGCCGCAGGCGTCCCGGGGGTCAACCACTCATGGGAGTTGAAGTCGCAGTAAGGGCACTTCTTCAGGCACCAGGGCAGGTGCACGTAAAGCGCCAGCGGCGGCAACGCGCTCAGGTTCAGCGTGCCCCGGCGCATGCACTGCTGCAGGCGCTCGGCCACGCTCATCTCGGGCGCGGCGGCCTCCTCATTCACCGGGTGCAGCGGAATGCTCATGCGCCCAAGCGCCACACATCGCGCATCTGTGCCAACAGCTGCACCGAGGCCAGCGCGCGATGGCTGAGCTGGTTCTTTTGCGCGGCGCTGAGTTCGGCCACGCTGCAGCCGAGCGCCGGGATGAACATCAGCGGGTCGTAACCAAAGCCGGCCTCACCACGCGGCGCGCGCAGGATCTCGCCGTTCCAGCGGCCCATGGCGATCAGCGGCTCCGGGTCGTCGGCACTGCGCACGGCCACCAGCGCGCACACGAAGCGGCCTTGGCGTTGTTCGGTGTGGTCCAGCTTGTCGAGCAGCACGCGGTTGTTGTGTGCATCGCTTTTGGGCTGGCCGAACAGGGTGGCATAGCGCGCCGAGAGCACACCGGGCGCGCCGCCCAGCGCATCCACCGCCAGGCCGGAGTCGTCGGCCATGGCGGGGCCTTGCGCATGCTGCGCGGCGTGGCGCGCCTTGGCGAGCGCGTTTTCCACAAACGTGTGGTGCGGCTCCTCGGCTTCTGAGATGCCGAGCGAGCCTTGCGTCACCAGCGTGAGCGGCAGCGGCGCAAACAGGGCCTGCAGTTCGGCCAGTTTTTTGGCGTTGTTGGATGCCAGCACCAGGCGCATGGACGACGGCGAGCTCATGGCGTCACAGGCCCAGGGCTTGGCGCTGCAGTGTGGCGAGTTGGGTGATGCCATGCTCGGCCAGGCCCAGCAGCGCATCGAGCTCGGTGCGGCTGAAGGCCACGCCTTCGGCCGTGCCCTGCACCTCCACAAAGCCGCCGTTGCCGGTCATCACCACGTTCATGTCGGTGTCGCAGGCGCTGTCTTCCACGTACTCCAGGTCGAGCAGCGGCGTGCCGCCGACGATGCCCACCGACACCGCGGCCACGGCCTGGGTGATGGGCGATTGGGTGATCTTGCCCTGGGCGATGAGCCAGCTCACGGCGTCGTGCGCGGCCACCCAGGCGCCGGTGATGGCGGCGGTGCGGGTGCCGCCGTCGGCTTGCAGCACGTCGCAGTCGAGCGAGATGGTGCGCTCGCCGAGCAGCTTCAAGTCAAACACGGCGCGCAGCGAGCGGCCAATGAGGCGCTGGATTTCTTGCGTGCGGCCGCTTTGTTTGCCCTTGGCGGCTTCACGCGCGCTGCGGGTGTGGGTGGCGCGCGGCAGCATGCCGTACTCGGCCGTCACCCAGCCTTCGCCACTGCCTTTTTTGTGCGGCGGCACGCGGTCTTCGACCGAGGCGGTGCAGAGCACCTGCGTGTCGCCAAACTCCACCAGCACCGAGCCCTCAGCGTGGCGGGTGTAGTGGCGGGTGATGCGGACCGGACGCAGTGCGTCAGCGGCACGGTCGGACGTGCGTTGGAAAGCCATGGAGGGCTCCTTCAGAAGGTCGGGGAAAGGAAAAATCGGTGGGCCCGGGGGCAGAGCCCGGGCGCATCCAGCAGGGTGTCGGGCTCAGCTTTTGCGATGCTGCGCCGAGCGCTTGATCGCTTCGTTGATCTCGCGGATCGAGCGCTCGATCTCGGCGTCGTCCAGCTCATCGGCACCCATGTCGCCCTCGACCACACCTTGAATGGTGGAGGTGAACGAGTCTTCGGCGAGGTCGAGCGTGGACTGGCCGTCTTCAGCGGCCTCCCACTCCAGCGCCAGCACCGAGACGTTGTCGCAGCGCGGGCCGCCGTTGCGCAGCGCCAGCTCCACCAGCTCGGGCACGGCGTCCGAGATGTCGCGGCGCGAGAGTTGTTCGGTGATCACGTCATCGTCCACCGTGCCCCACAGGCCGTCGGAGCAGAGCAAGATGCGGTCGCCCGAGAGCAGCGTGATGGGCCCGTGGGTGTCGATCACCGGCTTGCCCGGGCTGCCCAAGCAGGTGAACAGCACGTTGCGGTTGTAGCGCTCGTTGGCCGGGCCCACATGGCTCATGCTCTCTTGCAGCTCGGCGTAGGAGTGATCACGCGTGCGGGCAATCAGCTTGTCGCCGCGCACCAGGTAAAGCCGCGAATCACCGCAATGCGCCCAGTAGGCAGAGCGGCCCTGCAGCACGCAGGCCACGGCGGTGGTGCGCGGCGTGTCGCTCATGGCGCGCTGGGTGGCGTAACGCAACAACTGGTGGTGGCCGGCAATGATGGACTCGTGCAAAAAACGCAGCGGGTCGGCAATTTGCGTTTTGGCCTGGGCCTGGAAGCGCGAGGCCATGGTTTGCAGCGCGAGCTGCGAGGCCACTTCGCCCTCGGGGTGGCCGCCCATGCCGTCGGCCAGCGCAAACAGGCCGGCGTCGCGCGTGAAGCAGTAGCCCAGGCGGTCTTCGTTTTTTTCGCGGCCGCCCTTGCGGCTGACTTGGTAGACGTTGAAGCGCATGCTCAGGGTTTGGCGCCAGCGGCCAGGTTTTCGAGTTGCAGCTTCAGCCGCTCACCGAAGCTGAGCTTGGTGTAGCGGCGCTCGGTTTCACGGGCCAGTTCTTTTTGCAGCGCAAACACGCTTTGCGGGCGGCTCAGCGGGTCGAGCGACATGCACCACTCCGTCACCTCGATGAGGTTGTCGGAGTAGACATTGCGCAGCCGCGACAGGCTCAGCGAGAGCCGGTCTTTCTCGATGCGCTGGGGTGCGTCGTTGGGCGGGTAGCCCTGCATGCAGGCGTAGATGCAGGCGCCGATGGCGTAGATGTCGGTCCAGGGCCCGAGCGTGCCGTCGCGGCGGTACATCTCGGGGGCGGCAAAACCCGGCGTGTACATCGGGCGGATGAAGTTGCCTTCTTTGCTCAGCACCTCGCGCGCGGCGCCGAAGTCGAGCATCACCGCCTTGTTGTCGTTGGTGATGAAGATGTTGGCGGGCTTGATGTCCAGGTGCAACATCTTGTACTGGTGGACGATGCGCAGGCCGCGCAGAATCTCGTCAAACAGGCTGCGGATGGTGGACTCGCGGAACACCTTGTCGCGCTTCAAATCGCGCGCGGTGACGATGAAATCCTGCAAGGTATCACCTTGCAAGTAGTTCATCACCATGTAAACGGTTTCGTTTTCGCGGAAGAAATTCAGCACGCTCACCACACTCGGGTGGCTGATCTGGGCGAGCGAGCGGCCTTCTTCGAAGAAGCTCTTGAGGCCCAAACGGTAGAGCGGCTGCTTCTCGGGTTTGACACGCGGGGTCAGCTCGCCGGGCGAGCGCTCGGCCAGCGACGAAGGCAGGTATTCTTTGACGGCCACCAGGTGGCGGTCGCTGTCTTCGGCGAGGTAAACCACGCCAAAACCACCTGCCGCCAGCTTCTTGACAACCTGGTAGCCGCCCACCACCGTGCCCGCTGGCAAGGGTGAGGGTTTGGGCTTTGACATAATCAGATTTTGCGATGCGATAAATACAATGTCAGTCTACAGCATGACCGGTTATGCCAGCGCCAGCGCCGGCACCGGAAACCCCTCTGAAACCGCCCCCAGCGGTGACACTCCCGCACCCCGCAGCGCCAGCGCTGCCAGCACCACCGTGACGGTGGAGTTGCGCTCGGTCAACAGCCGTTTTCTCGACCTCGCCTTCCGCATGCCCGACGAGCTGCGCTCGATCGAGCCCGCCATGCGCGACCTGCTGGTGACTGCCCTGCGCCGCGGCAAGATTGAGCTGCGCCTGGCCAGCAAAACAGAATCCGACAGCACCTGGCCGCAACCGCAGCCCGAGCAGCTGATGCGCCTGACGCGGCTCGAATCAACCGTGCAAGGCTGGCTGCCCAAGGCCCAGAGCCTGACCGTCAACGAGGTGATGCACTGGTGCAAAAGCGGCACCGCCACCGAGCGCCTCGACGAGGTGGTGCTGCAAGCCTGCCGCGAGGCCATCGCCGGTTTGCTCGAATCGCGCGAGCGTGAAGGCGCCCGTTTGGTGAGCATCTTGATGGAGCGTGTGGTGGGCCTGCGCGCGCTGGCCGACCGCGCCGAGCCGCTGGTGCCGCTGGTGGTGGCCAAACAGCAGCAGCGCTTTTTGGAGCGCTGGCAAGAAGCCCTCGACGCCAGCAACGCCAGCCAAAGCGCGCCGCGTGAAGCGCTGCAAGAGCGTGCCATCAACGAGGCGGCAGCCTTTGCCATCCGCATCGACGTGGCCGAAGAATTGGCCCGCCTGCGCGCCCACCTGGACGAGATCGCCCGCCTGCTGAAAAAGGGTGGCGAGGTGGGCAAGCGCCTGGACTTCTTGATCCAGGAGCTGCTGCGCGAGGCCAACACCCTGGCCTCCAAGGCCGCTTCGCTGGAGCTCACCAATGTGTCGGTCGAGATGAAGGTGCTGATCGAGCAGCTGCGCGAGCAGGTTCAGAACCTGGAGTGAGGACGGCCCGCGCGGTGGCCTGGGGGGCGGTGCCGGGTGCCGCTCAAGCGGCCACCTGCTGCCCATGGCGGGTACACCACCCTGAATGCGCCCACCGACCATGCCATTTTTCGTCCCGCCTCGCGATCACTTCTTTCGCCCGCTCACACATGACAACCGGGAGCTCTGCGCGACCGTGTTGCGACAGCTCCACGAGCGGGTACACGGGGCCAATGCCGACTACGCCGAGGCGTTGACGCGCGAGATCGTGCTGGCGGTGATCATGCGTGCGCTGGCCGATCCCGCCTTGCGGGAGCAGGCCTTTGCAGGCGCTCAGACCGTGCCCGCAGAGGCGGAGCGCAGCCAAGCCAGTGAGTTGCTGCGCAAGCTCAAAGAGCACGGCTGGCTGGAAGACTACCGAGACCCGATCGACCTCCAGCCCACGCTCAAGCTCAGCCGCGCGGGCAAGGCGTTTGGCGAAACCTTTGCCAACCTCGACGATTCACGCGCCAAAACTCGCCAACGCAACATGCGCTCGGCGCGCAAAGCCTTGGCCGCTTTTTTGGCCACCCGCGATGCCGATGAACTGCTCGACGCGCACGAATTTGCCAGCCGCGTGGTGCAAGACCTGCAAGACGACATCGAGTATTTTCGTCAGCTGATTCAAAGCCTCACACGCGAAGCGTTGGCCCAGAAAGTGGCCTGGAGCGAGTTCAATGAGTTCATTGAAAAGCGCTTTGCACGCGAGTACGCCGTGCGCTTGGTGGCCGATTCCGCCGAGCGCCACCGTGGACACATCGTGGAGACGCTCGACGAGGTGCGCGCACTGGCCGACGATGGGCGAGCGCAGGCCGATGCCCACCTGCTGCAGCGCGCGCCGTGGCTTGAACGCGAGGCGCAAGGGCGCAGCCCCCTGCTGTGGCTGACCGACCGCATTGAGAGCATGGTGGACGCCGCCTGCAGCCTGAAGCTGCCCATGCTGCGCTCCGAAATGAACAACTACGTGCGCCGCTTCACCAGCCTGCTGCGCCAAGCCCTGTCCTTGGACTACGGCGCCGAATCGCCGCTCGGCCGCACCATGGCCTGGCTCAAGGATCGCCCGGACGCCGAGCGCCACCTCCTGCTGGATCTGCTGTGCCACCAACTCGCGACCAGCGAGGTTCGCGTGCCCGGTGGCCTGTTGCGATGGACGGCGCGAGACCGCGATGCCGAGGCCAGCGAACCCGGCGCACTGGTGGTGGACGACGACAGCCGCTTGAACGCAGCCCTGCGCCGCGCGGAAGCCGAAGCGTTCGCCTTCAGCGACCAAGACGTGTTGCAAAGCCTGCTGCCCTATTTGGTCCACGGCCCCACCACACTGGCCGCGCTGCCGGTGGCCACGGCGGCTGACGCGGTGCGGGTGCTGCACGCCGTGGGCGCGGCACGTTCGACCGAAGGCCGACGCTGGGTGCGCGCCCGCAAGTCACCCGACCAAGTGAGCAACGCCTACTTCCAAGCGGACAACTACGAACTCGAAGCCGAGCCCGCACCGGATGCCCCGCCTGGGCAGACCACCCCACGCTGAACCACACATCCATCCACCATGCTGCAGTCGATTGCGCAATTCGTTGAACAAGGCCTGAGCACGGCAGGTGCCGGAAACATCAAGCCCGCGCGCTTCGCCGAATTGGTGGGGCGGCTGCTCGCCAGCGGCGTGCTCTGGCGCGATCACTCGCGGCCCGAAGCCGCCCTGTATGACGATGCCACCCAGTGCGAAGAGGTGCTGCGCGACTGGTTTGCCTGCATCGGGTTTGTGCTGGCCCACGACACCGATGCGCGCCTGATGCGCCTGTACCCCCCCGGCGAGAGCGGCGCCGATGACGACGAGGAGGGCGTCAAAAAACTGCGCGCCAGGCTGTCGCGCGACTTCGTGGCGGCGGTGATCGCGCTGCGTTTTTTGTACACCGAAGCCCTCACCGGACGCCGCCCCTTGGTGGACGAGCGCCTGGCCATCAGCTTGGAAGATCTCTCGCAGGCTGTGGTGTCCCTGCTGTCCCACCGGCTGCCCCACTCGAACACCGACCGCACTGCCCTGCTGCGCGACTTGCGCAAGCACCGGCTGGTGCATTTTGTGGAGGGCCACGACGCGGGCGACATGCACATGGGCCTGGCCGTGCTGAGGCCCGTGATGAGCTTCGTCAGCGATGAAGCCCTGGCCAGCGCGCTGCGCAGCGCAGAGCGCCTGACCCCGCCGCCCAGTGCGCCAACGCAGACCGCGACGCCCTTTCCCGAGGAAGGTGGCCCATGAAAATTGCCAAGCTCCTGACCTGGCACTGGGGTTCGCTGGAAGACCGCGAGTGGGCCTTCGCCGACTCGGTGCTGCTGACCGGCGAATCGGGTTCAGGCAAATCCACCCTGCTCGACGCCATCCAGACGGTGCTGACCGCAGCGCACCAGCACTTGGTGCAGTTCAACATCGGGCAAGACGAATCCACCCAAAGTCGACGTGGCGGCAAAGAACCGCGCACCTTGGCCGCCTATGCGCTGGGCCAACAAGCCGATGGTGTGTTTTTGCGCCAGCGGGCCACCAGTTACGCCGCCATCGTGTTTGCCGCCAGCGAGCGTGCTGGCGAAAAGGCCGCCACGTTCACCGCCTTGGTCGGTGTCGAGGCCTTTGAGGACGGGCGACGCGCGGTGCTGCAAGGTGCACCGCAGTTCTTCATCGTGCGCCACGCCTTGTCGCTCGACCATTTGGCACAGCGCGCGGGCGACGGGCCGCTGCGCTCACCGCTGGCCCTCAAAGCCTTGTATGTCGAACTGCAGCACCGCCTGCAAGCGGGCAGCGCCGCAGCGGCCACCCACGTGGTTCAGCGCTTTCCCGACAAAAGCGGCTACTTGCAGCACCTGTACGGCGCGCTGATGGGCAAAACCGCCGTGGGCGAACAAGAGGCGGTGCGGGCGGCCAAGTCCATCGTTCGGGCCATGGCCTACAAAGAGCTGGGCAACGTCAACGACCTGGTGCGCGACGAGATTTTGGAGCCGCACGACTTCAGCCGCGATCTCGACAAGATGCGCGAACTGATGCGCTCCATCGCCGCACTCAAGGCCGAGGCCGAGCGCTTGGCGCTCAACCTGGTCCGCTTGCAGGCCGCAGACGATGGCGCACAGCGCGTGCTCGACGAATGCCGGCGCTTCGTCACCACCACCGTGGCCCAGGCCCTGCGCGCTCGCAACGATGCGCAAGACGAGCAGGCGTCGGTGCAACGGCAAGCGGCCGCACACGACGAGCGCCAAACCCAACGCCACGACAAGTTGGCCTCGCTGGAGGCGCAAGACGCCCAGCTGCACGAACAACTGGACGCCGTGAGGCAGCGCTTGGCCGGCAGTGATGTGGCGCAAGCGCAGGACCGACTGAACAACGACATCCGCCTGCAAGCCGATCAATTCCGCCTGCATTGGCTGCGGGTGCAAGAGGCTGCGCAAGGCCTTGCCGTGATGACGGGGCAACTCGCACAACTGCTGACCCTGGACCTCACCGTGGTGCCCGCACTGGAACGCGCTGTTCTGGGGCTGCGCTCTGCCGCCGCGGCCGTGCTCAAGCCCTGGCCGGCCATGGCCCAGGCCTACGCGCGCAGCGCGCAGTTGGATGTCGAACTGCCGGCGTTCGAGCTGGAGGCTTTCGACACCCACTTGGCGAGCTTGCAGCGGGCCATCCGCGAGGGCGACGGCTCGGTGCAAGCCGCGGTGGTGCAGGCGCTCACGGAAGTGAGCCTGCAACTGCACCAACTGGCCGATGAGTCTGAGCAGCGCGATGCCGAGTTGCGGATCCTGCAATCGGGTCGCAGCGCCGGGCCCCGTGAGGCGCACGACGCCGTGGCCTTGATCGAGCAGGAGCTGCCTCAGGCGCACCCGCATCTGTTGGCGCAGTTGGTGGAGCCGCGCGCCGGCACCTCCTGGCAAGCGGCCATCGAAGGGTATATGGGCGGCGACCGCTACGCGATCATCGTGGAAGCGGGCATGGAAGCGCGCTGCGCGCGCCTGGTGAAGCGGCGCTATCCGGTGCGCTCGCCCAAGGTGGTGCAAGGCAGCAAGGCGCTGGAAGACACCGTTGGGCGCCAGCCCGATGCCCGCTCGGTGCTCCACGAACTGCACTGCAAACACCCGGTGGCGAGTGCTTTTTTGTTGGCGCAGTACGGTCGTGTGCGCAAGGTGGAGAGCGAAGAAGAGCTGGCCCGCACGCCACAAGGCCTGATGGAGCAAGGCCTGGGCAGCCGCGGCTACGGCATGTTCTCGTGTCGGGCACCCGACAGCGAGCTGGCGTTTGGCGAGGCTGCGCGCCAAAGCCGGCGCCAGTGGTGCGAGCGCGAACTGCAACGTTTGGCGGCCGACACCCAGGCCCTCAACCAGTTGCGACTATCGCTGAACCTGATCACGCGCATGTTCAACGGCGCGGCGTTCACCGCGCTGACGCCGTTGATGCTGGCCGTGCTGGAGAGCCAAGCCCAGCACGCCAACGCGGCACAAGCGCTCAACGCGCTGGACCTGTCGTCGATCGACGCGCTGCTCGGTGAGCGCGGGCAACTCAAGGAGCGCATCGCGGCCGTGAAAGCCCTGCGCGACGACGAACTCAAACAAGTGGGCGCCGGCGACAAGGTGCTGACCGACCTGCGCCGACGCGAACGGGAGCTCAATGAGCGCCTGCCGGAACTGGCCATCGCCCTGCTCAACGCCAGTGTCTGGGCCTCGCGCTTCGCAGAGGCCGCGCCCGACCTGGCCACCGCGCCGCAGTTGCTGGGCGAGGCACACGAGCAGGCCGACGACCCGGGCAGCAGCCTGGACGCCTTGCGCCATCGCGCCCAGGCACTGCGCGACAACCTGCCCCGCAGTCTGCGCGAGCTGCAGCAGGCGGTGAGCCTCTACCTCACGGGCGCACGCGACGCAGCCGAGCGCTACGACTGGACCGATCCGCCACGCAGCATCGACCGCCTGGAGGAGTTGTTGCCTCTGATCTGCCACGCCCAGCGCGCCACGGCGGCGCAGATTCAGCGCCAGCGCGCGATCGGCTTGGCCGAAAACACCCAATCGCTGCACGAGGCAGAGGCCAGCTTCAACCACGTCTTCACCAGCAGCTTTTGCTTCAAGTTGCGCGACGACGTGAAGCAGGGCGCCACCACGCTGCAACGGCTCAATCGCCACCTGCAAGACATCCGTTTTGGCAACGACACCTTCAAGCTGGAATGGGACTGGATTCCGCGCATGCAGAAGGTGTACGAGTTTTTTGAGGCGGTGGAAGGCGTGGTCGAAGGCTTGGAGCGCGATCGGGGCTCCATCTTTGCGTCTGCCCAACTCACGGACGAACAGCGCAGCACGGCCGAAGAAATCCGCCGGCTGCTGTTGGCCAATGACCAAGGCGCCAGCGAACGAGCCCTCAAAGAGTTGGCCGACTACCGCAACTACCGGCGCTACGACATCGTGCGCAGCAACTCGGTGGGGCAGACGCGGCTGTCGACCTGGGGCACGGGCTCGGGCGGCGAGCTGGAGACGCCGTTTTATGTGGTGCGCTCTGCGGTGCTGGCACATGCCCTGGGCCATTTTGGCCGCGACCGCCGAGAAGCCCCTGCGTTGCGCCTGATGCTCAGCGACGAGGCCTTCTCCAAAATGGACGAATCGCGCTCCCGCAGCGTGCTGCGCTTCTTGTCGCAAACCTTGGGGCTGCAGTTGGTGGCGGCCATGCCGACCTCCAAATCTGGTGCGGTGAAGCCCGAATTTGACAAGGAGTTCACCTTCTCCAAGCTCTTGGCCAAGCGCGATGGGCAAGAGCTCTTCGTCAGCGAAGCGCAAGAAAAAACACTCCATCGCCCCGCCTTGACCCGCCTGTGGGACGCCCACGCGGCGCAGGCCCGCGCGATGGCGCAGGCCGCACATGAGTCGGGCCAACCTGCGGCGGGCTCTGGGCCGCCAGCGCAGACCCCTCCAACACCAGGCGCTTGACCCCATGTTGCTGCCTGAGCCCGGCTTACCCACCCATCCCTTTGTGCTGCGCCTGGCCACCCAGTTGCTGGGCAAGGCAGAACGCGTCTCCCGCAGCGGTGCGGTGAGGCTCGCGCTGGATCGCCAATCGGCACCCGAGCTGTATGAGCAGTCCGACGCCGAGCAGTTGCAGCGCTGGGTGATGTGGCTGGACGACCTGTGCCGCACCGGCTGGGTGACGCTGGTGATCGGCCCGCCCCGCGACTTTGCGAGCTTCACCGATCGCCAACCCAAGCTGGAACTGCGCCACTTCGACGCCCTGGCCGCCTGGGCTGGCTACACACCGCGGGCCTTGCGCTGGCAGCAGCAGTGGCGCGATCACCTGTGCGCCCACTGGGCGACGCTTGACGCATATGCATCTGCATCTACACCTGCATCTGCATCTGCACCCTCACCCGCTGATCGGCTGGCGCTGCTGGACCACCTTGCTCGCAGCCCGTTGACGGCGCTGGAGGGCGCGTCGCCGGCGGAGGCGACACGTTGCTTGGAGGCGTTGCGCCAACTGTGCCGGTCGGGCCGCAGCATGCCGCTGCGTGAGGCGTCGGCGCGCATCTTCCACGGTCGATCCAAAGTGCTGGACAACCGAGACGAGTTGCTGCGCTTGCTGGGGGCTGCACCGGGGCAGCTCCACGAGGCGCCGATTCAGCTGCTGCTCGCCCCGCCTGCGGCCACCGGCGGAGCCCCGCGGTTTGCCGAGGTGCTGTTCATCGAAAACCTGGTCACGTTCGAACGCATGGCCGACCACCGCGCCCCCGACTGGGCGAGCAGCCTGCTGGTCTTTGCCTCCGGTTTCAGAGGCAGCGCCAAGCGCCTGCGCACACCCCAGGGCTGCCGGCTCTATTGGCGCGGCACCGGCCTGCCCTCATCTGCCGGCTCACAGGAGCTTGTCCTTCAAGAAGCCGAGCGCTGGCTGTTCGGCGAGCTGCAGCGGCCAGTGTTCTTTTTCGGCGATCTCGACCACGCGGGCATGCAAATCCTGGCCAGCCTGCGCGCATCGTTTCCCGATGCCCAAGCCTGGGCGCCGGGTTATGCGGTGCTGGCTCGGGCGCTCGAACGCGGCGGCGGCCATGCGCCCGAGCAGGCCGGCAAGGCATTTCAGTTGGACCCTGGGCTCACAGGCTGCACCTTGGCCGATCAGCACCTGCTGCCATTGATGCGCCAAAAAAATCGCTTCATGGACCAGGAAACCTTCGATCCTGAAGCGCCCCAACCCGACGGATAAAATGCCGTCGGGCGGGCATCGACCCGCCCGCCACGCCAGCCGCCCGACGCGTTGGCTCACGGCGACGCTGGCGAGCGCGCGGCACCGAAATGCCAGTGGCGCCCAACATCTGAAACATCAATGCTTTGAGGCGCACCGCGCGCTTCAGGCTCAACACCTGGAGTGATCACGGGCATGGACTATCCCGGCAATTTGTTTGTGGTGGCCGCGCCCAGTGGCGCAGGCAAATCCAGCTTGGTCAAGGCCTTGCTGGAGCTCGACTCGCACCTGGTCGTGTCCGTCTCGCACACCACGCGCCACCCGCGCGGTCAGGAGCAAGACGGGCGCGAGTACCACTTTGTGGATGTGCCGGCGTTCCGCCAGCGCGTGGACCAAGGCGGCTTCTTGGAGTGGGCCGAGGTGCACAGCAACCTCTACGGCACCTCGCGCGAGGAGGTGGAGCGCCGCATGAAAAGCGGCCAGGACGTGGTGCTGGAGATCGACTGGCAAGGCGCGCTGCAGATCAAGCAGCTCTATGCCAACGCGATCCTGATCTTCATCCTGCCACCAAGCTGGGAGGAGCTCAACCAGCGCCTGAACCGCCGCGGCGAGGATGCGCCCGAGGTGATCAGCCAGCGCATGGTGAACGCCCGCGTGGAGGTGGCCCAGGCTCGGCACTTCGACTTCGTTATAATCAATGGCTTGTTCGAGACGGCGCTCTTCGATCTCAAAACGATCGTTCATGCCCAGCGGCTGAAGTATGCCGCCCAGCTTCGCAGCAAACCCGCTGTGTTCGCCGCGCTCGACCTGAACTGACCTGGAGCACCGCATGGCCCGCATCACCGTTGAAGACTGCCTGAACAAGATCCCCAACCGCTTTCAACTGGTGCTGGCTGCCACGTATCGCGCGCGCATGCTGAGCCAAGGCCACGCCCCCAAGATCGAAAGCAAAAACAAGCCGGGCGTCACCGCCCTGCGCGAAATTGCTGCCGGCGAAGTGGGCATTGAAATGCTGCGCAAGGTGCCAGTCTGAGCCTGCGCCACCCTTGAGCCGGCGGCCCGCCGGCCACTGAAAATCACGGCCCCATCGGGGCCGTTTTCATTGGTTCGCCGGAATTCAAGGGAATCGCAGCCATTCGGTCGCAGGGCCATGGGTTCCGCGATAAATTCGGGGCATGGGCGCCCGAAATTCCTCTTCTGATGTGCGTGATGGCCGACCGGTCAACACCAAACCGCTTGCGCCGCAAGTTGATGCTGCGGCGGCCTCGTTCGCCTCGCTGACCCACAAGCTCGACTACCTGGAGCCCGCCGACATCAAGCGGGTGCGCGACGCCTACCGCTTTGCCGACGAGGCCCACCTGGGCCAGTTCCGCGCCAGCGGCGAGCCCTACATCACCCACCCCATCGCCGTGGCCGGCTTGTGTGCCGACTGGAAGCTCGACGCCCAAGCCATCATGGCCGCGCTGATGCACGACGCGATGGAAGACTGCGGCGTCACCAAGATCGAGCTGATTGAGCGCTTTGGTGCGCCCACCGCCGACTTGGTGGATGGCCTGACCAAGCTCGACAAGCTGCAGTTCAGCACCCGCGAAGAATCGCAAGCCGAGTCGTTCCGCAAGATGCTGCTGGCGATGGCGCGCGATGTGCGCGTCATCCTGATCAAGCTGGCCGACCGCATGCACAACATGCGCACGATGGACGCGATGGCGCCCAACAAGCGCGCGCGCATTGCCGCCGAAACGCTGGACATTTATGCACCGATTGCCCACCGCCTGGGCCTGAACCAGAGCTACCGCGAGCTGCAAGAGCTCTCGTTCCAGCACCTGCACCCTTGGCGCCACGCGGCGCTGGTGAAGGCGGTGCAAAAAGCGCGTGGCTACCGGCGCGACATTGTCGACCGCATCCAGAAGGACGTGGAAAAAGCCTTCGGCACCGCGCGCATGACGGTGCAGGTGCATGGGCGCGAAAAAACCATCTTCTCCATCTACCAAAAGATGGAAGACAAGCACCTCAGCTTTGCCAAGGTGAGCGATCTGTTCGGCTTTCGCATCATTGTCTCGGGCTTGTCGGACTGTTATGTGGCGCTGGGTGTGCTCCACCAGCTCTTCAAGCCGGTGCCGGGCCGCTTCAAAGACTACATCGCCATCCCCAAGGGCAATGGCTACCAGAGCCTGCACACCACGCTGGTGAGCCCGCTGGGCACGGCGGTGGAGTTTCAGATTCGCACCGAGCCCATGCACGCGGTGGCCGAAAAAGGCATTGCCGCGCACTGGATGTACAAAACCCATGGCCATGGCGGCACGGGCCAGCAAGACGCACAGCGTCTGGGCACGATGTGGCTGCAATCGCTGATCGACATCCAAGACGAAACGCGTGACGCCACCGAATTCTTGGAGCACGTGAAGATCGACCTGTTCCCGGATGCGGTCTATGTGTTCACGCCGAAGAGCAAAATTCTGTCGCTGCCTCGCGGCGCCACGCCGGTCGACTTTGCCTACGCCATTCACTCCAATGTGGGCGACCGCTGCGTGGCGGCCAAGGTGAACGGTGAGCCGGTGGCTCTGCGCACCGTGCTGCGCAGCGGCGATGTGGTCGAGATCGTCACGGCCGCCAGCGCCCGCCCCAACCCGGCCTGGCTCAACTTTGTGCGCACGGGCCGCGCCCGCTCCAAGATCCGCCATCACCTGAAGACGATGGAGATCGAGGAGTCGCAAGACCTGGGCACCAAGATGCTGCAGCAGGCGCTGCGCGCTGAAGGCCTGACCCTGCCGCCGGGCGATGAGACCGACTCCACGCTGTGGCAACAGCTGCTGCGCTGGAGCGGCAATCGCCACCTGAGCGAGTTGCTCAACGACATTGCCGTGGGCCGCAAGATTGCCTCCATCGTGGCCAAGCAGTTGGCCCGCTTGATGATCGAGCAAGGCAAGCGCCCGGATGCCGTGACGCTCAGCCTGGGCCGCTACGCCAGCGACGACAACACCCCGTCGCAAGGCCTGGTGGTGATCGACGGCAGCGAAGGTGCCTCGGTGCAACTGGCCACCTGTTGCCGGCCGATTCCGGGCGATGCGATATCGGGCTACCTGGGCCGTGGTGAGGGCCTGGTGGTGCACACCACCGAGTGCGGCGTGGCCAAGCGCTTGGCCGTGCGAGACAGCGAACGCTGGATGCACGTGGACTGGGCCGAGCAGCCCACACGTGCATTCGAGGCCAGCATTTCGGTGCTGCTGAAAAACGGCAAGGGCGTGTTGGCCCAGGTGGCACAAGCCGTGGCCGCCGCCGAAGCCGACATCCAGCACATCGACATGGGCGATGAGCCGACCGAACAAACCGGCGAATTGAAGCTGCTGGTGAGCGTGCGCGACCGCTTGCATTTGGCCGATGTGATGCGCACCTTGAAGCGCTCGCCCTCGGTGCTGCGCGTCACGCGCATCCGGCCTTGAGCGCGGACAAAGTCGTGGCCGCGCACTGCGTGGCGGCTCTCCAGTACATCAAACTCGGCGGCTGATACGGGCTTGAATTTCGGATTCAAGTGGTTCAACGCCGAGAAGTTCGGTTCTTGGCAAACTGCTGCTTTGGGCATGTAGTCGCTGCGTGCTCGGCGGCTTTCCAGTCGACGATCGGCGCGAGGGCGGTAACGGGCCGGGCCGATGTGCTCCGTGTCCTCCTGGCCCGCCCTTCGGTCGGTCCATTCCCCCTTGACCTCCGCACATCGGCCCGGCCCATCACCGCCCCCAGATGCACCGCGGTGCCCGTCGCATTCGCATGCCACCGCTGGTTCAGGGAGCGCTGTGCCGCATTCGCTTTGCGCAGGTTAAGGAGGAGGGCCCGCGCAGCGGGTCCGGGGGACCCGGTGCACCGCGAATGCGGCACAGCGCTCCGAGCACCGGCCTCTGAATGCGGGTGGCCTCGGG
>JBEAOO010000248.1:0-7462 GCA_041164825.1 Pseudomonadota bacterium | reverse complement strand
ACGCGGTAGCGGCCGCCCAGCGGATAGGCCAGCGCGTGCACGGCGGTGGTGCTGGAGGTGGCGATGCAGACGCCGCCGTAGTAGGCGCCCAACAGCATGTCTTGGCGCGCAGCCACATCGTTGCCATCGGCCACAGCGCGTCGGATGCTGCGCCCGATCAGGCGGATGGCTTCCAGCCCGTAGAGGTCGCTGAACAGGTTGGCCTTTTTCGAGGTGTAGCACTCGACGGCGTGACACAGCGCGTCGATGCCGGTGTGGGCGGTGATGGCGGCCGGCAAGCTGACGGTGAGCAGCGGGTCGAGCAGCACCAGGTCGGGCAGCAGGCAGGGGCTGACGATGCCCACCTTGAGCGCGTCCTGGGGCACCAGGATGATGGAATTGGGCGTGGCTTCGGCACCGGTGCCGGCGGTGGTTGGCACCATCACCGTGGGCAATCCCCGGCCTGGCACCGGTGTGCCGGAGAGCAGGTCGCGCACGTTCACCTCGGGGTGGGCGAGCAGCACCGCCAGCGCCTTGGCGACATCAATCGCGCTGCCGCCGCCGATGCCCAGCACCAGGTCCACCGGACCGGCCTGTTGCGCTGCGCTGAGCACAACATCCACATCGTCCACGCTCGGCTCGGGCGGCACCGGGTCGAGCATGAGCACGTCCACGCCGGCCTGCCTCAGTGCCGCCAGCACGGTCTGCAAGGGGGGCTCTTGTGTCACGTGGCGCCCGACCACCAGCAGCACGCGCCGGGGTTGCCAGGGGGCCAAGAGCTCGGGCAGTTGCTGCAGGCAGTTCGCACCGATCACCACGCGGCCTGCTTGGTGGAGCACCGCTGGTGCGGTGAGGGGGACGGGAGAGGTCATGGCGTGTCGACTCCATCGGTGCGTGCCGCCGGCAGGCGGGCATCGGCGGGCAAGGTGGCCACCCAGGCTTCATTGCAGACCACGTGGCGGATGTGCTGGCGGTGCCGGGTGTAGGCCACGTGCAGTTGTCCGTCTGCGGTCTGGTGGATGCTGGGGTAGGAGAGTTCGCGGTTGCGTTGCTCGGCGGAGTTGTTGCTCATGCAGTAGCCGTCGCCCCACTCCAGGTCGCGGCGCAGGGGCCAGCTCAGCCCGTCGTCGTCCGAGAGCATCAGCGCCATCGGTGCGCGTGGTGCACCCCAGAAGGCCAGTCGCTGTCCCGCTGCGCTGTGGGCGCCGGCCTCGGGCAAGGGCGGGGCATCGTGCGTGTCCGATTCAATTTCGTCGTACAGCGACACGCGCCGCTCCCGCGCATGTTCGGCGCCCACGGGGTTGCACACCATGGCCAGCCGGCCACTGGCCAGTCGGATCACCTGGATCGATGAGTTGTTGTTGGGCACCGGCGTGGGTTGCGGCGCGCGCCAGGTCAGGCCGCCATCGCGCGATTCGTTGCGGTAGACGCGGTCGGCCCAGCGGCTGCGGTAGAAGGCCAGCAGGTGGTCGGGGCTGTCGCTGCCGGGCACGATGTTCATGTGCACGCAGCCGCTGCTGCCCGGCACCTCGTGCACGGCCCAGGTGTGGCCGTGGTCGTGGCTGATGTAGACCGCGCTGTCGTCGTCGTCGCCACTCCAGCGCAGGCCGGGCAGGGCGCGGCAACGGAACACGGGCAGCAGCCAGGCGCCGTCGCGGTTGACCACCGGCGGCTGGCGCACGAACAGGCCGCTGTGTGGCAGCAGGTCGCGCGGCGCGGCCCAACTCAGGCCGCCATCGCTGGAGATGCGGCAGCGCACCACGGCGGTGTCTTGGTGGCCCGAGCGCTGGGCCGTGTGCAGCAGCCACAGGCGGCCATCGGGCGCGTTGAACAAGATGGGGTTTTGTTCAGAGCGCGCTTCGTCGTGGCTCAGGCGCACGGGCGGGCCCCAGGTGCGGCTGCCCGCGGCCAGGCGCGAGAACCAGACGCAGATGTCGGACAAGCCTTCTTGCGTGCCGCCGAACCACACACAGGCCAGGCTGCCATCGGGCAACGTGGCCAGGTTGGCGGCGTGGCTTTGCACGCCCGAGGCGGGCAGGTCGAGCACCGTCTGGCCGGGCACCAGGTCGGGGTGCAGGCCGGCGTTTGATGCCGCGCTCATGCCTGCGCCCTCCGCCCCTTGATGAGGTTCTCCGCGTAGTGGATGGCATCGACCAGGCTGTCGGCGTTGGCCACACCGGTGCCGGCGATGTCGAAGGCGGTGCCGTGGTCCACCGAGGTGCGCAAGATGGGCAGGCCAAGGGTGATGTTGACGCCGCTGATGGCCTGCCACTTGCCGGTGGCCGGATCGACGTTGAAGCCCAGCAGCTTGACGGGGATGTGACCTTGGTCGTGGAACATGGCGACCACGGCATCGAACTGCCCGGCGCGCAGTTTGATGAACACCGTGTCGCCCGGGTAGGGCCCGCTCAGGTCTTCGCCCAGCGCCTGGTAGTCGCGGATCACGGGCGCGATCACGGCGTCGTCTTCTTTGCCCAGCACACCGTTTTCGCCGGCGTGCGGGTTGAGCCCGCACACCGCCACGCGGGGTTTCTGGATGCCGAGTGCGCGCAGCGCATCCAGCGTCACGTCAAACACCCGGCGCAGGCGTTCCGGCGTCACCCGGCCGGGCACGCTGGCCAGTGCGCAGTGTGTGGTGACGTGCGAGACGCGCAGGTTCTCGTGGGCCAGCATCATCACCGCGTCGCGCTGGCCGGTGAGGTGGGCCAGCAGTTCGGTGTGGCCTTCGAAGGGGTGGCCCGCCAGGTGCAGCGCCTCTTTGGAGAGAGGGCCCGTCACGATGGCATCGGCCTCACCCGCCTGGACCAGTTCGACCGCACGCACCACCGCGCGGTAGGCCCATTCGCCGCCCGCCGCACTGACCTCGCCGGTGCGCCAGGGCGCATCCACCGGCCCCACATCCACCAAGCGGTAAGTGGCCGAATCGGCGCTCAGGCCCATTTGCGCCTCGGCCTGCCGCAGTGCCGCAGCGCAGCCGCAAACGGTCAGCGCCAACTCGCCGCGCTGCACGGCGGGCAGCAGTTGGCGGGCGGCTTTGGCAATGATCTCGGGACCGATGCCAGCCGGGTCGCCCAGGGTCAGAACCAGTCGGGTGGGGGTGCTCATTCGCATGCTTTCGGTGTGACCAGCCGCACCGGTCAGGGCGCGGGCTGGTGCGAGGAAGGGAACAGGACGGGGCTCAATCGGCCTTGATGTTGGCGGTCTTGATCAGTTTGCCGATGCGCTCGTATTCCAGCGGCACCAGCTTGGCCAGCTCGGCTGAATCGCCGCTGGCGGGCGACACGCCCACGCTGCGCAGCTTCTCAATCACGTCCGGCTGCTTGAGCACGGTTTGCAGGGCACCGGAGAGTTTGGCCACCACGTCCTTGGGCGTTTTGGCCGGCACAAACAGGCCGTACCAGGCGGTGAACTGGAAGCCCGGAAAGCCCGCTTCGGCGAACGTCGGCACATTGGGCAAGTCGGGCAGGCGCTGCGGCATCGAGACCGCCAGCGGGCGCACCTTGCCGCCGCGAATCAGCGGCATCGAGTTGGTGGCGGTGTCAAAGATCACCGGCACGCGACCGCCGATCAAATCCATGATGTGCGCGTTGCCGCCCTTGTAGGGCACGTGGGTCATCTGCGTGCCGTTGATCGAATCAAAGATCTCGCCGGCCAGGTGCAGCGGTGAGCCGTTGCCGGAGGAGCCGTACATCATCTCGCCCGGCTTTTTCTTGGCGATGTCCGCCACATCCTTCAGCGACTTCAACGGGGATTCGATGCTGGTGATGGCGATGATGGGCGCCTGGCCCAGCAGGCCCACGGCTTCAAAGTCTTTCAGCGGGTCGTAGTCGGCCTTGATCAGGTGCGGGCTGGCCGCGTGCGTGGCCAAGCCGCCCACCAGCACGGTGTGGCCGTCCGACGGTGCCTTGGCCACCACATTGGCGCCCAGCAGCGCACCCGCGCCGGGCTTGTTGTCAATGATCACCTGGCCGCCCAGCACCTCGCCCATTTTTTGGCCGATCAGGCGCCCCAGCATGTCGTTGGCGCCGCCCGCTGGGTAGGGCACCACGAAGGTGATGGGTTTGGACGGGAACGTGCTTTGCGCCCAGGTGGCGGGGGCGAGCAACGCACTGGCGATGGCCGCCAGGCTCAAGGCCATTGCACGGCGGGTCGGGCGGAACGAGGCGGTCGATGTCATGGGAGTCTCCAGAATTGTTTTGACGCGTTTTGATCGTTTGTGATTGAACGCGGATTGCATCGTGCATAAAACGCCAAAAAGCGTCAATAGGTGTCACATCCGATCAAACCCTGATCCCGATCTCGCTACCATCCCGCCATCGGGACTGGCTGAGGGTGCCCTGTTGATTCAGGGGTGCGTGAGGTCGAGACCGCGTTGAACACCGTTCAGGATGTGAGCCCCCATGAGCAACGAAGCGTCTTCTTCTTCCTCCTCCTTGTCCGCCGCTGCCGCGCCCGCGCTGGCGGTGGTGTCGCTGCTGCCGGCGCAGCGCCGGCAGCGCATCGTCGATTTCCTGCGCCGCCACGGCGCCGTCACCTTGGCCCAGCTGGAGCAGGCGCTGGAGGTGTCGCTGTCGACCTTGCGGCGCGACCTGGACGGGTTGGCTGCCGATGGAGTGATCGATCGCACCCACGGTGGCGCCTTGCTGCGGCAACAGGGCTACACCGCGTTCGAGCCCGACTCCGTGGCGTCGTCGGAGCTGTCGCCGCGCGAAAAGCGCGCCATCGGCGCCGCGGCGGCGGCCACCTTGCAGCCCCACCAGAGCGTGATCTTCGACAGCGGCAGCACCGTGCTTGAGGCCGCACGGGCAGCGGTACAACGTGGCATCCCGTTCACTGCCGTCACCAATGACTTGGCCATTGCCCAGGTGTTGGGCGGCGGCCAATGGGTGCAGGTCCATGTGCTGGGTGGGCACCTTCGCCACGGCAGCCAGACCCTGGTGGGCGACGCCTTGATCGAGGCGGTGCGCGCCATGCAGGCCGATGTGCTGTTGTGCGGCGCGCACGCCATCACCGATGGCGTGATCACCGAAACGTCGGCGGAGGTGGCGGCGGTGAAGCGCGCCCTGATGCGCGCGGCGGTGTGCCGTCGCCTGCTGGCCGACGCCTCGAAATTTCGCCCGCGCACCTTCATGCAGGTGGCCACGCTGGCAGACGTGGAAGAGATCATCTGTGATGTCAGCCTGGCCAGCGACGAGGCCGAGCGCATTCGCACCCTCGGCAAGCGCCTGACCTTGGTGCCGGTATGAGCCTTCAGGGGCCCGTGCGCTTGCTCGCCGACGACCTGACCGGTGCGCTCGACAGTGCGGCGGCCTTCGGGCCCGGGGTACCGGTGTGGTTGGATCGTCCGGACGTCGGCGGCGACGCGCCCCCCGCCCCTGTGGGCGTGGTGGCCACGGCCACACGCGATGTGCCGCAGGCGGCGCTCGCTTCCGCCCTGGATGCCAGCGTGGGGTGGCTGGCCCACGCGGGCCTGGCCTTCAAGAAGGTCGACAGCCTGCTGCGCGGCAACACCCTGAACGAGGTGCGATGGCTCGCGGCGGCGGGCCGCTTTGAGCGGGTGGTGTTTGCGCCCGCCTTGCCGGCGCAGGGGCGGTACATGGTTGACGAGCACCTGTGGCGCGGTGAGCCGGGCGCGGGTGCCGCGGCGGCCCAGCCGGTGGGCGATGGGTTGCGCTCCGCGCTCATGACCGGGCATTGGCCGGCGCACTGCCCATTGCTGATTCCAGATGCGCGCACCGATGCCGACCTCGATCGCTGTGCGGCCGGTGCCTTGACCGGGTCGGGGCCTCGCACCCTGTGGTGCGGCAGTGCGGGCCTGGCCGCAGCCATCGCGCGGCAAAGGGCAGCGTCCATCACCTGGGCTGAACCACCGCCGGGGGCCGAGCCGGCCCCCGAGGTCACGGACAGCGTCTGGGTGATTGGCGCCAGCCACCAGCCAGCGACCCGCCGCCAGTGGGCGCGGGCCCGAGCGGCGCATCCCCACGCGGTGATCGTGTGCCACGGTGAGCAGGCGGCGTGGGATGTCGCCTGTGCGACCTTGGCCGAGACAGCGGTGCCACTGGCCTTGTTGGACCTCTCCCCCTTGTCGCCACTGTCCGCCGTGGCGGCGGCGCAGTTGCTGCAACGGCAGGTCCGGCAACTGGTGCACTGCGCCCGGCCGCCCGCGCGACTGTTGGTGCTGGGGGGTGACACCGCCCGAGCACTGGCCGGTGCGACCGGCGTGCGCCAGATGCTCGCCGGTCGCCCCGTGCGACCAGGCTGGGGGCAGGCGCAGTGGCAAGGCGGCCGCTGGCACGGCTTGTGGATGGACTGCCGGTCCGGCGCCTTTGGCGACGAGCACGACCTGCTCGCGGCCCTGCAGGGCATGCGGCAGGCGCACGCGCTGCCGCCGTCAGGCTGACCTGTCTGGCCACACCGGTGACGGGGGGCATTTCGCCGCCCTTCTGGAGGCGCGCGACGCGCTGGCTGTGGCCAAGGCGCTGGCGCTGCTGGTGCATGCGGCTGCCAGCGAGCGCATGTGGCCGCTGCACGTCGCTGCGGCGGTGGGGCAGGGTGGATGCCCTGCCTCGCCCATCAGCGTGTGGCCGACAGCGGGCGCGCGGGCAGCACCTGCCCTTCACAGGGCCCGAAGCCGATGCGCACCGCACCGGGCCGGGCACAGTGGCCGCGCAGCATCACGCTGTCGCCGTCCTGCAAGAAGGTGCGCTGTTCGCCGTTGGCCAGGGAGATCGGCTGCTTGCCGCCCTGGCTCAGCTCCAGCAGCGAGCCACCTTGGCTGGCGTCGGGGCCCGACAAGGTGCCGGTGCCGAGCAAATCGCCGCTGCCCAGGTTGCAGCCGTTGCTGGCGTGGTGCGTGATGAGCTGCGCCAGCGTCCAGTAGGCATCGGTGAAGTTGGAGGCCATCAGGCGCTGGTGCTGCAGGCCGGCTTCGCGCATCTGCGCGGTCTGCAGCCAGACCTCCAACGTCATGTCGATGTGGCCGGCGGCGCGGTTGGCCGGGCTGTCGAGGTAGGGCAGGGGCTGCGGGTCGCCGAGCGGCCGGGTGAAGGGCGCGCGGAACGGGGCCAGCGCTTCGGGCGTGACGATCCAGGGCGAGATGGTGCTCACAAAATTCTTGGCCAAGAAGGGCCCCAGCGGCTGGTACTCCCAGGCCTGCACATCGCGGGCCGACCAGTCGTTGAGCAGCACCAGGCCGAAGAAGTGGTCCTCGGCGTCGGCGATGTCGATGGGCTCGCCCAGCGCGTTGCCGCCGCCGATCAGCACACCCACCTCCAGCTCGTGGTCCAGGCGTTGCGTGGGCGCATACACCGGCACCGCGTCGTTCGGCCCCTTGAGCTGCCCGTGGGGGCGGGGAAAGGCGTGGCCGCTGGCGCGGATGGACGAGCCGCGGCCGTGGTAACCGATGGGCACCCACTGGTAGTTGGGCAGCAGCGGGTTGTCCGGCCCGAACAGCTTGCCCACCGTGGTGGCGTGGTGGACGCCC
>JBEAOO010000247.1:0-4457 GCA_041164825.1 Pseudomonadota bacterium | reverse complement strand
CCAGCCCAGCACGGGCACAAACAGCAGGTTGGGCCCGGGCGCGGCTTGGGCCAGCGCGATGGCGGCACTGAACTGCGCATCGTCCAGCCAGCCTTGTTGCACCACCAGGTAGCGGTGCATGTCGGGCGCGGTGCTGATGGCGCCGCCCACCGCCAACAGGCTCAACACCAGGAAGTGGCCGAACAAGTCGAGCAACTCGGCCGGACTGAGCGCACTCATCATGGCGCCAACCGCCGCCACACCAGGGCCATGCTCAGCGAGCCGGCGCCCAGCACCACGGCGACGAGTGGCCAGTGCAGGCCGGCAATCGCCAGCGCAGTCAAGGCCACCAGCCACCAGCCGGTGCGGCCGAGCGGGTTGCGCTTCAAGGCGGGGGCCAGTTTCAGGGCGGTCGACAGCACCAGCCCCCCCGACACCGCGCCCATGCCGCGCAGCGCGTCGCGCACCACCGGCAGGTGCGCCGCCTGTTGGTAGGCCGCCGCCATCGCCAGCACAATCAGCAGCGGCACCAGCAACATGCCCGCCATGGCGGCGAGCGCGCCGCGCAGGCCGAAGTAGCGGTCGCCCAGCATCAGCGAGAGGTTGATCACATTCGGCCCCGGCAGCACCTGACTGACCGAGAGCAGGGACAAAAAGTCTTCGCGGGTGAGCCAGCGCTGCTTCTCGACCAGCTCACGTTGGGCCACCGCCAACACGCCGCCAAACCCCTGCAAGGCCAGGGCAGTGAAAACACGAAACAACTCGGCGCACGAGCCGGGTCGACGCAGGCCCTCGTCCGTCAGCGCGACGGACGCGATCGCCTCGGCCTGCACGTCGTCAGTGCGCGCCATGCGGCAGCGTCCGGGCGCTGAGGGCCATGCGCCGTTGTGCCCAGCGGCTCAGCAACAGCGCGGTCAGCACCCAGCCCAGGCCCAACCAGTGCAGCGGTGCGTACAGCGCGGCGCCCACATCACCGAGTGCGCTGCGCGCGGCCACCAGCGCACCACCGCCGCCCGCGCCCACGGCTTGGCCGAGGTAAATGGCCGAGGTGTTGAGCGCCATCAGGGCGGGTGCCAAGGCGGGCGCTGCGTGCGACAGGCGCGCCTGCTGGGCCGAGTTGCTGGCGAAGGTGGCCAGGCCCCAGGGCAGCAGCACCAGCGCCGTCAGCGGCACGGTGCGGGCCAGCGGCCAGAGCAGCAGGGTGCTGGCCATCAGGCTGAGCAACACGGCCACGATGCGCGGCGCGCCCAGGCGGTCGATGTGGCGCGAGACCAGCACATTGCCAGTGAGGCCAAAGGCGCCGAAGCACAAAAACAAGAAGCTGATCTGCGCCGCATGCGCGCCCAGCACCTGGCGGTAGTACGGCGCGAGGTAGGACGCCAGCGTGAACTGGCCGGCACTGGTGCAGGCGGTGACCGCCACCACCGCCATCAGGGTGGGCTGGCTGAAGGCCTCGCGCCACGCCGACAAGCGCATCACCGGCGGGCGGATGCCGGCCGGCACGGCGCGCCACACCCACAGCGCGCCGATGCTGGCCAGCACCGCCACCAGGCCAAACGCCCAGCGCCAGCCCCAGGCCTCGCCAATGAAGCTGTGCACCGGCATGCCAAGCACCGACGCCACGCCCCAGCCGAGAAAGATGTAGGTGATGGCGCGGCCGCGCTCTTGCGGCGCGGCCAGCGCCGACATGGCCGCAGCCGCTTGCGGCGTGAACACCGCCGCTGCCAGCACGCTGAGCGCGCGCAGCGGCAGCAAGGTGGCATAGCTGGGCGCGAATGCGCTGAGCGCGTGGCCAAGCGCATACCAAAGCAGGGCCAGGCTGAGCAGGCGCCGGCGGTCCCAGCTCCCCAGCAGGGTGGCCAGCAGCGGCGCGCCCAAGCACATCATCACCGCGGCCAAGGCAATCAGCTGCCCGCCCATGGCCACGCTGATGTTCAGCGCGCGAGTCAGGTCGTTGAGCGAACCCGCCACCACCATCACGCCGCAGCCGATGGCGAAATTGCCAAACAGCAGCGCATGGCGGGCCGCGTTCAGCGACACGGCTGGCGCCGCGACCGCTGCGGACCCGGGCGCCATCAGCGCATCACCTTCAGCGCCTCGGGGTTGACGATGTTGCTCGGCGTGCCGGCCACAAAGTGGCTGACATTCTCAAAGGCAGCGCGGAAATAGAGCTCGTAGCTGTCTTGCTCCACGTAGCCAATGTGCGGCGTGCAAACGGCGTTTTCGAGCCGCAGCAGCGGGTGGCCCTGCAGAATGGGTTCGCTCTCGAACACGTCCACCGCCGCCATGCCCGGTCGGCCACGGTTGAGGGCCGAGACCAGTGCGCCCTCTTCAATCAACTCGGCGCGCGAGGTGTTGACCAGCAGCGCCGTGGGTTTCATCAGCGAGAGTGATTCGAGCTTGACGATGCCGCGGGTGTCGTCATTGAGCCGCAGGTGCAGTGACAGCACATCGCAGGCCTCAAAAAACGCGGCGCAACTGGGCGCGGGAACCAGGCCGTCGGCGCGGGCACGTTCACGCGCGTCTTCGCTGCCCCACACCGTCACCTGCATGCCAAAAGCCTTGCCGTAGCCGGCCACCAGCTGGCCAATCTTGCCGTAGCCCCAGATGCCCAGCGTCTTGCCCTTGAGCACCATGCCGATGCCGAAGTTGGGCGGCATGGACGCCGCCTTCAGGCCCGATTGCTGCCACGCGCCATGCTTGAGCGTGCCGATGTAATGAGGCAGGCGGCGCATGGCGGCCATGATCAGCGCCCAGGTGAGCTCGGCCGGCGCCACCGGCGAGCCCGCACCCTCGGCCACGGCGATTCCCAGGCGAGTGCAGGCTTCAATGTCGATGTGCGAGCCCACGCGGCCGGTCTGCACGATCAGGCGCAGCTTGGGCAGTTTTTCGAGCAGTTGGCGTGGGAACTGGGTGCGCTCACGGATCAGCACCAGCACCTCGGCATCGCGCAGACGCACCGCCAATTGGCCCGTGCCTTTCACCGTGTTGGTGAACACTTTGGCGTTCATGGTGTCAAGCAGGCTGGCGCAGCGAAGCTTGCGCACGGCGTCTTGGTAGTCGTCGAGGATGATGATGTTCACGGCAAGCGGAGGCAAAGAGCAAGGGGCGAAATACCTTGCCATTGTGCCTTCTGACACAGGCGCCGCCCGGGCGCGGGTAGCATCTGCTCACATGATTTGTGGTCGGCGGTGCGGCAGTTCATTCAACGCGACCTCGTCGCGTTGTAGCGGCGCCGCAAGCCTTGAAACTTTCACCCGAACCACCCGTCGCTCATCGACGACGGATCGCTGAAAAGCCTGCCCATGCTGCCACCCGCCCTGCACGATCCGGCCCTGTTTGTGGCCGCCGCCTTGCTGCTCAACCTGACGCCCGGCCCCGACATGCTGCTCGTGGCTGGCACTTCCGCCGCGCATGGCCCGCGTGCAGGCGTTTGGGCGGCGCTGGGCGTGGGCCTGGGCTGCTTGTTTCACATGGTGCTGGCCGCACTCGGCGTGTCGGCGCTGTTGGCGGCCAGCCCCTGGGCGTTTGCCGGCCTGAAGGCGCTGGGCGGCGCCTACCTCGTCTGGATGGGGTGGGGCTTGCTTCGGCCGCAGGCGTGCGCGCGGGGCGAGGTGTCAGCGGGGCGGATGCCGATGGCCGTGCCAATGGGCGCCGCTCGGGCGTTTTGGCAAGGTGCGCTGACCAATGCGCTGAACCCGAAAGTGGCGCTGTTCTTCATGGCCTTTTTGCCGCAATTCATCACGCCCGATCAGCCCGGGCAAACGCTGGCCTTCGTGCTGCTCGGCGCGGCTTTCAACCTCAGCGGGACCCTGGTGAACATGGCCGTGGCGGTCTTGAGCTTTCGCATGGGCGCGCTGCTGCGTTCGGGCAGCGGCGGTGGGTCGGGGCGTGCGGCCGCGCGTTGGGTGCAGCGTGGCGCGGGCGCGCTGTTTGTGGGCCTGGGCTTGAAGTTGGCGCTGGGCAGCCGCTGAACATCTGCCGACGGCCCTTTGGCTGCTCAGCCCCTCAGCGTTCGAGGCTGTGGATGCGTTTGAGGTGAGCTTCGACCAGGGTGCGGTGAGTCTCGCAGCTGGGGTTGTCGGGCGACAGCCCGGCCAGCAGCGGGTGCCGCAACTGCAGCAGCGATTCCAAGTCGCTGCTCTGGCGCAGGCGTTGCGCCAGCACATTGCCCAGGCGGCCCGGGATGTGCGCCGCGGCCTGCATGAAGGTTTGCTTCAATTCGACAAAAGTGCGGCGTTCGGCGATGCGGTCGCGCCGCGGATCGGGCAAATCCAGGCCCATCCAGAGCGACAAATCGCTGCGCCCGCCTTGGTTGTGCGCATGCGTGTGGGGGGTGTGTGTCATCGCAGGCTCCCGGTGGCAGAGTCAAAGGGGTTCAGGCGGGGGGACGGACGCTGAGCACGTTTGGAGACAGCAGGCTCCGCTGGCGGAAAGTGGCGGCTCAACTGGGCCAGCCGGGCCTGGGCCTCGCGCTG
>JBEAOO010000246.1:0-5231 GCA_041164825.1 Pseudomonadota bacterium | reverse complement strand
TTCGTGCCCGATGTGGCCTATCACATCCACAAATTCGAGCGCGGCTTCACCAAGGCCATCAACATCCAGGGCAGCGACCACCACGGCACCATCGCCCGCGTGCGCGCCGGCTTGCAAGCGGCCAACGTCGGTATCCCGCAGGGCTACCCCGACTACGTGCTGCACAAGATGGTCACGGTGATGAAGGGCGGCGAGGAGGTGAAGATCTCCAAACGCGCCGGCAGCTACGTGACGCTGCGCGACCTGATCGAGTGGACCAGCAAGGACGCGGTGCGCTTCTTCCTGATCAGCCGCAAGGCCGACACCGAGTTCGTGTTTGATGTCGATCTGGCCCTGAAGCAGAACGACGAGAACCCGGTGTTTTACGTGCAGTATGCGCATGCCCGCATCTGCTCGATCATCCGCAACTTTGTCGACAAGGGTGGCGATGAGGCCGCGCTGGCCGTTGCCGACCTCTCGCGGCTGACCGCGCCGAGCGAAGCCGCGCTGATGCTCAAGCTGGCCGAGTACCCGGCCATGCTGACGGGCGCGGCCAACGGCCTGGCGCCACACGACGTGGCGTTCTACCTGCGCGATGTCTCCGGCGCACTGCACAGCTACTACGGCGCCGAGCGCGTGCTGCAAGACGACCAGCCCGCCCTCACCCAAGCCCGCGTGGCGCTGCTGGCGGCCACCCGCCAGGTGCTGCGCAACGCGCTGGCCGTGCTGGGCGTGAGCGCGCCCGACAAGATGTGATGGCGCACCCCGCGCCCACCAGCCACTTTCACCACAAGAACCTGAAACGGACCACGGCATGAAATCGCAGCAACGCGGCGGCTTTTTGATGGGCATGATCGTCGGCCTGCTGCTGGGCTTGAGCCTGGCACTGGGCGTGGCGCTCTACGTCACCAAGGCCCCGCTGCCCTTCGTCAACAAGGTGCCCGGCCGCAGTGCCGAACAAGACGCGGCCGAGCAAGAGAAGAACAAAAACTGGGACCCGAACAGCGCGCTGTACGGCAAAAACCCGGCCAAGCCCAACCTCGAAGCTGCGGCAGCCGCCGCATCGGCGGCACAAGCGGCCGCCTCGGTCAACGCCGCTGCGGCAGCGGGCGAGGTGACGGCGGCGGCCAGCGCGCCGGCCAAGAGCGCCAGTGCGGTGGCAGCCGCCAAGGCCGCCAGCGCCGCTGCCGCGCGCGCCGCCGCCAAGGCCGCGGCAGCGGCCGCCGCCGCCTCCGGCGCCTCCAGCCCCAGCAGCAGCAAAGACCCGGCCGCCCTGCTGGCCGGCAAGCCGGCTTCTGGCGCTGCCTCGTCCACCAAACCGGGCGCTGACGCGTTCACCTACTACGTGCAAGCCGGCGCGTTTGCCAAGGTGGAAGACGCCGAAGCCCAACGCGCCAAGCTCGCCATGATGGGCCTGGAAGCCCGGGTGACCGAACGCGAGCAATCGGGGCGCACGGTGTACCGGGTGCGTTTGGGCCCGTTCGACAAGAAGGACGTGGCCGATGAAACCAAAACCACGCTCGACGGATCAGGCATGGACGCCGCACTGGTGCGCGTGGCCAAGTGATGGCCCGGCGCGCCGCTGAACCGGCTGCGAACTGAACCGCTTTTTGGGCCGCCGCCGCGCGCCGCCCGCTTTCAAGGATGACCTCATGAAACGTCGTGATTTTTCTGCCCAGCTGCTGGGTTCCGGTTTGGGCCTCGCCACGCTGGCCGTGTCCACCACCAGCCAAGCGCAAGGCGGCTTTGTGGAAGGCACGCACTACGTCAAGCTCGGCCAACCATTGGCCGTGTCGGCCCCGGCCGGCAAGATCGAGGTGATCGAGTTCTTCTGGTACGGCTGCCCGCACTGCAACGCCTTCGAGCCCGCGCTCGACGCTTGGCAAAAGAAGCTGCCGGCCGACGTGGCGTTCAAGCGCGTGCCGGTCGCCTTCCGCGAGAACCCCTACGTCGCCCACCAAAAAATCTTCTACGCGCTGGAAGCCCTGGGCCAGGTGGACGCCATGCACCGCAAGGTGTTCTACGCGATCCACAACGAGCGCCAAACGCTCGACAAGATCGAGGACATCGCCGCCTTCATGACCAAAAACGGCATCGATGCGGCCAAGTTCACCGAGCTGTTCAACTCGTTCTCAGTGCAGACCAAGGCCAAACAAGCCAACAAGCTGGCCGAGGGCTACAAGATTGACGGCGTGCCCGCCCTGGGCGTGAATGGCCGATACTTCACCTCGGGCTCGCTGGCCGGCTCGGCCGACCGCGCCCTCAGCGTGGCCAACGCCCTGATCGCGCAGAGCCGCGGCAAGGCCTGACCCCGCGCACCCGCCGTGCGGCTGGACCGCACGGCTGTCGGGCTCAACCTGGCCCGACACCCCCCCGACTCGGGGCGCAAATATCGAGAGCGCCCGGCGCACGCCGGGCATCGCTGCAGGCTAGAATGTCCTGCAAGATTCATGCCGATATGAAGCGCCTTACACAACCCTCCGCTCCCCGCCTCTGCACCGCCCTGTGGCTCGCGTTTTGCCTGTCTGCGCCCGCCTGGGCCGAGAAGGCCGACCGCAACAAGCCGCTGGCCATCGAGGCCGACGCCGCGCGCTACGACGACCAAAAACAAACCGGCGTGTTCACCGGCAATGTGGTGGTCACCAAAGGCTCAATCGTGATGCGCGCCGCGCGCATTGAGGTGCAGCAACTGGCTGGCGGCCAACAGCTTGGCATCGCCACCGGCGCAGCGGGCAAAGTGGCCACGTTCAGCCAAAAGCGTGAAGGCCTGGATGAGACCATCGAGGGCGAAGCCGAGCGCGTGGAATACGACGGCAAGACCGAGAGCGTGAAGCTGGTCAACAAGGCCGTGATCCGCCGCTTTCGGGGCAAAACACTGGTGGATGAAACCAGTGGCGCGGTCATCAACTACGACAGCCTGGGCGAGGTGTTCAGCGTGCAAGGTGGCACGGTGAGCGCGGCCAACCCGAGTGGCCGCGTGCGTGCCGTGCTCAGCCCCCGCGCACCCGCCACCAGCAGCACCGACACCGCCGCGCCTGCGGCACCAGCCGGCAGCGCGCCGGCGGCCTCCCGTTGAGCGCCGCCGACACCAGGGCGCTGCCCGCGCCACACCGGCTCACCGCGGTCGGCCTGCAAAAAAGTTATGGCGCCCGCATGGTCGTCAAAGACGGCCACCTCGCCGTCAACAGCGGCGAAGTGGTGGGGCTGCTCGGCCCCAATGGTGCGGGCAAGACCACCACCTTCTACATGATCGTCGGCTTGCTGCGCGCCGATGCCGGCGAGATCACCGTGGAAGGCCAGCGCATCGAGCGCCTGCCCATCCACCAGCGCTCGCGCCTGGGGCTGAGTTACTTGCCGCAAGAGGCCTCGATTTTTCGCCGCCTCACGGTGCAAGAAAACATCCGCGCGGTGCTGGAGTTGCAGGTCGATGCCCAAGGTCGCGCCCTGCCACTGAGCGAGATCAACCGCCTGCTCGACGGCCTGCTGAACGACCTGAGCCTGGACAAACTGCGCGACAGCCCGGCGCCCGCGCTCTCAGGCGGCGAGCGCCGCCGCGTCGAAATCGCCCGCGCCCTGGCCACGCAGCCCAAGTTCATCCTGCTCGACGAGCCCTTTGCCGGCGTCGACCCGATCGCGGTGCTGGAGATCCAACGCATCATCGGTTTCCTCAAAGCGCGCGGCATCGGCGTGTTGATCACCGACCACAACGTGCGCGAGACGCTGGGCATCTGCGACCGCGCCTACATCATCAGCGAGGGGCGTGTGCTGGCTGAAGGCACGCCGACCGAGATCGTCGAGAACGCCGACGTTCGCAAGGTCTACCTCGGCGAACATTTCCGCATGTGACCGCCCGCCCATGAAACCGTCACTGCAAGTCCGCCTTTCCCAGCACCTGGCGCTGACGCCCCAGTTGCAGCAGTCCATCCGGTTGCTGCAGCTCTCCACGCTCGAACTCCACCAAGAGGTGGAGCAGATGCTGGAGCAGAACCCGTTTCTCGATGTGGATGACGACGGCCCTGCCGCTTTTGAGCCGCTGACCGAGCGGCTGACGCCGGCCGAGCGCGCCGGTGAGCGCGAGACCGAACGCGCCACCGAATCGAGCAGCAACGAAGCCAGCGACGACACGCCCGCGCTCGACAGCGGCGAGGCCGGCGCCACCGAACGCGACGACTGGGAAAACGGCACCGAGCGCGACGACTTTGACGGCATCCGCGAAACGCCGGGCGCCGGCAGCGGCAGCAACAACGACGGCGACGACTACGACCCGCAGGACCGCAGCATCCAGGCCGAGAGCCTGCAAGAGCACCTGCGCGCCCAGCTGCCCGGCATGCGCCTGAGCGACGAAGACCGCGCCGCGCTGCACGTGCTGATCGAGTCACTGAATGACGATGGTTACCTGGCCGACGCGCTCGAAGACATCGTGGCCGAACTGCTCGGCGAAGACGCGGAGGCCGAAGCCAAAGAAGACCTGCTCGATCGCCTGAACTGCGCGCTGAAGTGGCTGCAGAGCATGGAGCCGCTGGGCGTGGGCGCGCGCAATTTGTCGGAGTGCCTGGTGATCCAGCTGCGCGGCATGGACCGCAGCGAAGCGCAGGCCGTCGCCATCATCATCTGCAAGCAGCACCTGGAGTTGCTGGCCCGGCGCGACACCAAAAAACTGGTGGCCGCCACCGGCGCCGATGAAGACCTGCTGCGCGAAGCGCAAAGCCTCATCACCTCGCTCGAACCCAAGCCCGCGCGGCCCTTTGCGCGCGCCGAGGCCAACATCATCGTGCCCGATGTGATCGTGCAAAAAAGCGGTCGCGGCTGGAAGGTGGTGCTCAACCCCGACGTGATGCCCAAGCTGCGCATCAACGACCTCTACGCCCAAGCGATCCGTGGCGGACGCGGCGGCGCGGGCGGCAGTGGGCTGAGTGCGCGCCTGCAAGAAGCGCGCTGGTTCATGAAGAACATCCTGCAGCGCTTTGACACCATCCAGCGCGTGTCGCAGGCCATCGTGGAGCGGCAAAAAAGCTTCTTCACGCATGGTGAGATCGCGATGAAGCCGCTGGTGCTGCGCGAGATCGCCGATGAGCTGGGCCTGCACGAGTCCACCATCTCGCGCGTGACCACAGCCAAGTACATGAACACGCCGTTTGGCACCTTCGAGCTGAAGTACTTTTTCGGCAGCTCGCTCAACACCGAGGCCGGCGGCAATGCCTCCAGCACGGCGGTGCGCGCGCTCATCAAACAACTCGTGAGCGCCGAAGACG
>JBEAOO010000245.1:0-10772 GCA_041164825.1 Pseudomonadota bacterium | reverse complement strand
CGGGGCCTGTGTTAGAGGTGGGGTCTTCTTCGGCAGAACGCCGGGAGATGGTGATGCCGCGCGGAAGGACGATGCGCAGCCAGTAAATTCCAGAGCTCTTGCGGTAGAGCCGGGTTGCTCGTCGGGACATGGGTGTGGACCCCCAATGTGTACCCCGGACAAGAGAAAAGCCTTGTAAGTCATTGACTTACAAGGCTTCTTTTTCTTGGTGGCGCTTCAGGGATTCGAACCCCGGACCTGCGGATTATGATTCCGTCGCTCTAACCGGCTGAGCTAAAGCGCCTAAGCCCAAAAGTATAGCGTGTTTTTTTGCGGATTGTGGGCTCGCGCATGCCAAGATCGCATCTTTGACCTTTTTGCTTGGCGAGAACCCGATGGGGATGTTCAGTTTTTTCAAGAAAAAGCCGGCTGCTGAGCCGGTGGCCGCGCCTGTTTCATCCGCTGCCGCACCGGCTGTGGCGCCTGCTGCGACTGAGGCAGCAGCACCTGCATCAGCACCTGCTGATGGGGCCGGGGGGCGTCACGCTGCTGGGTCGGTGGCGCCCGCGTCTGGGCACGCACCTGCCGCGGCGTCCAGCGCGCCGCTTGCGTCGGTGCCTGCCGCCGAGCCGCGTGGTTGGTTCGACAAGCTGGTGGAGGCCGTGGTGCCTGGTGCTGCTGCGCCCAGTGCGCCGGTGCCAGCGCCAGTCGCCGCGCCAGCATCCACCGCGAAATTGGCTTCGACGCCAAGCCCAGCCGCGCCGCGCATTGCGGAGTCCGCCGCCGTCGCTGCCATGCCTGCCCCGGCTGCAGCGCCCGCACGCCAGGGTTGGCTCGACAAGCTGCGCCAGGGCCTGCGCAAGACGGGCTCATCGATTGCGCAGGTGTTCACCGGCACGCAGATTGATGACGCGCTCTATGAAGAGCTGGAAGAGGCGCTGCTGATGGCCGACACTGGCGTGCGCGCGACCGAGTTTTTGCTGAGCGATTTGAAGCGCCGCGTGAAGGAGGCCAAAGCCACCGAGCCGCAGGCGGTGAAGGCGCTGTTGGTGGACGCGCTGGCCGAGCTGTTGACGCCGCTGGAAAAAGCGCTGGTGATTGGCGAGGCCTCACCCACGGTGATGATGGTGGTGGGCGTGAACGGTGCGGGCAAGACCACCAGCATCGGCAAGCTCACACGCCATTTGGCCGAGGACGGCCAGAAGGTGCTGCTGGCGGCGGCCGACACCTTCCGCGCGGCGGCGCGCGAGCAGCTGGCGGTGTGGGCCGACCGCGCCTCGGTGGACATCGTGAGCCAGGAGGGCGCCGACCCGTCGGCGGTGACGTTTGATGCGGTGACGGCGGGCCGCGCGCGCGGCTGCGATGTGGTGATTGCCGACACCGCCGGGCGCCTGCCGACGCAGTTGCACCTGATGGAAGAGCTGAAGAAGATCCAGCGTGTGATTGGCAAAGCGCAAGCGGGTGCGCCGCACGAGGTGCTGCTGGTGGTCGATGGCAATACCGGCCAAAACGCGTTGACGCAGGTGAAGGCGTTTGACGACGCGCTGACGCTGACCGGCCTGGTGGTGACCAAGCTCGATGGCACGGCCAAGGGCGGTGTGCTGGCGGCCATTGCGCGTGAGCGGCCGGTGCCGGTGTACTTTGTGGGCGTGGGCGAGAAACTCGAAGACTTGGAGACCTTCAGCGCGCGCGAGTTTGCGAAGGCGCTGTTGGAGTGAGGTTGGCGCGCGGCTGAGCCGCAGCCAGTTGACAAAAAAACGGGGCCCTCCACAGGGCCCCGTTTTTCTTGGTGGAGACGGAAGACGCGGCCACGTGAGGCCTGCGCGCAGCCGCTCAGCGCATGCCGGGCATGCCCTTCATGCCGCCCATGCGCTTCATCATCTTCATCAGGCCGCCGCCGCGCATCTTCTTCATCATGTCGCGCATTTGCTCAAACTGGTTGAGCATGCGGTTCACGTCTTGCACCTGCACGCCGGAGCCCGCGGCAATGCGGCGCTTGCGGGTGGCCTTGATGAGATCGGGCTTGGCGCGCTCCAGCGGCGTCATGGAGCAGATCATGCCTTCCATGCGGCGCACATCGCGCTCGGCGCGGTCCATGTCGGCCTGGCCCGGGGCCTTGGCCATCATCTGCGTGGGCAGCTTGTCCATCAGGCTGGAGAGGCCGCCCATCTTCTTCATCTGCGAGATCTGCTGCAGGAAGTCGTTGAGGTCAAACGCGTCGCCGGACTTGACCTTCTCGGCCAGGCGCTGCGCGGCGGCCATGTCGACGCCCTTGGTGACTTCTTCCACCAGGGCCACGATGTCGCCCATGCCAAGCACGCGGCCGGCGTGGCGCTCGGCGTCAAACACCTCCAGGCCGTCGATTTTTTCGCTGGTGCCGGCAAATTTGATCGGCGCGCCGGTGATCTGCCGCACCGAGAGCGCCGCGCCACCGCGCGAGTCGCCGTCCATCTTGGTCAGCACGATGCCGGTCAGCGGCAGCGCTTCCTTGAAGGCTTTGGCGGTATTGATCGCGTCCTGGCCCTGCATGGCGTCAACGACGAACAGCGTTTCCACCGGCTTGATGGCGGCGTGGATCTCGCTGATCTCGCGCATCAGCACCTCGTCAATCGCCAGGCGGCCGGCGGTGTCGACCAGCAGCACATCGAAGTAGTGCTTGCGGGCGTAGTCGAGCGCGGCGTTGACGATGTCAAGCGGCTTGTCGGCGGCGGTGGAGGGGAACCACTCGGCGCCAGCTTGCTTGGTGACGGTTTTGAGCTGCTCAATGGCGGCCGGGCGGTACACGTCGGCCGAGACGGTGAGCACCTTCTTCTTGCGGCGCTCGATCAGGTGCTTGGCCAGCTTGGCGGTGGTGGTGGTTTTGCCCGCGCCTTGCAGGCCGGCCATCAGAATGACGGCGGGGGGCTGGGCGGCGAGGTTGATGTCGGCCACGCCGTTGCCCATGGTGGCAGCGAGTTCGCGGTTGACGATGCTGACCAGCACCTGGCCGGGGTTGAGCGAGCCCACCACCTCCTGGCCCAGGGCTTTGTCCTTCACGCGGGCGATGAAATCGCGCACCACGGGCAGGGCCACGTCGGCTTCGAGCAAGGCCATGCGCACTTCGCGCATCATCTCTTGCACGTTGTCTTCGGTGATGCGCGCCTGGCCGCGCATGGTCTTGATCGCGCGGCTCAGACGTTCGGTGAGGGTGGTCGCCATGGTGGGGGAAGACGTGGAGAGAACGGGCCCGCGGCCGCGTGTTGCAGGGGTGCACGAAAGTACACTGTGGCCATGATTCTATCGTTCGCTCCCTCGGGCAACGCGGCCATCGGCCCGTGGTTGCTGGGCGCCTTTCCGGGCCTGCTGGCCTTTGTCGCCTACGTCGCGGCGGCGCTGCGGTCCGAGCAGTCGGAGCGCGCGCTGCGCATCTTGCTCACCGCAGGCTGGGTGGCCCATGCGGCGGCCATCGCGGTCGACGCCTCAGGCGGGGCCTCGGGCGATGTGGCGGCACGCTTTGGGTTTGCGCCCGCCTTGTCCGTTACCTTGTGGCTGGTGCTGGCCGTGTACTTGGTGGAGAGCCGCTTTTTGCCCATGCTGGGCATGCGCCGCGGGCTGGCGCTGCTGGGCGCGGTGGCGGTGGCGCTGTCGCTGATGTTCCCGGGCGCGCTGCTGCACCCCTCGGTGTCGCGCTGGGCGCCGCTGCACTGGGTGTTGGGCATGTCGTCCTATGCGCTGTTTGGCGTGGCGGTGCTGCACGCGGTTCTGCTCAACCGGGCTGATCGGCAGATGCGCCAGCGCAGTGCGGCGGCGGCGGCGGCGGTGGGCGTGCCGCTGCTGCGTTTGGAGCGGCTGACGTTTCGTTTGGTGGAGGCGGGCTTTGCGGTGCTGACGCTGGCCTTGGTGCTGGGTGCGTGGTTTGCCAACCCCTGGCGCTGGGACCACAAAACCGTGTTCTCGCTGCTCGGCTGGGCGGTGTTTGCCGCGCTGCTGGCCGGGCGCCATGCCTTTGGCTGGCGCGGGCCGCGCGCCATGCGCTGGGTGTATGCCGGCGCGGGCTTGCTGCTGTTGGGTTATGCCGGATCGCGCTTTGTGCTTGAAGTGGTGTTGCAGCGGCCATTGGCCTGACGCGCGAGCGGCGGACCCTCAGCAACATGGCGCGTTTGATTCTGATCTTGGCGGTGGTGGGCGGCCTGTGGTGGCTGTTGTCGGTGCGCTCACGGCCGCGCGGTGACCGCGGCTCGGACCGCAGCACGCCCAGCGACGCCGCGCCAGCGACCAGGCCCAACACCAGGCCCAACATCGGTCCCGACACCATGGTGGCCTGCGCGCATTGCGATCTGCACCTGCCACGCAGTGAGGCGGTGGTGGGCGAGGGCGGTGCGCTGTTTTGCAGCGCTGCCCATGCGCAATCGGGCGCCCGTCCGCCGGAGGCTCAGCCATGAGTGGTGCCGACAGCGGGCGGCCGACCCGCCCGGCCGACGAGTCGTGGTTTGGCGCGCTGGGTGTGGACGGCGAATTGCCCCCGCCCGGTGACTCGCGCCATGCGCCCGACTGGCAGTCGATGAGCTCGGCACAAGACGATGCGGGCTTCTTGTCACGTCAGGCGCGGCGCATCGTGCATTCCGGGCAGACCGCGTTTGAGCGCATTTACGGGACCTTCCTCGGCGCGCGCGCGGCGCTGGCGGTGGCGCTGCTGGCCACGTTGGCGCTGACGAGTGCGATGGGCGGACGCTGGTCGCCGGCAGTGGTCACGCTCGGCTTGGTCTATGCGGCGCTCACGGTGGCCACCTGGCTGCTGCCGCGCTGGCGCCAAGCGCCCGCGCCGCAGGCCATGGCGCGGCTGCGCAGCCCACAGTGGTTGGCCACGGTGGGCGCCGACATCCTGGTGTTCACCGCGCTGCACACGCTGGCGCCGGCCTCGGCCTTCAACTACGTGGCGCTGCTGGCGCTGCCGGCGCTGATGGCGGGTGTGCTCACGCCGCGCTTGATGGCGCTGGCCACGGCGGCGGTGATGTCGATGGCGTTGCTGGCGTCGAGCTGGGTCTCGGTGCTGGCCGGCGATGGCGAGGCGGCGCAGCTGATGACCCAAGCGGGCTTGGCCGGCATGGGTTTGTTTGTGATCACCATCTTGGCGGGCGAACTGGCGGGCCGCCTGGCGCGTGAAGAACTCACCGCGCGTGGCACGCTGGAAATGGCGCGCCAGCAGGCGCAGCTCAACCGCTTGGTGATCGAGGACATGCAAGACGGCGTGATGGTGGTGGACCCGAGCGGCCGTGTGCGCGTGGCCAACCCCGCCGCGCGCCAGTTGCTCTCTGCCGCCGGCGTGTCGCGGCCGGCGCCGTTTCAGCTGCGCGCTGTCGATGCCTGGGCGCCATTGGCCAGCACCGTGGACCGCGCTTTTGCCGCGGGCCTCTGGCCCGAGGCCGGGCGCGATGTCACGCTGCGTTTTGACGAAGACGATGTGACCCGCACGCTGCGGGTGCGCATCCGCTTCACGCGCCGCCAGGCCGAGGTGGCCGGCGAGTCGTTTTGTGTGCTGCTGCTGGAAGACGTGCGCAGCATGGAAGCCCGCACCCGGCAAGAAAAACTGGCCGCCATGGGCCGCATGTCGGCTGGCATTGCGCACGAAATCCGCAACCCGCTGGCCGCCATTTCGCAGGCCAATGCCCTGCTGGCCGAAGACGCCACCACGCCGCAGCAGGTGCAACTCACCCGCATGGTCAGCGACAACGTGGAGCGCTTGAAGCGCATCGTGGAAGACGTGATGGCAGTGGCGCCCGGCGCGGGCGAGGAGGCCGGCGTGATCGACATCGGCACCGAGGTGGCGCTGGTCTGCAGCGAGTGGCTGCGCGCCAACGGCTTGCCGCTGGGCGAGCAAAGCGCCTTGCGGGTGGCGCTGCCCGGCGGTGCGCTGGGCGTGCGCTTTGATGCCGAGCACCTGCGCCGGGTGTTGGTCAACTTGCTCGACAACGGACTGCGCCACAGCAGCAAGCAGCCCGGTGCGCTGCAGCTGTATTTGCAGGCCGCAGGCGCCGACCAGGTGGTGCTCGGTGTGGCCAGCGATGGCGAGCCGATTCCACCCGATGTGGAGCGGCACCTGTTCGAACCCTTCTTCTCCACACGCAGCCGCGGCACCGGCCTGGGCTTGTACATTTGCCGCGAACTGTGTGCGCGCCACGGCGCCAGCATCGACTACCGGCAGCGCGGCCCCGACCACGCCTGCCGCAATGAATTCCGGCTCAGTTTGCAACGCCAGGCGCTGGCCCCCGCCCTGGGCGCCCACCTGCCGCTGCCCACCCAGACATGAACGCGATCACCACCGCCACCACCACGATGACGACCTCTCCGTCCCATTTCAGCCTGCTGGTGATCGATGACGAGCCGGACCTGCGCACACTCTATGAAATGACGCTGCTGCGCGAGGGCTACGACATCGAAACCGCCGGCACGGTGGAAGAGGCGCTGGCGCACCTGAAAGACCGCAGCTACAGCGCCATCATCACCGACATGCGCCTGCCCGATGGCTCGGGGCTGGACCTGCTGCGCAAGCTCGAAGAGGCCGGCCGGCGCGAAAAAGCCATTGTCATCACGGCTTATGGCTCGGCCGAAAACGCGGTCGAGGCGCTCAAGGCGGGGGCCTACGACTACCTCACCAAGCCGGTCGACTTGAAACAATTTCGGGCCGTGGTGGCCTCGGCCTTGGGGCGCATGCCGGCCACCGTGCCAACGCTGAACCCGGCCAGCTTGCCCTCCGAGCGCGGCAGCCCCAAGGCCAGCGTCACGGCCACGCCGGCAGCGGCCCGGCTCACGGCGGCCAGTGTGGACAGCATGGTGCCTGCCGCGCCGGTGAGCGCTGCACTCAACCGCATGGCGGGGCAGTCGGCTGCCATGCGCCAGGTGCGTGACCTGGTGGAAAAAGTGGCGCGCAGCATGGCGCCCGTGCTGGTGAACGGCGAGTCGGGCACCGGCAAAGAACTGGTGGCGCGCGCCATCCACGACATCAGCCCGCGCACCGGCCAGCCCTTCATCGCCGTCAACTGCGGCGCCATCCCCGAGCAGTTGCTGGAGGCTGAATTTTTTGGCTACCGCAAGGGCGCGTTCACCGGGGCGGCCGAAGACCGCGAGGGCTTTTTCCAGGCCGCCAATGGCGGCACCTTGTTTCTCGACGAGATCGGCGATTTGCCGCTGGCCATGCAAAGCAAGCTGCTGCGCGCCATCCAGGAGCGCTCGGTGCGCCCGGTGGGTGCGGTGGCCGAGCAGCCGGTGAACGTGCGCCTGCTCAGCGCCACCCACAAAGACCTGGGCGAAGAGGTGCACCAAGGCCGCTTCCGCCAAGACTTGTATTACCGGCTCAATGTGATCCAGATTCGCGTGCCGCCGCTGCGCGAGCGCTTGGACGACCTGCCCGTGATCGCCGAGCGCGTGCTCGAGCGCACTGCGCGCGAGGCCGGCGTGTGGCCGCCACCGCGGCTCACGCGCGAGGCCATGGCGCGCCTGTCGCGCTACGCGTTTCCGGGCAATGTGCGTGAGCTTGAAAACCTGCTGCACCGCGCGGTGGCCCTGGCCAACAGCGACGAGATCAGCGGCGACGACCTCGGTCTGCCCGAGATGGTGTTCACCGACAGTTTGGCGATGGAGCTGGACATCATCACCGCACCGACGGTGGTTGCCGCAGAGCCCGAGCCGCCCACTGCTGCGGCGTCGCTGCCTTTGGTGGCGCCCGAGGCCCCGCTGCCCAACGACCTGGCGCGTTACCTCGATCAGGTCGAGCGCGACATCCTGGAGCGCGCGCTCGACCGCCACCGCTACAACCGCACCGCCGCGGGTGCGAGCATGGGCCTGTCGCTGCGGCAAATGCGCTACCGCATGGCGCGCTTGGGCGTGAATGTGGGCGGCGATGCCGATGAGCGCGAGTGAGGGCGCGCCGCCGCGGCGTGGCCCTGGCCCGGGTGCGAGTCTGGGTGTGACGTCGAGCGCGGCAGCTGATCTGCACCCGGGCTGGCGCGGGGGCTGGTGGCGCGCGGCCTCGCGCTGCCCGTCGCCCAACTTCGGGCCGCGCCCTGGGCGCCAGCAGCCCACGCTGGCCATCGTGCACGCCATCAGCTTGCCGCCGGGCGAGTATGGCGGCGACTTCATCGAGCGCCTGTTCACCAACCGCCTCGACTGGGACGCCCACCCCTACTTCCAGCAGATCCGCGGGCTGGAGGTGTCGTCGCACTTCGTGATCCGCCGCGACGGCGCGCTGCAGCAGTTCGTGTCGTGCGCCCAGCGCGCCTGGCACGCCGGGCGATCGAGCTGGCAAGGGCGCGACAACTGCAACGACTATTCGGTCGGCATCGAGCTCGAAGGGCTGGAGGGCGAGACCTTCGACGCGCGCCAGTACCCTGCGCTGGCCGAGCTGCTGAGCGCCTTGGCGGCGCGTTACCCCATCAGCACGGTGGTAGGGCACGAGCACGTGGCGCCGGGCCGCAAGATCGACCCCGGGCCAGGTTTTGACTGGGCGCGGTTGCGGGCCGACCTGGGTGTGGCGGCGGCGCTTCAGGGGGGCTGGGAGTTTCCCGAATGGCCCTCTGGGAAGGGTGTCGATCCGGCCGCGCTTGCGCCTTGATGGGGCAGGGCCTCGCGCCAGATTTGGCGCGGTGTGCAGCGCACTTTGCAGCGCCAGCCCGCGCCAATTCTGGCTGGCGACGTCCGTGCGACGACGGTGCAAGCTGTCCAGCCCCACGGCGGCGTCCGCGGGGTCTGTTCGGGCACTTTTTTGGGGCGGCGACGAAGGTGCTGGTAACACTAGCTGTAGTGTTGTTGATGCAGCTGAACCCCAGATCTAGTGTGTCTTCATGGTATTCTTCGTTTCCCTGATCCCCTTCCGCTGGCGGGTTTGGTCGCTCTCTCAGGTGCCCTGATTTTCAAGGTTTCTGACACCCAGCACCGAGCCCACACGCCGCGGCCGCGGCCCTGGGCTGCACCCTCCGGATCCACCCTCACGCACATCCCCCACGGGCGTTGCGGCGTGGTGGGGCTGGCTCGTGCAGCGGGGCGGGTTGATTGGGGGCGAATACGCAGTCATTTCATTCACATCAACATCCACAGCGAGGCGTTTTGATGCAAGCAGTCACCCCCCACAGCCAGGCCACCGTTCCCACGCTGCACAGCGAAGTGGCGGACAAGCCGCAGGCCTCAGCCTACGCCGGCTACCAGATCATTCGCCGCAACGGCGCCGTGGTGTCGTTTGAGCCGGCCAAGATTGCTGTGGCGCTGATGAAGGCTTTCTTGGCGGTGCACGGCACCCAAGGCGCGGCCTCGGCCAGCGTGCGCGAAACGGTCGACGGCCTGACCGAGGCGGTGGTGCGCGCGCTGTTGCGCTCGCGTCCGAGCGGTGGCACCTTCCACATCGAAGACGTGCAAGACCAGGTCGAACTCGGTCTGATGCGCGGTAGCCACCACGAAGTGGCGCGTGCCTACGTGTTGTACCGCGAGCGCCGTTCGCAAGAGCGCACCAAGCAGGGCCAACCGAGCCACGCTGCCGAGAGCGCGCTGTTTGTGATCGACCGCGGTCAGCGCGTGCCGCTCGACCTCGGCCGCCTGCAAACCATCATCGAATCGGCCTGCGCCGGCCTGGGCGCCGATGTGAAGCCCGACCCGATCATGGCCGAGACCAAGCGCAACCTGTACGACGGCGTGCCGATCGACGAAGTGCACAAGGCCTCGATCCTGGCCGCGCGCACGCTGATCGAAAAAGACCCGGGCTACACCCGCGCCACCGCGCGCCTGCTGCTGCACACGATCCGCAAAGAAATCCTGGGCGAAGAAGCGCTGCACACCGACATGCACACCCGCTACGCCGAGTACTTCCCGACTTACATCAAGAAGGGTGTGCAAGCCGAGCTGCTCGACGAGAAGCTGATGCAGTTCGACCTGGCCAAGCTGGGCGCCGCACTCAACGCCGACCGCGACCTGCAGTTCGATTACCTCGGCCTGCAAACGCTGTACGACCGCTACTTCCTGCACATCGATGAGCAGCGCATCGAGATGCCGCAAGCGTTTTACATGCGCGTGGCCATGGGCTTGGCGCTGGGTGAGATCGACCGCGAAGCCCGCGCCATCGAGTTCTACAACGTGCTGTCCACCTTCGACTTCATGTCGAGCACGCCGACCCTGTTCAACGCCGGCACGCGCCGCTCGCAGCTGTCGAGCTGCTACCTGACCACGGTGTCGGACGACCTCGACGGCATCTACGAAGCGCTGAAAGAAAACGCGCTGCTGAGCAAGTTCGCTGGCGGCCTGGGCAACGACTGGACCAACGTCCGCGCGCTCGGCTCCTACATCAAGGGCACCAACGGCAAGTCGCAAGGCGTGGTGCCGTTCCTGAAGGTGGTGAACGACACCGCCGTGGCCGTCAACCAAGGTGGCAAGCGCAAGGGCGCGGTCTGCGCCTACCTGGAAACCTGGCACCTGGACATCGAAGAGTTCCTGGAGCTGCGCAAGAACACCGGCGACGACCGCCGCCGCACCCACGACATGAACACCGCGAACTGGATCCCCGATCTGTTCATGCGTCGCGTGATGGAAGCGGGCGACTGGACGCTGTTCTCGCCGTCCAACTGCCCGGACCTGCACGACAAGTTTGGCGCCGCGTTCGAAGAGGCCTACACCGCCTACGAGGCCAAGGCCGACCGCGGCGAGATCAAGCTGTTCAAGCGCATGCCCGCCAAAGACCTGTGGCGCAAGATGCTCTCGATGCTGTTCGAGACCGGCCACCCGTGGATCACCTTCAAAGACGCCTGCAATGTGCGCTCGCCCCAGCAGCACGTGGG
>JBEAOO010000244.1:0-5249 GCA_041164825.1 Pseudomonadota bacterium | reverse complement strand
GGCCATCACCGCGCTGTTCATGGGGTTCCTCGGCATCATCCAGAACGACATCAAGCGCGTGGTGGCCTATTCCACGCTGTCGCAGCTGGGCTACATGACAGTGGCGCTGGGCGCATCGGCCTACTCGGTGGCGGTGTTCCATCTGATGACGCACGCCTTCTTCAAGGCGCTGCTGTTCCTCGGCGCGGGTTCGGTCATCATCGGCATGCACCACGATCAGGACATCCGCAACATGGGCGGCCTGCGCAAGTACATGCCCATCACCTGGATCACCTCGCTGCTGGGCTCGCTGGCGCTGATCGGCACGCCGCTGTTCTCGGGCTTCTACTCGAAGGACAGCATCATCGAAGCGGTGCACGAGAGCCACCTGTGGGGCTCGGGCTTTGCCTACTTCGCCGTGATCGCTGGCGTGTTCGTGACGGCCTTCTACTCGTTCCGCATGTATTTCCTGGTCTTCCACGGCAAGGAAAACTTCCACCACAAGCCCTTCCCGGGCGAGCACGATCACCATGACGACGACCACGGTGATCACGGCCACGGGCATGCCCACACGCCGCACGAGTCGCCTTGGGTCGTGACGCTGCCGCTGGTGCTGCTGGCCATTCCGTCGGTGATCATTGGCTACTTCACCATCGAGCCGATGCTGTACGGCGACTTCCTCAAGGGTGCGGTGTTCATCAACGCCGAACACCACCCGGTGATGGAAGAGATGGCGCACGGCTTCCACGGCGCTGCAGCGATGGCTTTGCACGGCCTCACCAGCTTGCCGTTCTGGCTGGCGCTGGCCGGTGTGGTCACCGCCTACGTGTTCTACATGGTCAAGCCGGCCATCCCGACGGCGATCAAGGCCAACACGACCTTCATCAACACCGTGCTCGAGAACAAGTACTTCTTTGACTGGTTCAACGAGAACGTGCTGTCGCGCGGCGCCCGCCTCTTGGGCACCGGCCTGTGGAAGGGCGGCGACGTGGCCCTGATCGACGGTCTCGTGATCAACGGTTCGGCCGGTGCGGTGGGTGCGTTTGCATCGGTGGTTCGCCGCGTGCAAACCGGTTACCTCTACTGGTACGCGCTGGTGATGATTCTGGGTGTCATCGGTCTGATGACCTGGCAGTTGTGGCCGTTCTTGAGTGGGCTGCTGAGCGGCTCCTCGGTTCGGTGAGCGGGCACGGAGAACATAAAAAATGGGTTTGCTGAGCCTTGCCATCTGGCTGCCGATCATTTGCGGCGCCATCCTTCTGGCCTTCGGGCGTGACGAGCATGCGGGCGCTGTGCGCTGGCTGGCGCTGGTCGCGGCGATTGCCAGCTTTGCGGTCACGCTGCCGTTGCTGAGTGGGTTCGACAACACGACGGCGGCCATGCAGTTCGTCGAGAACTTCACCTGGATCGATCGCTTCAACGTGCACTACGCGCTGGGTGTCGACGGCATCTCGGTGTGGTTCGTGCTGCTCACCGCCTTCATCACCATCATCGTGGTGCTGGCGGCGTGGGAAGTCATCGAGTCGCGCGTCAACCAGTACATGGGCGCGTTCCTGATCCTCTCCGGCATCTTGATCGGCGTCTTCACGGCGGTAGACGGCTTGCTGTTCTACGTGTTCTTCGAGGCCACGCTGATCCCGATGTACATCATCATCGGCGTCTGGGGCGGCCCGCGTCGCGTCTACGCGGCCTTCAAGTTCTTCTTGTACACGCTGGCCGGCTCGCTGCTGATGCTGGTGGCGCTGATCTTTCTGTACTTCAAATCGGGCGGCAGTTTCGACCTGCTGACCTGGCACAAGCTGCCGCTGCCGATGACGGCGCAGACCTTGTTGTTCTTCGCCTTCTTCGCGGCGTTTGCCGTGAAGGTGCCGATGTGGCCGGTGCACACCTGGTTGCCCGACGCCCACGTGGAAGCACCCACCGGTGGCTCTGTCGTGCTGGCCGCCATCATGTTGAAGCTGGGCGCCTATGGTTTCCTGCGCTTCTCGCTGCCCATCACGCCCGACGCCTCGCACGAGTGGACCTGGTTCATCGTCGCGCTGTCGCTGATCGGTGTGGTCTACATCGGCTTGGTGGCGCTGGTGCAGCAAGACATGAAGAAGCTGGTGGCCTACTCGTCCATCGCGCACATGGGCTTTGTCACCCTGGGCTTCTTCTTGTTCAACGAGCTCGGCGTGTCCGGTGGCTTGGTGCAGATGATCTCGCACGGCTTCGTGTCGGGTGCCATGTTCCTGTCCATCGGCGTGTTGTACGACCGCGTGCACTCGCGTGAAATCGCCAGCTATGGCGGCGTGGTCAACACGATGCCGATCTTCACTGCGTTTGCGGTCTTCTTTGCCATGGCCAACTGCGGTCTGCCGGGCACCGGCGGTTTCGTGGGTGAGTGGATGGTGATTTTGGGCACCGTCAAGGTGAACTTCTGGCTCGGCTTCGTCGCCGCAACGGCGCTGATCTTTGGTGCGGCCTACACGCTCTGGATGGTCAAGCGCGTGTACTTCGGCCCGATTGCCAATGACCACGTCCGCGATCTGCAAGACCTGAATGGTCGTGAAATTTTGATGATGGTGCTGCTGGCTGTCGCCGTGCTGTGGATGGGCGTCTATCCCAAGCCCTTCACCGACACCATGCATGTCTCGGTTGACGCGCTGCTCAAGCACGTCGCCGTTTCCAAGCTGAACTGAGGCGCCGCGCCGTGCAAACGATGAACAACATGAACTGGCTCGCCGTCTACCCCGAAATCGTGCTGCTTGCGATGGCCTGCGTGGTCTCGCTGGTCGACCTTTGGGTCACCAGCGACGACCGCCAGGTCACGCACTGGCTGACCCTGGCCTCGCTGGCCGTGGTCGCGGCCATGCACCTGTCGTACTTCAACGGCGGCTTCACGCTCTACGCCATGCAAGACATGGTGGTGTCCGACCCGCTGGGCCACCTGCTGGGCTTCTTCGCCTCGGTCGCGACCATCATCACGCTGGTCTATGCGCGCCCTTATGCCGCCAGCCGCGACATGCTCAAGGGCGAGCTCTACACGCTCAGCCTGTTCGCGCTGTTCGGCATCTCGGTGATGCTCTCGGCCAACAATTTCCTGGTCATCTACCTGGGCCTGGAGGCGATGTCGCTGTCGCTGTACGCCCTGGTGGCGCTGCGCCGCGATCACCCGCCGGCCACCGAAGCAGCCATGAAGTACTTCATGCTCGGCGCGCTGGCCAGCGGCTTCTTGCTGTACGGCTTGTCGATGATGTACGGCGCCACCGGTTCGCTAGAAATCGGTGAGGTCTTCAAGGCCATCGGCACCGGCCAGATCAACAAGACCGTGCTGATCTTCGGCACCGTGTTCGTGGTCTCGGGCCTGGCCTTCAAGCTCGGCGTGGTTCCGTTCCACATGTGGGTGCCCGATGTGTACCAAGGCGCGCCCACGGCCGTCACGCTGATGATTGGTGGCGCGCCCAAGTTGGCCGCTTTCGCCATCACCGTGCGTCTGCTGGTTGAGGGCATGCTGGGTTTGGCTGTGGATTGGCAACAGATGCTGATCGTGCTGTCGGTCGGTTCGATGGCGCTGGGCAATCTGGCCGCCATCGCTCAAACCAACCTCAAGCGCATGCTGGCTTACTCGACCATCGCTCAAATCGGCTTCATGTTGTTGGGTTTGGCGTCGGGTGTGGTCAATGGCAACACGCTCTCGGCGGCCAACGCCTACAGCTCGGCCATGTTCTACGTCGTCAGCTATGTGCTCACCACGCTCGGCACCTTCGGCATGATCATGCTGCTGTCGCGCCAGGGTTTTGAGTCCGAGCAGATTGACGACCTGAAGGGCCTCGCCAAGCGCAGCCCCTGGTACGCACTGGTGATGGCCGTGTTCATGTTCTCGCTGGCGGGCCTGCCGCCCACCGTGGGCTTCTACGCCAAGCTGTCTGTGCTGCAAGCGCTGGTGTCCACCAATGTTGAAGGCTACCTGTGGTTGGCCGTGGCGGCGGTGCTGCTCTCTCTGATCGGCGCCTTCTACTACCTGCGTGTCATCAAGGTCATGTTCTTTGACGAGCCGACCGACAAGAGCGCCATTGAGAGCCCCGCCGATGTGCGCGTGCTGTTGTCGCTCAACGGCATGGCGGTGTTGGTGTTCGGCCTGTTGCCCGGCGGCTTGATGGCGTTGTGCGCTGAGGCCATCGTCAAGGCCCTGGGCACCTGAGCATGAACGGCAGCGGCCCGGTCTGGGCGGTGTTGGTGACGGGCCTGATCGCTGCCAATGTGCCGTTTTTCACCGAGCGCTTGCTGCTCGTGGGCCCCAAGCAGGCTGACAAATCGCTGGCGTGGCGCTTGCTCGAAATGCTGCTGTTGGGCCTGCTGACGCTGGGCTTGGGGTTCGCCATCGAATCGCGCATGGGGCAACGCCAGCCCCAGGGGTGGGAATTTTTTGCCGCCTTCGGCTTCTTGTTCCTGACCTTTGCCTTCCCTGGCTTTGTTTGGCGCTACCTGCGCCGGCGCACCCCATGACCATTGCCGCTCCACCCGCCGTGCTCGCCGCCGATGCGCACCTGAAGGAGATCCGGCTGCAATCGGATCTGGTCTACCAAGGCAGCTTCCTGCAGGTGCGCAAAGACACGGTCGGTCTGCCCGACGGTGGGCAAGCCACGCGCGAATACATCGTGCACAACGGCGCGGTGATGGTGGTGCCCATCTTGGACGATGGCCGCTTGGTGATCGAGCGCCAATACCGCTACCCGCTGTCGCGTGTGATGACCGAGTTCCCGGCCGGCAAGCTCGACCTCGGAGAAGCGCCCTGGACTTGCGGTATCCGTGAGCTTGAAGAAGAAACCGGCTACCGCGCTGCCGAGTGGGCACGCGCGGGTGTGCTGCACAACGCCATCGCGTACTCCACCGAAGGCATTGAGATTTGGTTTGCCCGCGGTTTGACGCTGGGCGAGCGCCACCTTGATGCCGGTGAGTTTCTCGACGTGGCTGCGGCCACGCTGGAAGAACTCGAAGCACAGGCTCAGGCAGGTGAACTGACCGACGCCAAGACCTTGATTGGCATGCTTTGGCTGCGCCAATGGCGCGAGGGCCGCTGGCCCTTGGTGTGGCAAAAAGCCCCCTGAGCCCACAGCCGCCGCGCGTGCGCGCACACTGGCACCGATGAAAGTTCTCGACCTGCGCTGTGCGCACGATCACCGCTTCGAAGGCTGGTTCGGCTCGGCCGACGATTACGCTTCGCAGCGTGAGCGCGGCTTGGTGACGTGTCCGGTGTGCGGTGATGCGGCGGTTGAGCGTGTGCCCAG
>JBEAOO010000243.1:0-7826 GCA_041164825.1 Pseudomonadota bacterium | reverse complement strand
TTGTTCGTCGTGAGGGGGCGGTAATTCAGCAGCCTGCTAGTCCGCAGGCTTCGAGTCTAGGCATCGAATTCCCATTCTTGTGGCGTGGAGCCCATGGCACGGGCAGCACGCAGGAAAAAGGCGAAGGAGAACCGTCCACGATTCACTTTGTTGGTGAGGGACTGGACAGACTCGATCGGCCCGCTGCCCTGCTGGGAAGCGAGCGCTTCCGCCAGCATTTTGTAGCTGTAGCCGCGTCGCGCCATTGCGGCCCGCAAAATACGTTTTGCTTCACCAGCCATCAACTCTGGCTCTTTGCCAGTGCTGCGCCGAGGACTCGCTGCAGTGTGCGGTTTCGTGCCGGGCATGAGCTTCAGTGCTGTGGGTCGCTGGAAAGTGGTGAATTCATTGCGCAGCCTGACATGGATCTGCCCTAGGCACTCACAATAAGCCATTACTTGGCGGGACTTCGCATAAGGCATTACTTGGCGTTCGCGCCAAGTAATGCCTTACTTCACAGTTCGGCTGACGCAGACCGCGCCAAGAAGATGGTCCCGCCGACAGGAATCGAACCTGTATCTGCCGCTTAGGAGGCGGCCGTTCTATCCATTGAACTACGGCGAGACGCGGGCGGCATTTTCACATGCGGGCGGGGCTCGGCTGCGCTTGCAGGGGGGCTGGGTGCAGATTCAGTTGTGCGGCAGCAGCGGTGACCGTGGCGCCGCCCGTCACAAGGCGCGCGGCGCTCACTTCCACCGCCACGTCCAGATCACATCCAGCGAGTTGTCCAGCCCCGATTGCGCGCGCAGGGTGAAGCGTTGGGCGATGCGGTAGATGAGTTGCCAGGTGCCGGTGGTGGCGTTGAGGCCGCGCTCGTAGCCCACGTACCAGCGGCGCGAGAGCTGTTTGCCGAGGGTGACCACGGTTTCGCGCACGTCGCCGGTGTCGTTCTGGCGCAGCGAGAGTTCGTCCAGGCCGATGGCTTTGGTGAACTGGGTGGTGACGCCGTCACCTTCACCCGAGAGCAGGGCCACGGCGGCGGTTTGCAGCAGCGCGGTGTCGGCGCGGCCGAGGCCGTCGCTGGCGCGGCCCATCACCAGCCAGCTGAGTTTTTCGAGGTCGGCCAGTTCGGGGTCTGAGAACAGGCGCACGCGCGGCGATTGCGCGGTGCCGCTGACGATGACGCCCACGCGCACGTCGAGGTTGGGGCGGGTGGCTTCGATGTCGAGGCGGGGGTTCTCCACCGGGCCGTTGAAGGTGATGGTGCCGCGGTCGATGCTGAGGTTTTGGCCGTAGGCGGCGTAGGTGCCGTCGGTCGTGCTGACGCTGCCGTTGATGGCCATGCGTCCGCCCGGGGTGGTGAGGTGCAGCGCGCCGCGCAGGCCGGTGTTGAGTCCGCGCCCCAGCAGGCGCAAGCGCTCGCCCAGGTCCACCTGCAGATCGACGGTGACATTGCGCTGGCGCGTGGGCAGCACCGGCGCGGCCTCGGTGGTGGCTGCCACGGGCACCGCAGCGCCGCGCTCGGGCACTTTGGCGGCGCGCACCACCACCACGTCGTCGGCCAGGCTGGGCGCGTCGCCGCGGCTGAAGTCGATCAGGCCTTCGTCGATCTTGAAGGCGCCGGTGAGGCCGAGTGTGGTGGCGTCGAGCAGCAGGCGCGCGTTGCCGCTGGTGACGATGCGGCGGTCGACGCGGCCGAGCAGGGCGACCTTGTCGGCGGTGAGGCGCAGGTCGGCGCGTGGGGTTTCGCCCAAGCTGGCGTCGCCTTCGAGCTTGAGCGTGCCGGCGCCGGCCTTGGCGGTGAAGGTGTCGATGCGTGCGCTGGCGCCTTGCAGCGCAATGGCCACCTCGCCCTCGCTCACGTTCACGCCCTGCAGCACGTTGCGCACCGAGAGCTGGTTGCCGCGCATTTCACCCGTGTATTCGGGGGCGCCGAGCCGGCCGCTGAGCGTGGCGCTGGTGCGCAGCGCGCCACCGAGCCGCCAGCCGGTGGGCACCCAGGCGCCCCAGGTGCCGAGGTTGGCCACTTGCGCTTCAAACACGCCCGACAGCGGTGATTGCGGTCCGGGCCAAGGCGCGTCCGGCGTGGTGCGGGTGATGACGGCGCCAGCGGCCACGCCCACGGTCTTGCCGGCCAGCGCTTGGGTGAAGCTCCAGACATGGTCTTGCGCGTTCAGCGCCAGGCGCAGGTCGGTGAGGCCGAGGGCCTGCACGCCGGCATCGTCGGTGACGCTGAGGTCGCCGCGCAGGCGCTCAAACACGATGTCGGCGGTGACCTGCGGCGTGCTGCGCAGCTTGATTTGCGCGCCCACCTGCAGGTCGCCCCCCCAGCCGAAATCGGGCTGCAGGCGCGCCAGCAGCGGCGCCACGGCCAGGGTCTCCAGCTCGCCGTCGAGGTCCAGCTGCGGGGCCTGGCCCAGCGGGCCGGCGGCTTGCCACATCACGTTTTTCCAGCGCACGGCGGTGCCCAGCAGCTCGGCGCGGCCGGGTTGCAGCTGCAGGCGCAGGGGAGTGTCGAGCCAGTCCAGGCTCAGCGCCTGAGCCTGTGTGCGCAGCAGCGGCGTGGCTGTGGGGCCGTGGCTGCGCAGGGTGAAGGCATCGAGCACGCCGTGCCAGCCGCTGGGGCCGCGCGTGGCGTGGCTGAGCAGTTCGCCGTGGGCGTCGAGCTGGGCGACGCTGTGGCGCGTGGTGCCCGCAGCCACCGGCGGCGCGGCCAGCAGCAGCTCGGTCCAGGCGGGGGGCAGGGCGGTGGATTCGACGGTGCCGCTGATGCGGTGCTGGCGCAGCGTGCCGGTGATGGCGAGCTGCGCGCTCTCCAACCCGGCGTTGCCTTGCCGCAGCGGGCCGCTGCTGAGTTGCAGGTTGATGGCGTCATCGCTGCTGCTGCCGGCTTGCCAGCTGGCCTGCAGTTGTTGCGCGGTGCTGCCTTGCCAGCGCAGGGTGTCGGCGCTGAGGTTGCCGCTGCTGCGAACGGCCGGCCAGCGGCCTTGCAGTTGCGCGCTGCCTTGGAGGCTGCCGGCCAGTGCGGGGGCTGGGCCACGTGGCGCGGCCGAGAACATCGCCGCCCAGGGCGCGAGGCTGGCGAGTTGCGGCGCGTCGATCTCGGCGCTCCAGCGCTCGGCCGCGGCCTGGCTGCTGTGGCCGGCCAAGCGGCCGCTGGCACTGAGGCGGTTGCCGGCGGCGTTCAGGGTCAACTGCGCTTGCAGGCCAGCGGGGCCGCTGGTGTCGGCGGCGGCGCTGCGCACGTCGAGCGTGCCTTCTACCGCCACACCAGCCATCAGGCTGCGGCTGAGTTGCAGTTCGGCCTGGCCTTGGGCGGCGCTGAGGTCGCTCGACCCTGCGGTGGCCACCGGCACGGTGAGGTCGGCCTTGAGCGCGCCGTTGAGCCGGTGCGGGCCTTGGCGCCAGGGCGAGCCGGCGGGGCCGGGCCACCAGGGCAGCGGGTCGAACTCGCTGAGCTGGCCTTGCGCCAGCACGCGCCAGGGGCTGTTGTTGCTGTTGCTGTTGCTCGTGCTGTTGCTGGTGCCGCTCGCGTCGGTGCGCTGTGCGGTGCCAGTCAGCCGGGCTTGCGCCGCGCCAGCCTCGGCGCGCAGTTCGCGCAGGTCGAGCTTGAGCGGCGTGACGCTGGCGTCAAGCTGCAGCCTCACGGGCGGTGTGCCAGCTTGTTGCAGCTGGCCGCGCAGGTCGGCCCTCACGTCGATCTGCATGGGGCTGGCTGTGGCGCCTGTGCCTTTGCTGGACACCGCCGTGGTGCCCATGCCCGTGCCAGCCAATTGCACCGGCCCGCCCACGCGCATGGCGCTGGCGCGTTGGTCGAGCAGCAGGGGTTGCACGTCGCTGAGTTGCAGGTTGAGCGTCCAGCGCTGGGCCGTCCACTCGCCCACACCCGTGAGCTGGCCGGCGCTTTGGCTGCCGTTGCCGAGTTGCAGCTTGAGCCCGCTGAGCGTCACCGTGCTGGGCGCTTGCGGCAGGCCGCGCACGGCGCCTTGCAGCTGCGTGATGGGCAGGCGCTGCTGATCCCAGCGGCCGGGCAGTTCGTTGCGCAGGTCGAGCTCGACCGTGACGGGCTGATCGCGCCCGGTGGTGATGGCGCGCGCTTGGCCGCTCAGCGCGGTGGTGGGTGCGGCGCTGCTGAGCGCGGCCAGGTCAAAGCGCTGTGCTTGCGCGCTCAGGCGGGCCAAGGGCCAGGGTTCAAAGGGCCGCAAGGTGGCCTGGACGTCCAGCGTTTGTTCGCGCTGCGTGGCACCCAGCCGGCCACGCACGCTGGCTTGCACCTGGGGCTCGTTGAGCGTGCCGCTGACCTGGGCTTGCGCCTGCCATTCGGCTGGGGCGGGTGGGGTGATGGGCGCGGATGCACTGGCGCTGGCGGGGGCCGGCGCGCTGGCATCTTGTGTGGCGTTCAGTTGCGCCTGCAGGGCCATCGGCGCGTCGGCCGTCACGTGCAGCTGGCCGCCGAGCTTGAGCCGGTCCCAGCCGATCTGCACCGCGTCGAAGCGGTGGGTGTGGCCGAAGTCGGCACCCAGTTGCACCTGCGCTTGCAGGTCGCGCAGGGGCGCGTCGCCCAGTGCATTCGCGTAGATGCGGCCCACGCTCAGCGCGTGGATGTTGAGCGCCAGTGGCAGGGCCAGATCAGCGGGCGCCACCGTGGGCGTGGCCGGGTCGCTGGGCGGGAGGGCCAGGCGCAGGGTGTCGGCGTGCAGGGTGGCCAAGCTCAGCCCCAGCCACTGGCCCACTTGCGGCAGCGGGCGCAGCTGCAAGCCCGTCCAGGCCAGGCCGTCGATGCTGACCACGGTGGCGCCGTTGCTGGATTGCCAGCGCAGTTGCTCGGCCTTCAGCGCATCGCCCCACAAGCTGCCGCGCAAGCCCGTGATGGTGAGGCCCGGCACCTTGGCCAGCACGGCGGCGGTGCCGGCTTCGCTGCGGCCGGCGTTGATCACGAACAGCAGCACCGCCACCACCACCAGCACCACGCCCAACGCGGTGCGCAGCGCCCAGCGCATGAGCTTGCTGCGCAGGCTGCGGGGGGCGCGCGGCAGGGGCGACACAGGCGTTGTGGTGGGCGTGTTTGCCGCGGCAGGCACGGGCGCAGATGCGGATTCGGGCGGCAGGGTCTCGTCAACCATGGGTGCAAATAAAGGTGATCACCCGGCCGTCAAAAAGCGATGCCAACGCTGAGGTGCAGCCGGTTGGCATGCACTTGCACGCCATGCGCGAGGTCGAGCCGCAAGGGGCCCACGGGGCTGCGCCAGCGCAGGCCCACGCCGTAGCCCACCGAGGGCTTCAGGTCGCCCCAGGTGGCGGCGGCGTTGCCAGCGTCCACAAAGGTGGCCCACCAGAAGGCGGGCAGGCGCGGCGAGATGGGGCGGGCGATTTCGGCGCTGGCCGTCATCAACACGCGGCCGCTGCTGAGCGTGCCGGCCACGGTGGGGCCGAGCGTGCGGTAGCCATAACCGCGCACCGATTCGTCGCCCCCGGCGCGGAACAGCAGGCTGTCGGGCACGCCCACGGTGCGGGCCGCAAACACCTGGCCGGCTTGCAGGCGCGCGTTGGCGTACCAGCTGGCGCCCAAGGGCTTGTACCAGGTGTAGCGCGCGGTCAGGCGGGTGAAGACGCCGTCTTTGGCCTCGGTGCTGCTGCCGTCGTCGTGGGCGATGGTGCCGCCGCGCGCGTAGCCGAGCGCGGTTTCGGCCGAGAGGCTGCTGCCGGTGGTGGGCAGCAGCACGCTGTCGAGCGCGCGCAGCGTGCCGTCGTAGTTGATGGAGACGGCGTTGTTCTGGCTGCTGCTGGTGGCGGTCTTGAGCGTGGCGTTGATGTATTCGCCGTAAATGAGGCGCTCAAAACGCGGCGTGTCTTGCGAGCGGCCGGCGCGCAGGCGCCAGCTGGTGAGGGTCTGGTCCGACGAGTCATCGCGCTCGATGCTGGCGGCCAGCAGGTTGCGCTGCTGGTTGGCCAGCGGGTGCGAGGTGAGCTCGCCCGACCACGAGCGCAGCAGGGCCGCCACTTCGAGCTTGTTTTTGGCCACCCAGTCCCAGCCAAAGAGGCGGCGGTTCAGGTGTTCGAGCGTCACGCGCGGGCCGGTGTTGGTGCTCACGCCAACGCCCACCGTGGCCTGCATCTGCGGCTGCTCGGTGACACGCACGATCACGGGGGCTGCGCCCGCGGTGTCGGGGTTGGGGTCGATCTCGACCGAGGCGGTCTCGAACAGGCCCACCTTTTGCAGCCGCTCCTGGTACTCGAACAGCAGCTTCTCGCTGTAGGGCACGCCAGTGTTGAAGGCGGCGAGGTTGCGCACGGTGCGGTCGGGGTAGCGCTGCAGGCCCTCGATGCGCAACGCGCCCAGGCGGTAGAGCGCGGCGCTGTCGGCCAGCAGGGTGAGATTCGCGCTGTGCTCGGGCGCGTCCACCTGCGCCACGGTGCGCTTCCAACTGGCGGCCGGGTAGCCTTCGGCGCGCAGCTGGGCCAGTGCGCCACTCTTGGCGCTGCTCCAAGCGCCTTGTGTGAACGGCTGGCCGGCGGGCAGGGCCCAGTTCTTTTGCCAGCTCGCCAGCGTTTGCTGCGCCAGCGCGTCGCCGGCTTGGGCGGCCTCGTTGAGGGCGCCCTCGGTCAGCAGGTTCACGCCCTGCACGGTGGTGCGCGGGCCCGGTTGCACCGTCATCGTCAAGGTGGGCAGGCCGTCGGCGCCCGCGCTGCCGCGGCTGATGGCGACGTCGGCGTCGAAGTAGCCTTCGGTCTCCAGCAGGCCGCGCGCTTGGGCGGGTGCGGCCAGGGCCAAGCGGTCGAGCTCGGTGGGGGTAATGGCGTCGGCCGCGGGCACACTCTGAAAACGCGCCAAATCCAGGTGGGTGCGCAGCAGCGTGGCCAGCTCATCGGGCGCGTTGATGTTGAGGCGGTAGACAGTGCGCGTGACCACTGCCGCTGCGCTTTGTGCGCTGCTGGTCTGGGCATCGGCCGTGTTGCCGAACACGCTGGCGCAGCCGCTGTTGAACAGCATCAAGCCCGGCAGGGCCAGCAGCAACAGCGATCGACGAGGTGAGCGCGCAGGAGCAGGGGAACAAACAGGCCGCAAGGTCATTTGGAAAGCAAGCGCATGGCCCCTTCGAGACCGGTGAGCGTCATGGGGAACATGCGCTGGTTCATCAGCTGCTGAATGATGGCAATGCTTTGCCGGTAGCCCCACACGCCTTGTGGCTCGGGGTTGATCCAGGCAAAACGCGGGAAGGCGTGGGTCAGGCGCTGCAGCCACTCGGCGCCGGCCTCGTCGTTGTGGCCTTCCACGCTGCCGCCGGGCTGCAAGATCTCATACGGGCTCATGGTGGCGTCGCCGATGAACAGAAGCTTGTAATCTTTGTTGTACTTGCGAATGATGTCCCAGGTGGAAAACTTCTCGGCGTAGCGGCGGCGGTTGTTGCGCCACATCACGTCGTACACGCAGTTGTGGAAGTAAAAAAATTCGAGATGCTTGAATTCGGCCTTGGCGGCCGAGAACAACTCCTCCACGCGGTGGATGTGGTCGTCCATGGTGCCGCCCACGTCCATCAGCAGCAGCACTTTGACCTTGTTGTGGCGCTCGGGCACCATTTTGATGTCGAGCAGGCCGGCGTTGGCGGCGGTGCAGTGGATGGTGTCGTCCAGGTCGAGTTCTTCGGCTGAACCTTCACGCGCAAAACGGCGCAGCCGGCGCAGGGCCACCTTGATGTTGCGTGTGCCGATTTCCTTGCTGTCGTCGTAGTCCTTGAAGGCGCGCTGGTCCCACACCTTGACGGCGCTCTTGTTGCGCCCTGTGGCCTGGCCGATGCGGATGCCCTGCGGGTTGTCGCCATAGGCGCCGAAGGGCGAGGTGCCACCGG
>JBEAOO010000242.1:0-6344 GCA_041164825.1 Pseudomonadota bacterium | reverse complement strand
GTGTAGGCCTGCTGCACGAGGGTGTCGAACGGCACCTCTTGTCCGGCCACAAACACCGTGCCGCCCTGGAACTGCACCTCTTCGGCGCTGGCGCCGTGGGTCAAGGCCGCAAACGCAGCCAGCCGCTCGCGGATCTGCCGTGCCGCATCTTGCGCGGCCTTGCCGTTGAGGTCGGCCCCGGTGGAGGCGGCGGTGGCGGAGGTGTTGGCGACCTTCTCGGTGTCGGTGGCCGTGGAGCGCACGCGCCGCACCGGCACGCCCAGCTCGTGCGCCACCACCTGCGCCACCTTGGTGTTCAGGCCCTGGCCCATTTCGGTGCCGCCGTGGTTCACCAAGATCGAGCCGTCGCTGTACACATGCACCAGCGCGCCCGCCTGGTTGAAGTGGGCCACGTTGAAGCTGATGCCGAACTTGACCGGCGTGAGCGCCAGCCCGCGCTTGAGCACGGTGTTGCTGGCGTTGAAGGCGTTCACGGCCTGGCGGCGCGCGCGGTAGTTGCTGCTTTTTTCCAGCTGCGCCACCAGCGGCTGCAGCACGTTGTCGGTCACGTCCTGGCCGTAGGGTGTGCGCAGGTCGTGGCCATCGCCACGCGCGCCGTAGAAGTTGGCGCGGCGCACGTCCAGCGGGTCCAGGCCCAGTTGGCGGGCGATGCGGTCGATCGCCATCTCGATGGCAAACGCGCCTTGCGGGCCGCCGAAGCCGCGGAAGGCCGTGTTGCTTTGCGTGTGGGTGCGCGCGCAGTAGCCGTGCAGGCTCACCTCGGGCAGCCAGTAGGCGTTGTCGTAGTGGCAGAGCGCGCGCGTCATCACCGGCGGCGACAAATCGGCCGAGTGGCCGGCGTTCGACACCATGCTGACCTCGCTGGCGAGGATGCGGCCCGCGTCGTCAAAGCCCACATCGACGCTGAACTCGAAGCCGTGGCGCCGGCCGGTGATCATGAAATCGTCGTCGCGGTCCGGACGCATCTTGACCGGCCGGTTCAGCTTGCTCGCGGCCAGCGCGGCCACGCAAGCAAACAGCGCCGACTGCGACTCCTTGCCGCCAAAGCCCCCGCCCATGCGCCGGCTCGTCACCTGCACCTGGTGCGCTGACCAGCCGAGCGCGTGCGCAATGAGGTGCTGCATCTCGCTCGGGTGTTGGGTGGAGCAGTGCACGCGCAGCGCGTTGTCTTCCATCGGGATGGCGTAGCTGATCTGCCCTTCCAGATAAAACTGCTCCTGGCCACCCAGACTGAACGCGGTGTGCAGCTGGTGAGGTGCGGCAGCCAGCGCGGCGCGCACGCCCTCGGCGCCGTGATCGCCCTGGCTGCGTGCCAGGTGCATGGGCGGCACCACGTACTGCTGCGCGGCGTGGGCCTGAGCGGGCGTGAGCAGCGCGGGCAGCGGCTCGGCCTGGATCACGTCTTTGGCCAAGGCGGCGGCGCGGCGCGCGGCCTCGCGCGTGGTGGCAATCACCGCAAACACCGGCTGGCCCACATGGCGCAGCGTGCCGTCGCACAAGATGGGGTCGTCGTGAACGATGGGGCCGCAGTCGTTGGGGCCGGGGATGTCTGCCGCCGTCAACACCGCCACCACGCCCGGCAGCGCGCGCAGGCGGGCGAGGTCGATGCCGAGCAGCTTGCCATGGGCGATGGGCGAGAGGCCGAGCGCGGCGTGCAGCGTGCCGGCCGATTCGGCGATGTCGTCCACATACGGCGCGCGGCCGGCCACGTGCAGATGCGCCGCTTCGTGCGGCAGGCTGACGCCGACTTGCGGCTGGCTGAAGGGCAATGGGGACAAGGTGATGGTGGCGGTCATGGCAGCAGCTCCTGCGCGCGGGCCGGCGCCCACACACTCAGGGCTTGCGGCGGCAGCGGCGCATCGGCCCGGGTGTCGAGCCACCAGCGCTGTAGCAGGTTGCGGGCCACTTGCATGCGGTAGTCGGCGCTGGCGCGCAGGTCACTCAGCGGCGTGAAGTCTTGGGCCAGCGCGGCTTGCGCGGCGTGCACCGTGGCCTGGGTCCAGGGCTGGCCGGCCAGCGCCGCCTCGGCATGCGCAGCGCGCTGCACGGTGGCGGCCATGCCGCCAAAGGCCAGGCGCGGCGCGGTGAGCGTGCCGTCAGTGCCGAGCGTGAACGAGAACGCGGCGCACAGCGCCGAGATGTCGCTGTCAAAGCGTTTGCTGATCTTGCCGACGCGCAGCGTGGTGGCGAAGGCGCTGAGCGGCACGGCGATGGCCTGGATGAACTCGCCCGGTTGCAGCAGGTTGCGCTGGTAGCCGGTGTAGAAGGTGTTGAGCGGCACACGGCGCGTGGTGCTGCCGTGGCGCAGCAGCAGCTCGGCGCCCATCGCCATCAGCACCGGCGGGCCGTCACCGATGGGCGAGCCGTTGGCCACATTGCCACCCAGCGTGCCAGCGTGGCGGATGGGCGGTGAGGCGAAGCGTTTCCACACCTCTCGCAGGCTCGGGGCGCGCTCGGCCAGCGCGGCCCAGGCCGCTTCGAGCGTGGCACCGGCGCCGATCCACAAGGCGCCGTCTTTCTCTTCAATGGTTTGCAGCTCGGCCACGCGGCCCACCCAGATCAGCTCGCCCACATCGCGGAACTGCTTGTTGACCCACAGGCCCACATCGGTGGCGCCGGCCAGCAGGCGGGCGTCGGGTTGTGCCGCGCGCAGCTCGGCCAAGGCCTTGAGCGTGGCGGGCGCGTGGAAGCCATCGAGCCGCGCGCCGCCGGGGGCAAAGGCATTGCGGCCGGTGGTGTGGAAGTCGCCCGTCGTCTGCTCGCGCAGCGTTTGCAGCGCGGCCACGATGGGCGCGGTGTCGAGGTTCAGCGCCGGCAGCTCGAACATGCGGTGGCCGGCGTCCAAGATGGGCCGGTAGCCGGTGCAGCGGCAGAGGTTGCCCGAGAGCGCATCGGCCAGTTGCGCCGTGCTGGGGCGCGGGCCGCGCAGGCCATCGGGCGCGGCCATCGGGTGGCGCTCGTACACCTCCCACAGCGACATCACAAAGCCCGGGGTGCAAAAGCCGCACTGCGAGCCGTGGCAGGCCACCAGCGCTTGCTGCACCGGGTGCTGCTCGGGGCGCTCGCCGGCGGCCAGCGTGGCGGGGCAGGGCGCGGGCTGCGGCAGGTCTTCCACCGTGAACAGCGCCTTGCCGTGCAGCGTGGGTAAAAACTGGATGCAGGCGTTGACGGTGCGCAGGTTCAGGCCGCGCACGGCGCTGGCGTCGCCCGGCTCGGCCAGGTCGGCCACCATCACGGTGCATGCACCGCAATCGCCCTCGTTGCAGCCCTCTTTGGTGCCGCTGCAGTGCGCGTCTTCGCGCAGCCAGTTGAGCACCGAGCGGGTGGGCGGCTGGCCGTGCAGCTCGACGAACTCACCACGGTGAAAGAAGCGGATCGGCTGCGTGCTGTGTGGGGCGTGGTCGGACATGGGGGGTGCCAGGTGTTCACAAATTCTGTGTGTGGAACATAGTCGCACACGCTGACAAGCGAATACGATGCCAGCCATGATGGCCATGTGCACAGGCTTATGACGCAACGGGCAGATTTCGACACCATCGAGCTCTCACTCATCCGGGTTCTGCACACCGTGATCACCGAACGCAGCGTCTCGCGCGCTGCCCTGCAACTGCAAAGCAGCCAACCCGCCGTCAGCGCCCAGCTGCGGCGGCTGCGCGCACTCACCGGCGACCCGCTGCTGGTGCGCGCCGGCAATGCCATGCAGCCCACGGCCACGGCGCTGCGCCTGCTGGAGCCGGCCGCGGCCTTGCTGCAAAACGCGCAGCAGCTGTTCAGCCCGCGTCAGCGCGAGGCCGGGTTTGACCCGCTCACCAGCACGCTCACCCTGCGCATTGCCGCGAGCGACTATTTGGACCCGCAGTTTTTGCCCAACCTGGTGGCCCATGTGCAGCGCGCCGCACCGCAGCTGAAGCTGGAGCTGCTGCCGCTGTCGGGCGAGTTCGACTACCGCCGCAGCCTGGCCACTGGCGAGGTTGATCTGGTGATCGGCAACTGGCTGCGCCCGCCGGCCGAGCTGCACCTGGGCCGCTTGGTGAGCGACGAGGTGGTGTGCCTGGTGGCCGAGGACAACCCGCTGGTGCGCCAGGCCGCCGGCCGCGGCTGGACGGTGGAGAAGTACCTCGCCTGCCAGCACGTGGCGCCCACGCCGCTGCATGCGGGCGCGCCGGGTGTGATCGACGAGCACCTGGCCGAGCTGGGCCTGGCGCGGCAAATCTCGGTGCGCAGCGCCCACTTCAGCCTGATCCCGAGCATGGTGGCGCAAAGCCTGCTGGTGTTGACCACCGGGCGCCAGTTCTGCTCGCGGTTTTTGGGCCGGCTGCCGGTGCGGGTGTTGCGCTGCCCGGTGGCGTTTCCCACGCTCAACTATTACCAGCTCTGGCACGACCTCAGCCACGCCTCGGCGCCGGGCCGCTGGCTGCGTGAGCAGGTGCGCGAGGTGGCGCGTGAGCTGCCGCCGCCCACGCCCGCGCCCCGCACGCGCTGATCCACCGTTTGCCCACACACTGTTTGCATGACTGAACCCGCCGTCCCTGCTGTTGAGCCCGCATCCGCGGCCCCCGCCCAGCCCCGCCGCGTCGCCCTCCGTGGCGACCTGCTTGACTTCACCGACGCGCCCGCCTGGGGCGAACTGAACAGCGCAGCCGTGCGCTTCCGCCCCGACCACTGGCTGATGGTGGAAGACGGCCGCATCACCGGTGCGCTGCCCGGCATCCTGCCGCCGGGCGACGACTGGCAGCGTGTCAGCCACCGCGGCAAGCTGGTTCTGCCCGGCTTCATCGACACCCATGTGCACAGCCCGCAGCTGGACGTGATCGCCAGCTACGGCACCGAGCTGCTCGATTGGCTCAACACCTACACCTTCCCGGCGGAAAAGCGCTATGCCGACCCCGAGGTGGCCGAGGCTGGCGCCGCCACCTTTTTAGACGCGCTGCTGGCCGCGGGCACGACCAGCGCGGTGGTCTTCCCCACCGTGCACAAGGTGAGCGCCGAGGCGCTGCTGGCGGCCGCGGCCGAGCGCGGCATGCGCCTGGTGGCCGGCAAGGTGCTGATGGACCGCCACGCGCCCGACGGCCTGCGCGACGACGTGGTGCAGGCCGAGGCCGATTGCCGCGAACTCATCGCCCGCTGGCACGGCACGCAGCGCCTGTCGTATGCGATGACGGTGCGCTTTGCGCCCACCAGCACGCCCGAGCAACTCGCCATGGCCGGCCGGTTGATGGCCGAGGTGCCGGGCCTCTACATGCAAACCCATGTGGCCGAAAACGCGGCCGAGGTGGCCTGGGTGCGCGAGCTGTTCCCCGAGGCGCGCAGCTACCTGGACGTGTATGCCCGCGCCGGTTTGTTGAACGAACGCGCGGTGCTGGCGCACGGCATTTGGTTGGACGACACCGACCGCCAGGTGCTGGCAGACAGCGGCGCGCACATCGCGCACAGCCCGTCGAGCAACTTGTTTTTGGGCAGCGGCCTGTTCGGCTGGCGCGCCTGCGAGGCCGCGGGCGTGCGCGTGAGCGTGGCCAGCGATGTGGGCGGCGGCACCAGCCTGTGCCAGCCGCGCTCGCTGGCCGATGCCTACAAGGTGCAGGCCCTGGCCGGCGAGCGCCTCACCGCCTGGAAGGCGCTGCACGCGGCCACCCGGGGTGCGGCCGAGGCGCTGGGCCTGGGCCACGAGATTGGCGGTTTGAGCGAGGGCCAGACCGCTGACGTCGCCGTGTGGGACTGGGCCCACGGCCCGGTGGCCGCCCACCGCGACCCGCTGGCCCGCAGCTTGCATGAGCGACTGTTTGCGTGGATGACACTCTGCACCGAGGCCAGTCTGGTGGCCAGTTATGTGGCCGGCGAGCGGCGCCACAGCAGGTAGTTGCCCGGCCCGCGCACTGACGAAAAACAGACACAATCGCCGCCGCCCACATGTCGTTGGAGACCTCACCCATGCACCGCCTTGAACTGATCGGCATCAGCAAGCAGTACCCGTCCGTCAAGGCCAACGACCGGGTCAGCCTGCGCGTGGCGCCGGGCGAGATCCACGCGGTGCTGGGCGAAAACGGCGCCGGCAAATCGACATTGATGAAGATGATCTACGGCGCCGTCCGCCCCGACGAGGGCGAGATCCGCTGGAACGGCCAGGCCGTGCAGATCACCTCGCCGGCCATGGCGCGCCAGCTGGGCATCAGCATGGTCTACCAGCACTTCTCGCTGTTCGACACGCTGACCGCGGCCGAGAACGTGTGGCTGGGCCTGGACAAGGCGCTGTCGCTGGCCGACGTGACGCGCCGCATCGTCGAGGTGGCCAGCGCCTACGGGCTCGATGTCGATCCGCAGCGCCCCGTGCACACGCTGAGTGTGGG
>JBEAOO010000241.1:0-8192 GCA_041164825.1 Pseudomonadota bacterium | reverse complement strand
CGCCACCTCGACCGACGAGCCCGATGAGCACGGGCTCCACCATTGACATGCCGTGCTACATTCCCGTCATGACGTTTCGTTTCGCACTCGCGCTGCTGGCCCTACTGGGAGTTCCAAGGGCTCGCTGATCGTTCACGTCCATTCGTATTCGTCTCAACGGCCCATCTGCAACCCGCAGCGGGCCGTTTTGTTTTGTGGACGCGGGTTGCAAACATGACTCACCAAGGACTGCCATGTTGAAGCAACCGCAACTCAAATACCGCGCCTTCGCGCCCATCCATTTGCCCGATCGCCGCTGGCCCAACGCCGTGCTGACGCGCGCGCCGCTGTGGTGCAGCGTGGACCTGCGCGATGGCAACCAGGCCCTCATCGAGCCGATGGACAGCGACCGAAAGCTGCGTCTGTTCCAGATGCTGGTGCGTATCGGCTTCAAGGAGATCGAGGTCGGTTTCCCGTCTGCATCGCAGACCGATTTTGATTTTGTGCGGGCGCTGATCGAGCGTGACCTTGTGCCCGAGGACGTGACGATCCAGGTGCTGACGCAGGCCCGCGAGCCCTTGATCCGCCGCACGTTCGAGGCCTTGCGCGGCGCCAGACGCGCGATCGTTCACGTCTACAACGCGACCTCGCCATCGATGCGGCGAGTGGTGCTCGGGTTGACCGAGCAGCAGACCGTCGATCTCGCGACCACGCACGCGCGCCTGATCCGCGATCTCGCCCATGGGCAGCCCGACACCGACTTCGTGTTCCAGTACTCGCCCGAGATGTTCTCGGGCACGGAGTTGGCCTTTGCCAAGCGCGTGGTCGATGCCGTCACTGCCGTGTGGCAGCCCACGCCGCAGCGCAAGTGCATCATCAACTTGCCCACCACGGTGGAGCACTCCACGCCCAATGTGTTTGCCGACATGGTCGAGTGGATGCATCGGAACATTGAGCGCCGTGACGCCGTGATCATCTCCGTGCACCCGCACAACGACCGTGGCACGGGCACCGCCGCGGGAGAACTGGCCTTAATGGCTGGGGCCGATCGCATTGAGGGTTGTTTGTTTGGCAATGGCGAGCGCACCGGCAACGTGGATCTCGTCAACATTGCGCTCAACCTGTACACCCAGGGTGTGCACCCCGGCCTCGACTTCGCCGACATCGACGAGGTGCGTCGCTGTGCCGAGCACTGCAACCAGTTGCCCGTGCACCCGCGCCATCCCTATGCGGGTGATTTGGTTTACACCTCGTTCTCTGGCTCGCACCAGGATGCCATCAAGAAGGCCTTTGCCGCGCGCCGCGAGGGCGAGATTTGGGACATGCCCTACCTGCCCATCGATCCCAAAGATTTGGGCCGCAGCTACGACGCGGTGATCCGCGTCAACAGCCAATCGGGCAAAGGTGGCATCGCCTATCTGCTCGAAGCCGAACACGGCGTGGAGTTGCCGCGGCGCCTGCAGATCGAGTTCAGCCAGGCGGTGCAGCGCGTCACCGACGACTCGGGCAAGGAAGTCGATGCGGGGCAACTCTGGTCCATCTTCGAGCGTGAATACGGCTTGGACCAGCCCGTGCTGCTGCGCGCCGTGAACGTGGCCGACACCGCCGACAACGGCGTGGTGCAACTCAGTGCCGCGCTGGCCGTGGCGGGCCGCACCGTGTCGCTGACCGGGCAGGGCAGTGGCCCGATTGACGCTTTTGTGAACGCGCTCAATGCCCACCTCAGTCAGCCGCTGCGTGTGCTGGATTATCACGAACACGCCATCACGGCCGGTGCGTCGGCCCAGGCCGCGGCGTACTTGGAATTGCGCTTCGGTGACGCGCTCACCCTGTTCGGTGTCGGCATGGACGCCAACATCGTGCACGCGTCCTTGAACGCCATCGTGTCGGGCCTTGCGCGGGCCATGAAGCGCGGCGGCGTGCAGTGGTCTGTGATTGCCGCCTGAGCTTTGGCGCTATCGCTTTTCTCTTCTGACCTGAATCGGGGACACCCATGACCGACAAACTCATTATTTTTGACACCACCTTGCGCGACGGCGAACAGTCGCCCGGGGCTTCCATGACCAAGGACGAAAAGCTGCGCATTGCACGCCAACTGGAGCGCCTGCGCGTGGATGTGATCGAGGCGGGTTTTGCCGCGTCGAGCAATGGCGACTTCGAGGCCGTGAAATCGATTGCCGAGCACATCAGGGACAGCACCATCTGCTCGCTGGCTCGCGCCAACGACCGCGATATTTCGCGGGCGGCCGAGGCGCTCAAGGGTGCGGCTTCGTCGCGCATTCACACCTTCATCGCCACCAGCGAACTCCACATGGAGAAGAAGCTGCGCATGACGCGTGACCAGGTGTTCGAACAGGCCAAGCTGGCGGTGCGCTTTGCGCGCAACCTGACCGAGCAGGTGGAGTTCTCGCCCGAAGACGGTTACCGCTCCGACCCGGACTTTCTGTGCCGGGTGATCGAAGCCGTGATTGCCGAAGGTGCCACCACCATCAACCTGCCAGATACCGTGGGCTACGCCATCCCAGAGCTGTACGGCAACTTCATCGCCGACCTGCGCCGCCGCATTCCCAACGCCGACAAAGCGGTCTGGTCGGTGCACTGCCACAACGACCTCGGCATGGCCGTGGCCAACTCGCTGGCCGGAGTGAAGATTGGCGGCGCGCGCCAGGTCGAGTGCACCATCAACGGCCTGGGCGAGCGTGCAGGCAACTGCTCGCTCGAAGAGGTCGTGATGGCCATCAAGACGCGTCGCGACTACTTTGATCTGGACATCGGCATCGATGCGACGCAAATCGTGCCCGCCTCGCGCTTGGTCGCTCAAACCACGGGCTTCGTGGTGCAGCCCAACAAGGCCGTGGTGGGCGCCAATGCCTTTGCCCACGCCAGCGGCATCCACCAAGACGGTGTGCTCAAGGCGCGCGACACCTACGAAATCATGCGCGCCGAAGACGTGGGCTGGAGCGCCAACAAAATCGTGCTGGGCAAGCTCTCGGGCCGCAACGCCTTCAAGCAGCGCTTGACCGAGTTGGGCATTGCGCTGGAGTCGGAGGCCGAAATCAACGCTGCTTTCGCCAAGTTCAAGGAGCTGGCCGACCGCAAGAGCGATATTTTTGACGAAGACATCGTCGCGCTGGTGATGGACGAATCGGTCACCACCGAACAAGAGCATTACCGCTTGCAGGCGCTCTCGCAGCGCTCGGAAACCGGCGAGCGCCCTTGGGCGAAGGTGGTGTTCACGGCGGGCGGCCAGGAGCTGCAAGCGGAAAGCGATGGCAACGGCCCGGTGGATGCGAGCTTGAAAGCCATCGAGTCCAAGCTTCAGTCTGGCGCCGAAATGCTGCTCTATTCGGTCAATGCCATCACCTCAGGCAGCACAGAATCTCAGGGTGAAGTGACGGTTCGGCTCACGCTCGGGGGCCGGGTCGTCAATGGTGTGGGCGCCGATCCTGACATCGTCGTGGCCTCGGCCAAAGCGTATTTGTCAGCCCTCAACAAACTGCACAGCAAGACCGAAAGGGTGGCTGCGCAGGGTTGAGCGACATACCTTTTGGGGCCGGCCGGCCCTCACTTTAAAAAAGCCTGTTAAGTTTTTGATCTTGCAGGCTTTTTTTGATTGTCTTAAACTCGGGCCAACGGTTTTCCCAAGGTTTCCTGTGACCCATTTTTCCAAATCTCTGATTGCGTCAGCCTTGGTGGCCTCGGCCCTGGGGCTGTCAGGCCTGTCTGCACAGGCTGCGGTGTCACACAAGCACGCGAAGCCGGCGCCTGTCAGTGCGGTCAAAGCTGCTGGCAGCAAGCTCTCTGCCAAGGCCAAACACGGCAAAGAAGTGACCATCACGCTGGCCACTGCGGCACGGCACAAGGGCAAAAAAGCTGATGCACAAGTTGCTGCGGGGCACAAGCGCGTCCCGGCCGACGAGGTCAGCTACAGCCGGCGCCAGTTGGCCGCCATGAGCCCGCGCGCCCGCGCTGCTGCTGTCCGCCAGATGGCGCCGGCAGCCCTCAAGGCACCGGTGGTGGTGGTGGCCGCAGCGGTGGCCCCCAAGCAGTCTTTTGGCCAGATGGCCGGCCTCCACGACACGGCCGACGAACTGGCGCTGAAGTCGAGCGTGGCCTTGGTGATGGACCAAGAAACCAACGAAGTCTTGCTGAGCAAAAACTCGCAAGCCGTGTTGCCCATCGCTTCGCTGACCAAGCTGATGACGGCGCTGGTGGTGACCGAAGCCAAGCTGCCGCTCGACGAGATGATGTCCGTCACCGACGAGGACGTGGACACCGAAAAATTCAGCAGCTCGCGTCTGCTGGTGGGCACGGAGTTGCGCCGTGGCGAGATGTTGCACTTGGCGCTGATGTCGTCTGAAAACCGGGCCGCCCATGCGCTGGGCCGCAGCTATCCAGGTGGCCTGCCGGCGTTTGTGTCGGCCATGAACCTCAAGGCTCGCGAACTCGGCATGCGCGACACCCGCTATGTGGAGCCCACGGGCTTGTCGAGCCAAAACCAAAGCAGTGCGCGCGACCTGGCCACACTGGTGAAGGCGGCTTACCAGCACCAGATCATTCGGGAGTTGTCGACCTCGCCCGAGTACCAAGTGGAAGTGGGCCACCGCCAAGTGCAGTACCACAACACCAACGGCCTCGTGAAGAGCCCGGCTTGGGACATTGGCCTGCAGAAGACCGGCTACATCTCTGAAGCCGGCCGCTGTTTGGTGATGCAAGCCCGCATGGCTGGCCGCAAGTTGATCATGGTGTTCCTGGACTCGGCCGGCAAGTACTCGCGCATTGGCGATGCCGAGCGCGTGCGCAAGTGGATCTCGGACAACCCGGCTGGCACGGTGCAAGCTCATGCCATCGTGCCCAAGGTCAACTGAAAATTTTGATCAGCGCGCGGGGCATTTCGACCCCGCACAAAGAAAAGCCCGGCGATGCCGGGCTTTTTGCTTCCTGCTGTCTGTGGATTCGATCTCGGCGATGCCGCCGGCGGTTGACGCCGCGGATCAGGCCTTGACGTCGCTGTGCCCGCCAGTGCTTTGGCGGTAGCCCAGCGCGCTGGAAATCTGTGCGGCGGTGGCTTTGAGTCGTTCGGCCCAGGCTTCTTCCAGGCGGTCGGCGGGTGCCGAGATTGACAGGCCGGCGATCAGCTTGCCTTGGTCGTCGTAGATGCCCGCGGCCATGCAACGCACGCCGAGTTCGAGTTCTTCGTCGTCACGCGCGGTGCCGTATTGCGCCACCTTCGACAACTCGCGTTCCAGCGAGGGCAGGTCGGTGAGGCTGTTGCGGGTGTGGCCGGCCAGGCCGGTGCGCGTGGCGTACGAGCGCACGCGGGCGCCGTCGTCCTGCGCCAGAAACAGCTTGCCCACCGACGTGAGGTGCAGCGGCGCGCGGCCGCCAATGGCCCGCACCACCTGCATGCCCGAGCGCTCGCTGTAGGCGCGCTCGATGTACACAATTTCGTCGCCCTGGCGCATGGAGAGGTTCACAGGCTGGTGGGTCAGCTTGTGCAGCTCGCGCATCGGCGCCAAGGCCGCTTCGCGCACATCCAAGCGGGCTTTCACCAAATTGCCCAACTCCAGCAAGCGCATGCCCAGGCGGTAGCAGCCGGCTTCTGGCCGATCAACGTAGCGGCCGATCGCCAGATCGTTCAGGATGCGGTGTGCGGTGGAGGGGTGCAGACCGGTCTGTTCGCTGATGACCTTGAGCGACACCGGGTCTTGGTGGGATGCGAGCACGTCCAGCAAGCCGAACATGCGCTCCAGAACCTGTATCGTGGGTTGCTTGCCTTCGGGGTTTTTCATTCTCGACATTTTCACCCAGATCAGGGTAATTTTGCATGACGAAATTCGCATTCGCGCCCTGGGGCTTCGGCAGGGCCCTCGCGCACGCTGGGTTGACGGGTGTGGGCGTGCTGGCCCTGTCGGCCTGCGCCGGTGCGGCAGCGGATGAGCCGCCGGTGCGGGCTGCTGCCGTGGCGGCTCACCCGGCCGCTGCTGCGCCCGCCCGCCCCAGCCTGCCGCCCGCCCGTTGGCACCGCAGTCCGCGCATCGCCGGCCACCTCAAGGCCAAAGACGTGGCCGTGGTGATCAACACGCTGGACCCCTATTCGGTGACCGTGGGTGAGTACTACGCCAAAGCCCGGGGCCTGAGCGGCCGCCAGGTGCTGCGTGTGGCCTTGCCGGTGAAGGCGGCGCTGACGCCCGAAGAATTTGAGGTTTTCCAGGGCACGCTCACGGCGGAGCTGGGCACCGAGGTGCAGGCGGTGGCGCTGGCCTGGCGTCAGCCCTACGCGGTGGCGTGCAATTCGATTTCCGGGGCCTTGGCGCTGGGCTTTGATCCGGGCTTGTGCCAGCACAGTTGCGAGCCGTCGCGCGCTTCGCCGTACTTTGACAACGCCACGGCGCGGCCGTTCACCGATGCGCGCATGCGCTTGTCCATGCTGCTCGCCGCATCGGATGTGGAAGGTGCCAAGCGGTTGATCGACCGTGGTGTGGCCGCCGACCGCAGCCTGGGTTGGCGCGGTGCGCCGCCCGTGCAGGCGCACTACCTGCTCACCCACGACCGCATTCGCAGCGTGCGCGCGCTGGACTTTCCGCCGGCCGGTTTGCTGCGCAGCCAAGGGGTTGAGCTGCGGCCTGCGGTGGCCGATCGTTTGGGCGACCAGGCCCGGCGCGTGTTGATCTATCAGACGGGGTTGTCGAGCGTTGAGGGCCTGGCGCACATCGATTGGGTGCCCGGTGCGCTGGCCGATCACCTCACCTCGTTCGGCGGGCAGATCGTGGGGCAGAGCGGGCAGATGAGTGCGCTGGCCTGGATCGACGGTGGCGCCACCGCCAGCCATGGGGCGGTGTCGGAGCCTTGCTCGCACCGGCAGAAATTTCCGCAACCGCAGGTGCTGCTGCTGCACTACCTCCAGGGCGCCACCGCCATCGAGGCCTATTGGAAGAGCGTGGCCTGGCCGCAGCAGAGTTTGTTTGTGGGCGAGCCGCTGGCGGCGCCGTTCGCGCGCTGAGTGTGCGCCCGGTTGAAGGCGTTGCTCAGCCGTTCAGCGCCCGCACTGCGGCCAGACCTGAGCGTACTGCGCCCTCCAGCGTCGCGGGGTAGGGGCCGGCCACATGGTCGCCCGCAGCCCACAGACCCGGGGCGATGGCCGCGGCGGGGCGCTGCAAGCCGGGCGTGCAACGGAAGGTGGCGCGCTTTTCGGCCAACATGGCCACCACCTGCCAGCGGCTGGCATCGCCGGCGGTGAACGCCGCAGCCGCTTGATCGATGCACGCGCCCAGCGTGGCGTCGCGCCCGGCCGCCACCCACGGCGCAGCGCCGCTGATCACGAAAGCCAGTTGCCCCTCGGGCCCGCCGAGTTGGCCGCGGTCGAACACAAACTGGGCGGGTCGGACGTGTGCGTCGCTCGCCAGCGCCAGCATGGGTTGCGGCAAGCGCAAGCCGGCGCAGCTGAGCGTGACGGTGACGATGGGCTCGTAGCGCAGCGCGTGTGCCACGGCAGCCCATTCGGGCGCAAGGTGGGCCACCAGCCGCGCGGCCTCGCCCGGTGGCGTGGCCAACACCACGGCGTCGAAATGCGTGGTGTTGACCTGCCAGCCGCTGCCCTCGGGCGCGATGCGGTGCACACGTTCTGCCAACTTCAGCGTGGCGCCCTGCGCCTGCAGGTGCGCCAGCGTGGGCGCGGGCAGCAGCGCGCTCAGATCCACCCGTGGCAGCAGCAAGTCGGCACTCCCCGGGCCGCCAAACAGCCCGTCTTTCAGCACCCGCAAAAACACCGTGGCGCTGGCCTCCGCCGCCGGGGTGTTGAGCGCGGCCACGCAGAGCGGGTCGATGAAATCGTCGACCACGCGCTGCGGCCAGCTGCGGCAAAGTTGTGCCACGGTCAAGGCGCCGTCGCAGGCAAAGCCACGCGCCAACCAAGCTGTGGCGCCGCGCAGCACGGCCAACCGCTCGGCCACCGTCCACGCGCGGTTGGCCCACACGGCGCGCGCAAAAGCCACCAAGGCCGGGCCCGCGGGCAAGCGCAGGCCCTGGCCTTGCGCGTCCACCAGCGCCAGCGGGCGGCGCAGCAGCACGGTGTCCGGGTCGATGCCGACGCGCCGCATCAAGGCCAGCGTGTCGCGGTAGGCACCAATGAGGATGTGCTGGCCGTTGTCCAGCACCAATCCGCGCTGATCCACCGCACGCGCGCGCCCACCGGCCTGCGGCGCCATGTCATG
>JBEAOO010000240.1:0-19542 GCA_041164825.1 Pseudomonadota bacterium | reverse complement strand
CGACGGCAGGGGGTGCAAATCAGCTGGGAACGATGACATGGGTGTGTAAATTCACAAAAATTTACGAAACAGAGCGACGAATGTAGCGGGCGCGCAGGGAATTCTTGATCTTGTGTGCAATTCTTCGGGTTTGGCGGCGTTCAGCGTTCGTTCAGCGTGGGTGGGGCGCGTGGCGCGTGGCGCGTGGTGCGTGGTGCGCGGAACGCGCAGCCTGCGGCGCGGCAAGACCAACAAAACAAATACAAACAATGCGCACAGTGAGAGCCCCCAGCTCGGAAGACCTCAGCCGCCGCGGCATTGGCTTGGGCACGCAGCACAGCGTTTCAGAGTTTGCGCAGCGCATCCTGCAGCGCGCCGAGCAGCTTGGCCTCAACAAATTGCAACTCGCCAAGAAGGCCGAGTTGTCGCGCCAAACGCTGGAAACCACGCTGCAGTTTTCATCCCGCGGCGACAACACCATGCCGTCGATGAACACTTTTTTGCGCCTGGGCCATGCGCTGCGCGTGCATCCCGCCTGGTTGATTGAAGGCTTGTTTTGCAACGTGGTCGTGCCCATGCGCATCGACGTGAAGATGAACGCTGCGCGCTCGCCCAATGTGGAGGACATCAACTTTCCCGACGGTGCGTTGGTGGCGCCCGGCTCGGTGTTCACCAAATCTTGGCGGGTGCGCAACCACAGCGCGCGGGCGTGGCAGGGGTTGAAACTGGTGTGCCTGGATCAGCGCCTGGTGGTCATCTCCAAGCGCACAGGCGAGCCGCTGTATGCGGCAGACCACTTGCGCGCCGACGCCGTCGACATGCCGTTGCCCGACCTGCTGCCGTGCGAGGGGTGCGAGGTCCACATGGGCTTCACCGCGCCAGCCACCAACGGCACCGTGATCTCGCGTTGGGAAGCGCAGACCCGCGATGGCGCACCGCTGGCCGACGCACCATTTGGCGTGGGGGGGCCTGGCGCTTCCTGCCGCTCGTCTCTCAGCCCCGCACCGCGCGGGGCTTTTTTGTGGGCGCAGCCCAAGCGTGGCCGGGGCCCGGTTCATCCGCCTTCACCAAGGTCTTCTGCCCCGGCCACGGCCTCCAGGGTTCAGCTTGGTGTACCTTCAGCGGATGACCGCACCGTCCGCCACCGCACCCACCCAAGCCCCCCTCTGGCGCCTCGCCTGGCGCCAAGCGCAGCGCGACTTCCGGGCGGGTGAGTTGCGGCTGCTGATGCTGGCGGTGACGCTGGCGGTGGCGGCGCTCACGGCGGTGGCGTTTTTCGCCGATCGGCTCAACCACGGTTTGGCGCGGGACGCGCGCTCGCTGATGGGCGGCGATGCGGTGCTCAGCAGCGACCAGCCCGCGCCTGCGCTGTTCGCCACCGAGGCGGCGCGCCGCGGCCTGTTGACGGCGCGCATGGCGACCTTCCCGAGCATGGCGCGCGCCACCGATGCGCAGGGCGGCGCCACGCGCTTGGTGAGCGTGAAGGCGGTGAGCGCGGGCTACCCGCTGCGCGGCCGCTTGCGGGTGAGCATGGGCACGGCAGGCAGTGAAGAGGACCTGACCCAGGCGCCAGCCGCTGGCACGGTGTGGGCCGATGCAGCCGTGTTGGATGCGCTGACCTTGAAGGTGGGCGATGCGCTGCTGCTGGGCGATGCCGAGCTGAAGATCGCCCGCATCATCCTGATCGAGCCCGACCGGGGTGCGGGCTTCATGAGCTTTTCGCCACGCGTGATGCTCAACGAGGCCGACCTGGCGGCCACCGGCTTGGTGCAACCCGCCAGCCGCGTGAGCTACAAGCTGGCCGTGGCCACGGCCCTCAACAACGACGTTGCCGTGCGCGACTTCAGCGTCTGGGCCGAGGCCGAGGCGGCCAAAGTGCGCGGCCTGCGTGTGGAAGCGCTCGATACCGGCCGGCCCGAGATGCGTGCCACGCTCGACCGCGCCAGCCAGTTTTTGCACCTCGTGGCCTTGCTCGCGGCGCTGCTGTGCGCGGTGGCTGTGGCGATTGCGGCGCGTGATTTTGCGCAACGCCATCTGGACGACTGCGCGATGCTGCGCGTGCTCGGCCAATCGCAAGCGCGCATGGCCGGGCAGTACGCGATGTCGTTTGCCATGGTCGGGCTGATCGCCAGCGCGGCGGGTGTGCTGCTGGGCTGGGTGTCGCACCATGTGTTTGTGTGGCTGCTGGCCGGCTTGGTGAATGCCGCGCTGCCGCCGGCCACGCTGGCGCCCGCGCTGCTGGGCCTGGGCGTGGGCATGACGCTGCTGCTCGGCTTTGGCCTGCCGCCAGTGTTGCAGCTCGCGCGCGTGCCGCCGCTGCGCGTGTTGCGGCGCGATTTGGGCAGCTTGAAGGCCGCCTCATTTGGCGTGTTGGCGGCCGGCGCGCTGGGTTTTGCGGCGCTGCTGCTGGCGGTGTCCAACGACCTCAAGTTGGGCCTGATCGCGGTGGGCGGTTTTGCCGCCGCGGTGGCGCTGTTTGCGCTGCTGGGCTGGGCGGCGGTGACGCTGCTGCCGCGCTTGGTGCCCGAGGCCAGCGCGCCGCGTTGGCTGTTGTTGGCCACGCGACAGGTGGCGGCGCGGCCGGGTTTTGCGGTGCTGCAAATCACCTCGCTCAGCGTCGGTTTGCTGGCACTGGTGCTGCTGGTGCTGTTGCGCACCGACCTGATTGCCGCCTGGCGCCAGGCCACGCCGCCCGATGCACCGAACCGCTTTGTCATCAACATCCAGCCCGAGCAAAGCGAGCCGTTTCAGCAAGCGCTGCAGGCCGGCGGTGTGGCGCACTACGACTGGTATCCGATGATCCGCGGCCGCCTGGTGGCCATCAACAACGCCGCGGTGGTGCCCGAGCAGCTCAGCGACGACCGCGCCCGCCGCCTGGTCGACCGTGAGTTCAACCTCAGCCACGCCGCGCAACTGCCGGCCCACAACGAGCTCACCGGTGGCGCCTGGGTGCCCGAAGAGGTCGATGGTCTGAGCGTGGAAGAAGGCCTGGCCACCACCCTGGGCCTCAAACTCGGCGACACACTGCACTTTGACGTGGCCGGCCAGCGTGTGGATGGCCGCATCACCAGCCTGCGCAAGGTCGATTGGGCCTCGATGCGGGTCAACTTTTTTGTGATGTTTCCGCGCAGCGCCATGCCCGAATTGCCGCTGAGCTACATCTCGGCCTTCCGTGCGCCCGATGCGCGCGCGGCCGCGTTTGACAAAACCCTCAGCCACGACTTCCCCAACATCACCAACGTCGATGTCTCGGCCTCGATTGGCGAGGTGCAGCGCGTGTTGGACCAGGTGATCCGCGCGGTGGAGGCGCTGTTTGGCTTCACGCTCGCGGCCGGTTTGGTGGTGCTGTTCTCGGCCGTCACGGCCACGCGCGAGTTGCGCGCCCGCGAGTTTGCGGTGATGCGTGCGCTCGGCGCCAGCGGCCGTTTGCTGGCGCAGGTGCAGCGCGCCGAGTTGTTGGGCGTGGGCGCGCTGGCGGGCTTTTTGGCCTCGCTGGCGGCGGTGGCCGTGGGCTGGGCCTTGGCGGTGTATGTGTTCGAGTTCCGCTGGAACCCCTCGCCCTGGGTGCCGCTGGCCGGCATGCTGCTGGGCGCGTTGCTGGCCTGGGCCGCGGGCTGGTGGGGCCTGCGTGAGGTGCTGCGCCGGCCGGTGATGCACACGCTGCGCAACGCGGCTGTGTGAGGCCCAGCCGCTCGGCTGCTCAGGTGCCTTCCCGCTCGGAGGCATCCAGAACGCAGCAGGCGGCAAGGGCCATGCTCGGCGGGCTGGTGCCCTGGGACTGAGGGCGGCTCCCGATCGGCAGTGTCCCGTTCGATGGTCGGCGCGAGGGCGGCGATGGGCCGGGCCGATGTGCTCCGTGTCCTCCTGGTCCTCCCTTCGGTCGGCCCATTCCCCCTTTACCTGCGCACATCGGCCCGGCCCATCACCGCCCGTGCACACACCGCGGTATGCGTCGACGTGGCGTGCCACCACGGGTTCAGGGAGCGCTGTGCCGCATTCGTTTTGCGCAGGTAAAAGGGGGAGCCGGCCGCAGGCCGGTGGAGGACACGGAGCAAAGCGAATGCGGCACAGCGCTCCGAGCACCGGCCTGCGAATGCGGTTCGCACAGGTGCCGGGACCGGCGTCCTTGTCGCACTGTGGATGCCCTCAAGCGCCAAGGCGTGTGAGGCTCAGCCCACAGACGGCGGCCCGACAGCCCTTACAATGGTGCCATTCCATTGGGGAGTAGCCTGCGTTCCTTCAGCGTGTCATCCAAGTGATGCACGCGCTGACTGAGACGAGGATGCGTCAACAGACTTGCCGGTCACCAGAGCGGCATGGCGCATCCGGCGCGGTGGGTGGTCACACACCATTCAACACCGCTTCGGGCGAGACCTTTGGCATCCGTGCGGGCCCGGGTTGGGCAGTCGCGCGGTGCCAAAGCGTTCATACCTCGCTGCCCGACCCATTTGGACATCAATCATGATCATGGAAGCATTTCTCGTCTCCACCGGCGTGGTGGGCTTGGGCGAGATCGGCGACAAAACCCAACTCCTGGCGTTGATGCTGGCCGCGCGCTACCGCAAGCCGCTGCCCATCATTCTCGGCATCCTCGTGGCCACGCTGGTCAACCACGCGCTGGCCGGTGCCGTGGGCGCCTGGGTCACCACGGTGCTCAGCCCCACCACGCTGCGCTGGTTGCTCGGCGCCTCGTTCATCGCCATGGCGGTGTGGATGCTGATCCCCGACAAGCTCGATGACGACGACGGCGCGGGCGCCGCGGGCGCGCGCTGGGGCGTGTTTGGCACCACCGTGATCGCCTTCTTTTTGGCCGAGATGGGCGACAAAACCCAAATCGCCACCGTGGCCCTGGCCGCGCGGTATGCCGACATCGTCTCGGTGGTGGCCGGCTCCACGCTCGGCCTGATGCTCGCCAATGTGCCGGTGGTGCTGCTCGGCGCCAAGGCGGCCGACCGCATCCCGCACCGGCTCGTTCACGCCATCGCGGCGGTGGTGTTTGTGGTGCTGGGCGTGCTGCTGCTGATCAACCCGGGGCACATGGCCGGTTGACCGCGATGGCGCGCTGCCCATGAAAAAAGCCAGGCTGCGTCAGCCTGGCTCGGTAGCGACTGGCAGCGATCGGCAGCGACCGGGCAGCCGGTGATCAGCGCTGCGTGGCGCTGCCCAGCCGAAACGCGCCCACCACCTCGGTGAGCTGCTGCGCTTGGTCCTTCAGCGATTCGGCGGCGGCCGACGATTGCTCCACCAGCGCGGCGTTTTGCTGCGTCATCTGATCCAGCTCGCCCACGGCCGCGTTCACCTGGCCAATGCCGCTGCTTTGCTCCTGCGTGGCGGCGGTGATGTCGCCAATGATGTCCGACACCTTTTGCACCGAGCCCACGATTTGCGCCATGGTTTCGCCCGCTTGGCTCACCAGGCGCGAGCCCGCGTCCACCCGCTCGCTGCTGGCGCTGATCAGCGATTTGATCTCGCGTGCTGCGGCGGCGGAGCGGCCGGCCAGGCTGCGCACCTCGCTCGCCACCACCGCAAAGCCGCGCCCTTGTTCGCCCGCACGGGCGGCTTCCACGGCCGCGTTCAGCGCCAAGATGTTGGTCTGAAACGCAATGCCATCGATGGTGCCGATGATGTCGGTGATCTTGTGCGAGTCGGCGGTGATCTGGCCCATGGTGCTGACCACCTGGTTCATCGCATCGCCGCCGCGTTGGGCCACGTCTTTGGCCGTGTTGGCCAGCACATGGGCTTGGGTGGCGGCGCTGGCGCTGTGCTGCATGGCTGTGGACAACTCCTGCATGCCCGCCGCGGTGCGCTGCAGGTTGCTGGCCGCGTGTTCGGTGCGCTGGCTCAGGTCGAGGTTGCCGCTGGAGACTTCGGTGCTGGCCACGTGGATGCTGTCCACCGAGTGCTGCACCTGGCCGACGATGTGGCGCAGGTCGTCGCGCATGGTTTGCACCGAGCGCATCACGTCGCCAATTTCGTCCTCGCGTGAGGTGTCGCATTCCACCGTCAGGTCGCCTTCACCGATGCGCTTGGACACCGTCGCCAGCAGCGCCAACGGCCGGCAAATGGTGCGCACCAGAAACGCCGATGAGATGGATTGCCCGATGGCGATCAGCACCATCACGCCGATCACCAGCCACACCGTGCGCATGCGCTCGGCGCTGGTGCGCTGGTGCAGTGCTTCGGCCAGCTTTTCTTCCTCCTTCACCAGCGCGCTCAGCGCTTGGCGGGCGACCGGCAGGGTGTCCACCTGGCTCACGGCTTGAGCCAGTGGCGCCAGCAGGCTTTTTTCTTCAGCGTTGTCCACCAGCTCGGTCATGCGCTGGTGCAGCGCGTGCAGGCGCTCGTTGCCCTGCGCCAGGCCGGCGCTCTCGGGGCCGGCGGCCAGGCGCAGGGCTTGCGCCTCCAGCGCCCCCTCCCACTGGTAGACGGTGGCCAGGCGGGCTTGCTGCGCACGTTGTGCGCGCCCGGCCTGCTCGATCAACTCATGCGTGCGGGCGGCAGCGACCACAGCCACGATGGCCATGATCACGAGTTGCAACAGCGTGGGCGCCCAGAGGCGGCCGGTGAGGCGGAGTGTCATGGGCGCGGTGGCTCCAGGGTGAAGAAGCGTGCGGGCTGTGCCTCAAAGCCGGAAGCCGGCCACCACCTCGTTGATGTGGTGGGCCTGGTCCTTCAGTGATTCGGCGGCGGCCGACGACTCCTCCACCAGCGCCGCGTTTTGCTGCGTCATGTGGTCGAGCTCGTTCACCGCGTCGTTGACCAGGCTGATGCCGGCGCTCTGCTCGGTGGTGGCTGCGGTGATCTCGCCAATGATGTCGGACACGCGCTGCACCGAGCCCACGATTTCGGTCATGGTGGCGCCGGCATCGGCCACCAGGCGCGAGCCGGCGTCCACGCGCTCCACGCTGGCCCCAATCAGGCTCTTGATCTCGCGTGCCGCCTCGGCACTGCGCCCGGCCAGGCTGCGCACTTCGCTGGCCACCACCGCAAAACCGCGGCCTTGTTCGCCCGCGCGGGCGGCTTCCACGGCGGCGTTCAGCGCCAGGATATTGGTTTGAAACGCGATGCCGTCAATGGTGCCAATGATGTCGGCGATCTTGCGCGAGCTGGTCTGGATCTCGGTCATGGTGCTCACCACCTGCGACACCACGGTGCCGCCGCGCGAGGCCACATCGGCCGCCGAGGCGGCGAGCTGGTTGGCCTGACGGGCCGCGTCGGCCGAATTTTTGACGGTGGCGGTGAGCTGCTCCATGGAGGCTGCGGCTTGTTGCAGGTTGCTGGCCGTGTGCTCGGTGCGCTGGCTCAGGTCGAGGCTGCCGGTGGCCACTTCGGTGCTGGCCACGGTCACGCTCTGCGCGGTGTCGCGCACATCGGCCATGGCGGAGCGCACGGCCTCAATGCCGCTGAGCAAGGCGCGGGCGGTGCTGCTGCTGACGGCGATGTCGCGCAGGTCGAGGTTGATGCGGCCATCGGCGGTGAGCCGCTCCACCAGTTGCAGCAGCTCTTCGCCTTGGCGGGTCACGGCGGCCAGGCGCAATGCAATCATCACCTCCAGGCCGGTCTGCACCACCACATAACCGGCGTGCATCATGATCTTTAGGAAGTCGGGTTCGGGGGTGCAATACACGCCCCAACCTGCGGCCTGCAAGCGGTCAAAGACCACGTGGTGCACGGCAAACACGGTGGCCGACATCACGATCGGCCGCCAGTCGCGGTAGATCAGCAACAAGGCCAGCGTGACGAACACGCCAAAGTGGAACTCGACCGTGCCACGGCCCAGCTGGATGTGCAGTGCCACCATGGCCGACATGGCCACCGCCATCACCAGGCGCGAGGCCATGCTGCCGCGCGCTGCCGCCACGAAGGCGCCAGCCAGGCCCAGCAACAGCCCGGCGCCCACCACGGCTGTGCCCAGCGTGCCGTAGTGCTGGCCAATGGCCACCGCGGCCAGCGCGCTGATGGCCAGGAAGCCCAGCAAGGTGTTGTCGGCCGTGGCAGCGAGCTTGACGCTCTGCGTGCTGGCAGGAATGTGTGTGGTTGCGGTCATGGTTGCTTTCTCAATGTCTCAATGTTCGATTGCGGCACAAGCCATCGGCCGATGTCGCGCAGCATGCGCGCCCCGATGTTCCCCTCGCTCCCCGTGATGCCCGTGGCGGGAGCGTGACGAAATTTGGGCCCTGACGCCGAGGCGCTGCCAGGGGCGAGCAGCGCTGTTGGTGGGGGGGGTGGCTTCAGTGGTCTTGCAAGCGGAAGCGGGCGATCACCTGCGACAGGCTCTGGGCCTGGTCTTTCAGGCTCTCGGCCGCGGCCGCGCTTTGTTCCACCAGCGCGGCGTTTTGTTGGGTCATTTGGTCGAGCTGGGTCACCGCCGCATTCACTTGGCCGATGCCCTGGCTCTGCTCGCCCGCGGCGGTGGTGATCTCGGCAATGATGTCGCTCACACGCTGCACCGAGTTGACGATCTCGGTCATGGTGTGACCCGCGTCGCCCACCAGCTTGGTGCCGGCGTCCACGCGCTCCACGCTGGCGCCAATGAGGCTTTTGATCTCGCGCGCGGCTTCGGCACTGCGGCCGGCCAGGCTGCGCACTTCACCGGCCACCACCGCAAAACCGCGGCCTTGCTCTCCCGCGCGGGCGGCTTCCACCGCCGCGTTCAGCGCCAGGATGTTGGTCTGGAAGGCAATGCCGTCGATCACGCCAATGATGTCGGAGATCTTGCGGCTGCTGGTGTTGATGTCGTTCATCGTGGTGACCACCTGGGCCACCACCGCACCCCCGCGCTGCGCCACATCGGCGGCCGAGCTGGCCAGCTGGTTGGCCTGGCGCGCCGCATCGGCCGACTGGTTGACCGCGCCGGTGAGCTCCTCCATGGAGCTGGCGGTTTGTTGCAGGTTGGAGGCGGTTTGTTCGGTGCGCATCGACAAATCGGTGTTGCCGGTGGCGATCTCGGCGCTGGCGGTGCCGATGCTGTCGGTGGCTTGGCGCACCTGACTCACCAGGTGGCGCAGTGCGTCTTGCATGCCGCCCAGGGCGCGCAGCAGGTCGCCCACTTCGTCTTGGCGTTCGGTGGTGGTGCTCAGCATCAGGTTGCCGGCCGCCACTTCGCTGGCCACCGAGGCGGCATGGCGCAGGTCGGCCACCAGGCGGCGCTGGAGTTTCCACGACAGGGCCACCACCGCCGCCGTGGCGAGCAGGCCGAAGCCGCCCAGCAGCAGGGCAATGCGCTGCGAGCGCGTGGCCGAGTCGTCAATGGTGGCGCTCGACAAGGCGTTCAAGCGGGTCGAGATCGCGCCCAGCGCCTGCGCGGTTTCGGCAAACGTGGTGTCGGCGCTTTGCATGGCGGCCACGCCGGTGTTGGGGTCGACCGAGGCCAGATCCACGGCCGAGTCGGCCTGGCCCTTGTACTTGTCGATCAGTTGCCCGGCCTTGGCCACCTGGGCCGCCACCTCGGCGTCGTTGCCCAGGCTGCCCACGGCCGAGCCGATCACGGTTTTCACGTCGTCGAGCTGGCGAGCCAGGTCGGCCCGGTAGGCCTTGATTTTGGGCTCGTCGAGCGAGGCGATGAGCGCCACCGAGCGGTACACGCCGGCATGCAGCTCACTGAATTTTTTCTGGGTGCCACTCACCGCCTGATAGCCCTCGAAGTTGGCTTTGTAGGCGTGATGGTTGTCATCGGCCGCGCTCGACATCAGCACGGCATTGAACTGCCCCGCACCAAATGCCACGAGGCCCGTGAGCAGCGGTGCTGCCAGGAGTTTGGTTCCGAGTTTCATGGCGGGGGCGCAGGCGTTGGGGGCTGGGGTGGGGCGGGGATGCGTTCAACGCCGGGTGGCGCCGAGGCACACCCGGGAGGTCATTTGTAGATGCCGCCGCAGACGACGGTGTCGTCCAGCTTTTCGCAGTACATGCTCTTGGGCTCGATCTTCTTGGTCTCAGGGTTGGTGAACTTGTAGTCCTGCCAGAAGGTGGGTTTGGACTTGGCCATCTCCACGCGCTCGCGCACAAAGGCCTTGCCGTCCACGTCCTTCAACTCAATCAAGTTCTTGCCCACCATTTTTTCGTTCGCACCGTGGGCGTGCACTGTGCCGTCCAGGCCGTAGACCACGAGATACAGGTCTTGCTGGTGGAAAGGGCTGGTCTTGTTGGTGAATTCGGCATAGCCCTTGTCCTTGCCGTTGGTCTTGATGAAGGCCACGCCTTTTTTGACCATGGCGCTGGCATCGGCTTCGCTGGCACCGCCGTCGGCCGCGTGCGCGGCGGGGCCGGAGAGCGCCAGGGCGGCGAGGGTGGCGAGGGCGGCAGCGCGGGCGCTGCGGATCAGGACGGGGGTCATGGCAAGGGCCTTTCGGACGGTGCGCTCAGTGGCGCGTTGGGAGGTGCCGTCCACAGTGGGCGGCGGCTTATGGCGGCTTGTGGCGGGGCGTTTCAGCCTTGCAAGCGGAAGCGGGCGATCACCTGCGACAGGCGCTGGGCCTGGTCCTTCAGGCTCTCGGCCGCGGCCGCGCTTTGTTCCACCAGCGCGGCGTTTTGTTGGGTCATTTGGTCGAGCTGCGTCACCGCGGTGTTGACCTGGCCGATGCCATCACTTTGTTCTCCGGCAGCGGCCGTGATCTCGCCAATGATGTCGCTCACGCGCTGCACCGAGCCGACGATCTCGGTCATGGTGTGGCCCGCGTCGCCCACCAGCTTGGTGCCGGCATCCACGCGTTCCACGCTGGCACCAATGAGGCTTTTGATTTCGCGCGCGGCTTCGGCGCTGCGGCCGGCCAGGCTGCGCACTTCACCGGCCACCACCGCAAAACCGCGGCCTTGCTCGCCCGCGCGGGCGGCTTCCACCGCGGCGTTCAGCGCCAAGATGTTGGTCTGGAAGGCAATGCCGTCGATCACGCCAATGATGTCGGCGATCTTGCGGCTGCTGGTGTTGATCTCTTGCATGGTGGTCACCACCTGCGCCACCACGGCGCCACCGCGCTGCGCCACATCGGCGGCCGAGCTGGCCAGCTGGTTGGCCTGGCGCGCCGAGTCGGCCGACTGGCGCACCGTGCCGGTGAGCTGCTCCATCGAGCTGCTGGTTTGCTGCAGGTTGGAGGCGGTGATTTCGGTGCGTTGGCTCAGGTCTTGGTTGCCCGAGGCGATCTCTTGGCTCGACGTGGTGATGCTGTCGGTCGACGACTGCACCTCGCCCACCATCTCGCGCAGCGAGGTCTGCATGCCTTGCAGTTGCGTCAACAAGTCGGTGGCTTCGTCGTTGCCGGCGGTGTTGACCGATTGCGTCAGGTCACCCGTGGCGATGGCGCTGGCCAGCGCACGCGCTTCGTCAATGGGCCCGCAGATGCTGGCCATGTTGAGCAAGGTGGAGGGGATCACGATCACCACCGCCAGCACCACGGCAATGCCGAAGGCGACCATGGTTTGGGTGTAGGTGGCTTTGCCCTGGGCCTTGGCCGCTTCCACCTCGTCTTGCACCAGGGCTTCGAGCAGCGTCACTTGTTTCTCGATCGCGCGGAACGAGTCTTGTGCGTTGCCGAGCATGAAATTGGCCGCCGTGGCCGAGTCGTAGCCATTGGCCATCAGCTGTTTGTAGACCGGCTCGACCGCCTTTTTGTAGTTGACGATGTGCTCTTTCATCGATGCCAACATGGGCTGGTTGTCTTCGGTGGCCACGGTCAGCAGGGTATCGACCTGTTTTTCCAGCGTCGTCAGTGAGGCCTGCAGCAGGTCGTGCGCCTCGTTGATCTTCACCGGCTTCTCGTACTGGATCACCATGTCGGCCTCAGCGCGCCGGGTCTGGCCCAGGCTGCTCTTGAGGCCCGAGAGCGAGCGCACCGCCTCGAAGGCGTTGCCCACAAATGAATCGTTTTGGGATTGCAGCCGCACCAATCCAAAGGTGCCCGCACCTCCCACCAGCACCAGCAGCGCCAGCACCACGGTGATGGCGCCGATCATGCGGGTGCGGATGGTGAACTGGCGCATCAGGGGGGTGAAGTTCATGTTTGTGGTCTCCTTGGACCTCTGCGTGGCGCGGCCGGTGTGTGGCTGCGCATCGGGTCGTCATGCGGCGGCGTGCCCCGGTCCCAAACACCGAGGTCATCGGTTTGTCTTCAGTGGCAGTTCGCCGGTGCGAGCCCGCGGCCGCGGGCCGCGCCGTTCAGTGCGACATGTTGCTGATCAGGCCCATGTCTTCGCTGCTCATCAGCGCTTCGATGTCCATCAAGATCAACATGCGGTCGGACACGCTGCCGATGCCGGTGATGAAGTTGGCGTCCACCGAGGAGTTCATTTCCGGCGCGGGCTTGATGGCTTCTTTGCTCAGCTCCAGCACGTCCGACACCGAGTCCACCACGGCGCCCACCACGCGGCCGTGCACGTTCAGCACGATCACCACGGTGAAGCCGTTGTAGTCGGCCGAGTCGCAGCCCAGCTTCAGGCGCAGGTCGACGATCGGCACGATCACGCCGCGCAGGTTGACCACGCCCTTGATGAAGGAGGGCGCATTGGCAATGCGGGTGGGCGATTCGTAGGAGCGGATCTCCTGCACCTTCAGGATGTCGATGCCGTATTCCTCTTCGCCGAGGCGAAAGGTCAGGTACTCGCCGGCCGCTTGTTGGGCGCGCGAGACCTCGTTGCGGGTGGCGTGTGCGGAGTCGATGGTCATGTCCATGGTGGTGTCCTCGGGTGGGGCAGAAAAGCGGGGTGAAAAGGCGGGATGGGTCTGGGCGCTGCGGGGTTGAGCAGCTCGGTCAGAAGGTTTCCCAGTCCCCGCTGTCGGCGGTGGCTGTGGAGGCGGATGGCGCAGGCGCCGGTGAAGACGTGGCGGCAGCGCGGCTGGGCGCTTCAGCCGGCGTGGCCTTCACGGCCGACGACATCGGCAGCGTGGGCACGCTGGTCTGGGCGGGGCCGCGGGTGGCGGGTGCGGACACCGGTGCGGGTGCCTGGGCACGCTGGTGTGCCTGCACCGACGGCGCCGCCGCCAGCGCTTTGGCTGGCTTGGGCGCCGAGGTGTGGGTGCGGCTCGCTGTGGGCGCGTGGGCGGGCTGGCTGCTGCCAGCATCGAGGCGGAACATGCCCACCAGCGCGGCCAGCGCTTGCGCCTGGTCGCGCATCGATTCGGCGGCCGAGGCCGACTCTTCCACCAGCGCGGCGTTTTGCTGCGTCATGTGGTCGAGCTGGCTCACCGCGGCGTTCACTTGGCCGATGCCATCGCTTTGCTCACCCGCGGCGGCGGTGATCTCGCCAATGATGTCGGCCACGCGCTGCACCGAGCCGACGATCTCGGTCATGGTGTGGCCCGCGTCGCCCACCAGCTTGGTGCCGGCGTCCACGCGCTCCACGCTGGCGCCAATGAGGCTTTTGATTTCGCGCGCGGCTTCGGCACTGCGGCCGGCCAGGCTGCGCACTTCACCGGCCACCACCGCAAAACCGCGGCCTTGCTCGCCCGCGCGGGCGGCTTCCACCGCCGCGTTGAGCGCCAGGATGTTGGTCTGGAAGGCAATGCCATCGATCACGCCAATGATGTCGGCGATCTTGCGGCTGCTGGTGTTGATCTCGTTCATCGTGGTGACCACCTGGGCCACCACGGCGCCACCGCGCTGCGCCACGTCGGCGGCCGAGCTGGCCAGCTGGTTGGCTTGGCGGGCCGAGTCGGCCGAGTGCTTCACGGTCGCGTTCAGCTGCTCCATCGAGGCGGCGGCCTGCTGCAGGTTGGCGGCGGTTTGTTCGGTGCGGGCCGAGAGGTCGTGGTTGCCCGAGGCGATCTGTGTGGACGCCACGCTGATGCTGTCGGTGCCGTTGCGCACCTGGCTCACCACGCTGCGCAGCGCGTCTTGCATTTGCTTGAGCGCGTTTTGCAGCTCGCCCAACTCGTCTTGGCGGCCGGTTTGGATGGTGCGGGTCAGGTCGTTGGCGGCGATGGCTTCGGCGGCTTGCACGGCGTCTTTGAGCGGGCCGGTGACCGAGCGGGTGATGGTCAGGCCCATGGTCGCCCCGATCGCCAGACTGACGAATAACAAGGCCACCACCGTGGTCTCGGCGGCGCGCAGTTCACTGGCCGCGGCCGCGGTGTAGTCGTTCACCAGCGCGTCTTCAAAGTCGCGCAGTTCACGCATGGTGGCCAGATACGCATCAATGGCCGGCTTGACCTCGCTGTCCAGGCGCTTGGCGACTTCCTCGGTGTCGCCGGCCTGGATCAACTTCATCATCGCGTTGCGGCTGTCCACATAGACCTTGCGCTTCTCGCTCACCCCGGCCAAAAGCAGCTTGCCTTTTTCGCTGGTGATTTCTTCTTCCAGCTTCTTTTGCAGCGCGTTGATTTCGGCCGTGGTCTGCTTCATCAGCGGCTCAAAGTAGGTCTGTACATGCTCCAGCCCGGTGGTCTGGGCAATGGCCAGCACGCGGCTCACGTTGAGCTCGGTCTTGCCCAGCCAGGCCGAGGTGATTTGCGCGTTCACGCCGTAGCGGGCGGTCTTGGCCACCGCCTGCTCGGCGTTCGACAAGCGCAGCCACGCCAGGCCGGTCGAGATGGCCATCAGCAGCAGCACCGCACCGAAACCGATGCTCAAGCGCGTGGAGATTCTGAGATTGTTGAAGTTCATGGCAACGACCGGTGTCTTGTTGTTGTCTGTCTCTGGAGGGCGTGATGCGTGAGCGTGAGCGGGGCGGTGCGCTCAGTGCCGCGAGCGCCGCACCAGGCTGCCCACGTCCAGAATCAGCGCCACGCGGCCATCACCCATGATGGTGGCGCCCGAGATGTCGTTGACGCGGCGGTAGTTGGCTTCGAGGTTCTTCACCACCACCTGCTGCTGGCCGAGCAACTCGTCCACCAGCATGGCGACGCGGCCACCTTCGGCCTCCACCACCACCATGATGCCGCTGGCGTTGTCGAAGTCGAAGCGCGGCACGTTGAACACCTGCTCCAGCTCCAGCACCGGCATGTACTCGTCGCGCACTTCCACCACGCGGCCGGCGTTGCCGATGGTCTTGATCATGTGGTCGCGCACCTGGAACGACTCCACCACCGACGACAGCGGAATGATGTAGACCTCTTCGCCCACACCCACGCTCATGCCGTCCATGATGGCCAGCGTCAGCGGCAGGCGCACGCTCACGCGCATGCCGTAACCTTCGGCCGAGTCGATTTCCACCGTGCCGCCGAGCGAGGTGATGTTCTTCTTCACCACGTCCATGCCGACACCGCGGCCCGATACATCGGTCACCACTTCGGCGGTCGAGAAGCCGGGCGCAAAGATCAGGCTCCAGACCTCGCTGTCGGTCATGCTGTCGGGCGCATCGATGCCTTTTTCGCGCGCCTTCTTGATCAATTTTTCGCGCGACAGGCCCTTGCCGTCGTCGCGCACTTCAATGCAAATCGAGCCACCTTGGTGCGAGGCGCTGAGCGTGATGGTGCCGTGTTCCGACTTGCCATGTGCCAGGCGCTCGGCCGGTGATTCGATGCCGTGGTCGCAGCTGTTGCGCACCAGGTGGGTCAGCGGGTCGGTGATTTTTTCCACCAAGCCCTTGTCGAGTTCGGTGGCCTCGCCCGAGGTCACGAAGTCGACCTTCTTGCCCAGCTTGGCGGCCAGGTCGCGCAACATGCGCGGGAAGCGGTTGAACACCACCGACATCGGGATCATGCGAATCGACATCACCGATTCCTGCAGATCGCGGGTGTTGCGGTCGAGGTCGGCCAGGCCCGCGGTGAGTTGCTGGTAGAGGCCGGGGTCGATGTCCTTGCTGTTTTGCGCCAGCATGGCTTGCGTGATCACGAGCTCGCCCACCAGGTTGATCAGCTGATCGACCTTCTCGACCGACACGCGCAGCGTGCTCGATTCGAGCGTGGCGGTGGCGCCCTTGTCGGCGCGTGCGGCGCGCGGCGCGGCGGCTTTGGGGGCTTCGGCCACCGGGGCGGGCGCAGTCACTTCGGCCGAATCGGCGGCGGCGGGCGCCGCAGCGGCCGCACCCGGGGCGCCTGGGGCGTCGTCAAAAAAGCCGTAGCCGGGGTCTTTGGCCGGCGTGGGGGCGGCCACAGCCGGGGCGGGGGCCTCAGCGGCGGGCGCGCCCGGGTTGCCGGCGTGAAAACCGTAGCCCGAGGTCAGCGGCAGCAGTTGCACTTGCTCGCGCGCCACGTGGAAGGTGAACAGGTCCAGCAGGTCGTCGTCGCTGCTGGTGGTTTTCACATGGAAGCGGCGCATGCCGTCGCTGCCGTGGCCACCGTCGAGCGGCTCGATGGTGCCGAGGTCGATGATTTCCTTGAACAACTCCACCAGGTTGTCGGCCTGCTCGGGTTTGTCGAGCGGGCCCACACGCAGCTCCAGCGAGCGCGGGCCGGCCACCACCGGTGTCGCAGCAACAGGTGCTGGTGCAGCAGCCACCGGCGCGGGGGCCGGGGCGGCCTTGGCCGCAGGCGGCGGGGCTTCGCCGTGGGCGTAGGCGGCAATTTGCGCCACCAGTTCCGAGGTGTCGACGGCGTCGCCGGCCGAGCCTTGGTGGCGGGCCAGCAGCGAGCGCAGCGCGTCGCCCGATTGCAGCAGCACATCGACCATGCCGTTGCTGGGGGCCAGTTCGTGGCGGCGCAGCTTGTCGAGCAAGGTTTCCAGGTGGTGGGTGAGCTCGGCCACGTCGGCAAAGCCGAAGGTCGCGGCACCGCCCTTGACCGAGTGCGCGCAGCGGAAGATCGAATTCAGCTCTTCGTCGTCGGCGGCTTCCAGGTCGATGTCGAGCAGCAACTGCTCCATGCGGTCAATGTTTTCACCCGCTTCTTCAAAGAAGACTTGGTAGAACTGACTCAGATCGATGCCTGCACCGGCGTTGGACCCTTCAACGGTCATCTCGGCCATGGGAGAACTCCTGTTGTCTCGCGTGTGTGGGGTGGCGGCGGGCCGGATGGCCTCAGCGCACAACCTTTTTGATGACTTCGATCAGCTTGGCCGGATCGAACGGCTTCACCAACCAACCGGTGGCGCCTGCGGCGCGGCCGGCTTGCTTCATCTGGTCGCTCGACTCGGTGGTCAGGATCAGGATCGGCGTGCTCTTGAACTTGGGGTTGTCGCGCAGCTTCTTGGTCAGGCTGATGCCGTCCATGCGGGGCATGTTTTGGTCGGTCAGCACCAGGTCGAAATCGCGCGAGCCGGCCTTTTCCCAGGCGTCCTGGCCGTCCACGGCCTCCACCACATTGAAGCCCGCGCTCTTGAGCGTGAAGCTGACCATCTGGCGCATCGAAGCCGAGTCGTCGACAGCGAGGATTGATTGCATGTTGTTCTCCGGGGAAAAGGGGGGAGGGGTGTTCGAGGGAGGGGCTGCTGCCGGGCGGTCAGAACAGGTCGACGGAACCCGCGTCCATCTCGTCCTGTGTGACGGGGTTGGGCCGCAGCGGGGGCGCTTCGATCACCGTGTCTCCGTCTTCGTTGTCAAAGGTGTCCGAGGCCAGGCGGTCGGCGCAGTTGCGCAGGCGGCGGTTGGCGTGGGCAATGAGCTGCGAGGCCATGTCCTGGAACTGCAGCGCCACCACGGCACCGCCGAGTTGTTGCATCAGCTCGTCGTAGACGGGTGGGGCCGCGCTGGGGCTGTCGCTGGCGGGCGCACTGTTGTCCATCAGGCCGCGCACTTGCTCGGAGGCGCCCAAAAAGCGCGCCATCAGCGTGTCGCAGGCATCGGCCAGCAAGGTCTGCAGGCGATCCAGGTCGTGGGTCGCTGTCAGCAGATGGTCTTGCAGGTCGGCCGCTGCCGCGAGCGGCAGGGCCGCTGAGGCCATCTCTGATTGGGTTGTGTTCATCGGCATCGCGCTCCGCGTTGGCGTCGGGGGGGCCACCTCGGTCGGCCGGGAGGGCCGCCAACATGGCGTGTCAGGGCCATTTTCGGCAGCTGGGCATAAAACATTAGGCCGAACAAGGGGGGCTTTCGACCGGTATTCGCTTTCAGGCCGAAGCGCGGCTGCGGCGCGGCATACTTCACGCCCATGACGCACGACGCCGCCCCGATGGACCGGGAATACAAGATCCTGCATTTGGAGGATTCGCGCCTCGACCACGAGCTGGTGATGACGCATCTGGTGCGCGGCGGCTTGGCGGTGCGCGTCACGCGCGTCGACACCGAGGCGCAGTTTTTGGCCGCGCTGGCCCAGCCCTGGGACGCCATCATTTCCGACTACAACCTGCCCGGCTTCTCGGGCCTGGTGGCGCTCGATTTGCTGCGCGCCAGCGGCAACGAGGTGCCGTTTGTGCTGGTCTCGGGCGAGATCGGTGAGGACACGGCCGTGACCGCCATGCGCAACGGCGCCAGCGACTACTTGATCAAAGGCAATCTGGCGCGCTTGGTGCCGGCGCTGCTGCACGCCATCGAGTCGAGCGAAAACCGGCGCGCTCGCGCCAAGGCCGACTTGGCGCTGGATGCCTCCAAGCACCGCCTGCAAGAGCTCGCCCAGCATTTGCAAACCAGCATCGAGCAAGAGCGCGCGGCCATTGCGCGCGAGATCCACGACGACGTGGGCGGCTCCTTGACCGCGCTCAAGTTTGAGCTGGCCTGGATCGCCCGCCACGCCGACGACGCCGAGGTGAAGGCGCGCGTGAATTCGGCGCTCGAAACCGTGACCCACGCGATCGAATCGAGCCAGCGCATCATGCACAACCTGCGCCCCGCCATCTTGGAGCAGGGCCTGGTGGCCGCGCTGCAATGGATGGCCGCGCGCTTTGAGCGCCGCACCGGCGTGGCCTGCGTGCTGCGCCTGCCGCCCGAGGGCCTGCCCGAGCTGCCGGTTGGCGTGCCCCTGGTGGCCTACCGCACCGCCCAGGAGGCGCTCACCAACATCTCCAAACACGCCCAGGCCAGTCGGGTCGAGATCGACCTGGCGCTGGCCGGCGGCGTGCTCTCGCTGGAGGTGAGCGACAACGGCCGCGGCCTGAGCCAGGTCGATTTGGCCAAGGCGCGCTCCTTTGGCATCCGCGGCCTGCACGAGCGCGCGCGCACCGTGGGCGGCTGGGTCGACCTGAGCAGCGGCGGCAGCGGCACCACGCTGATTTTGTCGGTGCCGCTGACCGACGACGACCCGGACCTGGCGGCCCCGCCGCTGGCCGCCCGCTCCAACGATTCCGACCCGACCGGCTGGGGAAAACTATGATCAAGGTGATGCTCTGTGACGACCACGCGCTGATTCGGCGTGGCATCCGCGACACCCTGTGCGACGCGCCCGACATCGAGGTGGTGGGCGAGGCCGGCGACTACGGCGAGCTGCGCAGCCTGCTGCGCGCGGGCAGTTGTGATGTGCTGGTGCTCGACATCAACCTGCCCGGGCGCAGCGGCTTGGACGTGTTGCACGTGCTCAAGGAAGAGGGCAGCCCGCTCAAGGTGCTGGTGGTCAGCATGTACCCCGAAGACCAATACGCCATCCGCGCGCTCAAGGCCGGCGCGTTTGGCTACGTCAACAAGGGGGGCGATCCGGCCGTCATCGTCACCGCCGTGCGCACCGTGGCCCAAGGCCGCAAGTACGTGACGCCCGAGATCGCGCAGATGCTGGTCGAGAGCCTGACCACGCCCACGGCCGGCAACGCGCACGAAAAGTTGTCGGACCGCGAG
>JBEAOO010000239.1:0-9290 GCA_041164825.1 Pseudomonadota bacterium | reverse complement strand
TGTGGCTGAGCAGGCCTTGGCCGATCAGGGTGCCCACCCACGGCACCGAGGCGAGTGCGGCCACCCACCCCGGCGCCAGTGGCGCGATGCGCACCGCGTCGCTCACCGGCGGCGTTTGCCCGCCTTGGTGAAACCAAGCCATGCCCAGCACCACGGTGAGGCCCGCCGCAATGATGTTGATGGCCACCCCCGACACCACCTGGTCACCCCGGTGGCTGACACAGGCCACGCCGTGCAGCCAACTGAGCGCCACGCCCACGGCCATGGCCGCCAGCAAGGCCAGCGTCACCGACCCCGCCGCCACGCCCACCGCACCGGCGGCGAACGCAGCCATCAACATCTTGCCCTCCAGGCCAATGTCGATCACGCCCGCGCGCTCGGACAACAAGCCCGCCAGCGCGCACAAGATCAAGGGCGCAGCCACCCGCAGCGTGGAGGCCAACACCGATCCGATCAGCACCTCATCCATGGCGGGCTCCTTCCGCAGCAGCAGTCGGGGCGCGGCGGAACACATTCCACAAGCGCGTCAACCACGGCGCGATCACATAGGCCATCGCGCCCGAGAACAGCACGATGAAGCCTTGCAGCATCACCACCATGTCGCGGCTGAAACCGGGCACTTCAAAGGCCACCTCGGCCCCGCCTTGAAACAGCGCACCAAACAGCACGCTCGCGAGCACGATGCCCAGCGGGTGATTGCGGCCCATCAGCGCCACGGCAATGCCGGTGAAACCGGCACCGGCCACGAAGTCGAGCAGCAGCTTGCCGTTGACGCCCGCGATCTCGTTCATGCCCACCATGCCGGCCAGCGCGCCCGACACGCCCATGGCCACCAGCACTTGCGTGCGGGTGCGGATGCCGGCGTACTCGGCTGCACCCGGGCTGGAGCCCACCGCGCGCAAGCGGTAGCCCGCGCGGGTGCGCCACAGAAACAGCGCCACGCCCACGGCTGCCAGCAGCGCCAAAAACAAGCTGATGTTGAGCGGCGACGAGGGCCACTCCACGCCCACTGCGGCCAACACCTCGTGCATCGCCGGCAAGTGCGCCTCGGGCACAAAGGCCGCGCTCTCCACCGACATGCTGCCCGGCGGCTTGAGCTTGTTGACCAGCAGGTAGACCATCAAGCTGCTGGCCAAAAAGTTGAACATGATGGTGGTGATGACCACGTGGCTGCCGCGCCAGGCCTGCAACCACGCCGGCACCAGCGCCCACACCATGCCGAACACGATGCTGCCCGCCAACATCAAGAGCAGCAGCAACCACGACGGCAGGTGGTAGGGGCCGAGCCAGAGCGCCACCAGACCCGTGCCCAGGCCACCCAGGATGGCCTGGCCCTCACCGCCGATGTTGAACAAGCCACCGTGAAACGCCACCGACACGGCCAGGCCCGTGAAGATGAAGGTGGTGGCGTAGTACAGCGTGTAGCTGATGCCACGCGGCGTGCCGAACGCGCCTTGCACCAGCGCCGAGATCACCTCGCTCGGGCTCTGCCCCACCACCGCCACCACCAGCGCCGCAGCCAACAAGGCCACGCCCAGGTTCACCAAAGGCAACACGAACACATCCGCCCAACGCGGCAAGGGCGTATTCATGACAGCCCCTCGTTCGCCGGGTACGTCGAACGATCCCCCGAGGGGATGCGGGCCGGCTTGGGAGCGGCCCGGCGCTCGGCCCGCGTCGCGTTGAACCCTGTTGTCGTCATGCGCTCACTCCCGTCGTCATCAGCACCCCCAGCTTGGTTTCCGTGCACTCGTGGATCGGCAACTCGCCAGTGATGCGGCCCTGGTTCATCACGATCACGCGGTCGGCCAGGGCCAGGATTTCATCGAGTTCGCTCGACACCACCAGCACCGCGCAGCCGGCGTCGCGCATGGCGCGCAGCTGGGCGTGGATGAACTCGATGGCGCCGATGTCGACGCCGCGCGTGGGCTGGCCCACCAGCAGCACGCGCGGCGCCTGGCCAATCTCGCGCGCCAGCACGAGCTTCTGCTGGTTGCCGCCCGAGAATTTGGCGCTGCCCAGATCGCAGTCGCGCGGGCGGACATCAAAGCGCTCCATCAGCGCGCGTGTGGCGTCGCGCATGTGATCACGCTGCATCCAGCCGCCCTTGCAGTATTGCGGCAGCGACTCATAGCCCAACACCGCGGACTCCCACGCCGCAAAGCTCATCACCATCGCGCGGGCGTGGCGGTCTTCGGGCACGTGGGCGAGCTGCAGGGCGCGGGCGGTTTGTGGGTCCAGCCACTGCGCAGCGGAGAAGCTTTGGCCGCCCAGTCTGAGCTGCCCCGCCACCGGCGCACGCAGGCCCGACAGCGCTTCGAGCAACTCACTTTGGCCATTGCCCGAGACACCGGCCACGCCCACGATCTCACCCGCGCGCAGATCGAGATTGAGCCCGGCCAGCCGGGTCACGCTCAGCTCATCGCGCACGGTGAGGTCCTGCACTTGGAGCAGCACCTCGCCGGCCGGGCCGGCCGCATCGCCCTGGCGGCCCATGTGCACTTTGCGGCCCACCATGGCCTCGGCCAGGCTCTCCACCGACGCATCAGCGATGTCGCACTCGTGCACCACGCGGCCGGCGCGCATCACGGTCACGCGGTCGCACAGGCGCATCACTTCCTTGAGTTTGTGCGTGATCAGCAGCAGCGTGGTGCCGCTCGCACGCAAGCGCGCCAGCACCTCAAAGAGTTGCTCGGTTTCTTGGGGCGTGAGCACCGCCGTGGGCTCGTCCAAGATCAAGATGCGCGCACCGCGATACAGCGCCTTGAGGATCTCCAAACGCTGCTGATCGCCCACCGGCAGGTCACCCGCCATCGCATCCAGGTCGAGGTGCAACCCCGTGCTTTTCATCAAACCCTGCAGGCGCTCGCGCACCATGGCCGTGGCACGCATGAGCAGTGCCGAAGGCTCGGCGCCGAGCATCACGTTGTCGATCACGCTCAGGGTGTCGACCTGCATGAAATGCTGGTGCACCATGCCGATGCCCAGGGCAATCGCTTCGTTGGCATGGCGGATGCGCGCAGCCTGGCCGAACACCGAGATGTCACCGCTGTCGGCACTGTAGAAGCCGTAGAGGATGGACATCAGCGTGCTCTTGCCGGCGCCGTTTTCGCCCACCAGGCCGTGCACGGTGCCGGTGGCCACTTGCAGGCTGACGTCGTCGTTGGCATGCACGGCGCCAAAGCGCTTGTGGATGTGCGCGAGCTGCACCGCCCACGGGCCGGCGGCCGGTGAGGCAGCGGCGCGCACGGGATCGGTCACGGGGGGGCTCATGGTCGGGACCTCGTCAAAGGATGGATGGATTTCAATCGTGCCGCACGGGTGCGGTGGATTCGCGCTCGATCAAGCGCGCGGGCAACACCACCTCGCGCGGCGGCTGGCTCTCGGCCGCATCCGGGTGGGCCGCGCTCACCACAATGCGCTCAATCAGCACCTGCGCGGCGGTCTCGCCCAGGTCGCGAATGGGGTGGCCCACGGTGGTCAAACCCGGGAAGGTGTAGCCGCCCAACTCGATGCCGTCAAAGCCGATGACAGACAGCGCATACGGCACGGCCACGCCACATTCGGCGGCCGCTCGCAGCGCGCCGATGCCCATCAAATCGTTGCCGGCAAAAATAGCCGTGACTTGCCCCTGGGCCAGCAGGCGGCGCGTCAGCGCGTGGCCATCGGCGGCGCTGAAATCGCCCTCCAGCACCCAGTCGGGGCTGGCGTGCAAACCCGCGGCGGCCATGGCGCGACGCCATCCCTCCACCCGCGCGCGGCTCACCGCAAACGCTGACGGGCCACTCAGGCAAGCGATGCGCCGGTGGCCCAGGCCAATCAGGTGCTCGACCGCGAGTTGCGCGCCGCCAATGTGGTCGCTGCCCACCAGGTCGGCATGCAGGCCCTCCACCTGGCGGTCGACCACCACCGTGGGCATGCGCGCGCCTTGCAGGCCACGCACCAGCGACGATGCGGCGCCCGCAGCCGCGGCCAGGATCAAGCCATCCACACGCCGCCCCAGCAGCGTTTGCAGGTAGCGGCCTTGGCGCTCGGGGTCGTCGTCTGAGTTGCACAAGAACACCGCGTAACCCGTTTGCCGGCAGGTGTCCTCAATGCCGCGCGTGAGCTCGGCAAAAAACGGGTTGGTGATGTTGGGCACCAGCACGCCGAGGATGTGGGTTTCGCTGGTTTTGAGCGCACGCGCCACCGCGCTCGGGCGGTAGCCCAACGCATCCACCGCGCGGGCCACGCGCTCGCGCGCATCGTCGCTCACGCGGCGCGTGCCATTGAGCACGTGCGACACGGTGGTGAACGACACGCCCGCGTGCGCGGCGACGTCTTTGATGGTGCTCATGGGCGAGAGGCAGCAGACGGCAGGCGCGAGCGAGCCCATGCCAGTGGCAGCGACGCGCCGCTGGGCCGCATCACTGTCACCAGGCGCGATGGGCCCGGTCGCTCAGCCGAAGCTCAAACGCTCAATACTTGCAGGCGTTGTCGGCCATGTAGTCGGCCACCTTGATCTTGCCGGCAATGATGTCGGCCTTGGCAGCGTTGACCTTCTTCTTCATGTCAGCACTGACCAGCTTGGCGTTGTTGTCGTCGAGCGCGAAATCAACACCGCCTTGCTGCAGACCCAACACGGTCACGCCCGGGGTGTGGGCCTTGATCACGTTGTAGACGGCCACGTCCACGCGCTTGACCATCGAGGTCAGCATGGTGCCGGGCTGGATGTGGTTTTGGTTGCTGTCGACACCGATGGCCAGCTTGCCTGCATCTTTGGCGGCTTGGTACACGCCAATGCCGGTGCCGCCCGCCGCAGCAAACACCACGTCAGCACCTTGCGCGAACTGGGCCTTGGCCAACTCGCCACCACGGGCCGGGTCGTTCCAGGCCGCGCCGGTGGTGCCAGTCATGTTGGCAAACACCTCAGCCTTGGGGTTGGCGAACTTGGCGCCCTGTTCGTAGCCGCACTGGAACTTGCGGATCAGCGGGATGTCCATGCCGCCCACAAAACCAACCTTGCCGGTCTTGCTGGCTTGCGCGGCCATCATGCCGACCAGGAAGCTGCCTTCTTGTTCCTTGAACACCACCGACTGCACGTTCGGCGCATCCACCACCATGTCGATGATGGCGAACTTCAGCTTCGGAAATTCCTTGGCGATTTTCTCGATGCTCGACGCCTGGCCAAAACCGATGCCGATGATCGGGCTGGCACCTTTTTCAGCCATGCGGCGCAGCGCTTGTTCGCGCTGGGTTTCGTTGGCGATTTCGAACTCGAGGTAAGGCTTGCCGGTTTCCTTTTTCCAGCGCTCCATGCCGGTGTAGGCGGCTTGGTTGAACGACTTGTCGAACTTGCCACCCATGTCGAACACCACCGCCGGTGCGGCGTGGGCGTGCAAGGAGGCGGCCAGGGCAACAGCAAACAGCGTGAACGATGCGGTGGTGGTGTTCTTCATGATTTCGTCGGGGGTTGGGTCGAAACAGAGGGCGGGATTTGCAGCAAAAATGGCGTTGCGCAAACGTTTGCTACTTTAACCAAGATCGCGCAAACCACAAGGGGGTTATCGTTCGGCCCTCGCGTTCGTCTCCACCGCTGTTTTGACTGCCCACCTCACCATGACCGCCTCCACCTCCACCCTCACGCCCGCCGATTTTTTGAGCCTGCCCAAGGTGCTGCTGCACGAGCACGTGGACGGCGGCCTGCGGCCGCAAACCTTGCTCGAACTGTGCGCGCAACGCGGCATCAGCGTGCCGGTGAGCGACGCGCCCGCCCTGGCGCAATGGATGTTGAACAACGCCAACTCGGGCAGCCTGGTGCGCTATTTGGAAGGGTTCGGCCTGACCGTGGCCGCCATGGGCACGCCGGAGAACTGCGAGCGCGTGGCCTTTGAAGCGGCCGAAGACGCGCTGGCCGATGGCTGCGTGTTGGCCGAGTTCCGCATGGCGCCGCTGCTGCTCGAATCGCAAGGCATGAGTGGCGAGGCTGCGCTGGAAGCCATGCTGGCCGGCCTGGCCCGCAGCAAACTCGCCTGCGGCCTGATCGTGTGCGGCATGCGCATGGAAGACTCGGCCAACACCGAACGCGCCGCCACGCTGGCCGCTCGTTATGCGAGCCAGGGCGTGATCGGCTTCGATCTGGCCGGCCCGGAGCGCGGCTTTCCGCCCAGCTTGCACGCCCGCAGCATCGCCATCGCGCGTGAGGCCGGCTTGGGCTTCACCTGCCACGCGGGTGAGGCCGACATCGGCGGCCGCGTGCTGGAAGCGGCATCACTCGGCGCCACCCGCATCGGCCACGGCGTGCTGATCGCCAGCGACGACGCCGAAGGCCTGGCCGCGGAGCGCATGGCCCAAGCACGCGAACTGGGGTTGCATTTTGAGGTCTGCCCGACCAGCAATGTGCACACCGGCGCAGCCACCTCGGTGGCCACGCACCCGCTCAAGCGCATGTTGGATGCAGGCCTGAGCATCTCGGTGTCGACCGACAACCGCCTGATGTCGGGCGTAACCATGAGCGGCGAAATGGCCACCGTGCACCGGGAGTTGAGCCTGGACCTGACCACGCTGGTGGCGTTGAACCGTGCCGGCGCGCAGGCGTCGTTCTTGCCCGCCGCACAACGCACCACGGCGCTGGCCACCATCGACACCTGGTTGCGCGCCCGCGCCTGAGCCTGAGCCCCACAGAGGCCAGGCCGCCCTTGCTGCGGCCAACGGCAACCCTCAAGTTCGCCGACGCAGTGGCCGATGTAGCCCCCATGAACGCCTACACCGCCCTCCTCGCCGGCCTGCTCGCCACGCCGCTCGCCACCTTCGGCGCGTGCCACTGGTGGTACCAACGCAAGTTGACCGAGCGCGAAGCCCAAAGCCAGAAGATTGAAAAAGCCCGACAGTTCACCAGCGAACAGGTGCGGCAGGCGCGCAAACAGATTGAGAAATTGCAGCAGGAAATGGCGGCGCTGCAGGCCAAGCTGGCCGCCGCTCAGGCGCAGACCCCGCGCCCACGCCCCGCCGCCGACCTGCCCCATGCACCGAGCGCACTGGACCTCACCGTGGCACTCGCCGCTGGTGACGCGCAGCACGCCAAGCGCATGCCGGTGGATGGTTTTGCCGACACCGAGCCGATGTCCGTTCCCTGAGGCAGAAACGGCGTTCGCGCAAGCCGCGCCATGGCCGATCCCGCCACCCCTCATCCGCACCCAGCCGATGCGTCAACCACGGTGCGGTGCCGCGCCCCTTTGCGGGGGTGTGCTGCGGGACGGCGGTACGGGTGTGGGTTGGTGTGGGTTCGGCGCTGCGCGCTGGCTGGTGTGTTAACGGTTCGCGGCAGCGCGCAGAGTTGAGTTGAGCCAAGCCGCCGGCACCATCAAGGCACGCAGAACGGTCACCCACCCACGTGCGCGTTGACCCAGCGCACCACGAAAAAACCCGGCCGAAGCCGGGTTGTGTGGTGCTCATCAATGCCCGTGACCGGGCATCAACGAGGCACGTCCTCAGGGCTTGTTGCCCGTGGGGAAAGGCCAGGCAGCTGCCGGGCTCAGAGCCGTCTTGGCCGTCGGTGCAGCGGGAGCAGCAGCGGGCGCAGGGGCAGGTTTGGCGGGCGCCTTCTTCGCGGCAGCCTTCTTCGGGGCAGCCTTGGCTGCAGGCTTCGCGGCCGCCTTGGCAGCAACCTTCTTCGGCGCAGCCTTGGCAGCGGGCTTGGCAGCGGCAGCAGCCTTTTTAGCGGCGACCGGCTTGGCGGCAGCAGCCTTCTTGGCGACGGGCTTGGCCACCGGCTTGACGGCAGCAGCAGCCTTCTTCGGTGCAGCCTTGGCAGCCGGCTTGGCAGCAGCCTTCTTGGCAGCAACAGGCTTAGCGGCCGGCTTGGCGGCAACAGCCTTCTTCGGCGCAGCCTTGGCGGCCGGCTTGGCAGCGGCCTTCTTGGCGGCGACCGGCTTAGCGGCAGCAACCTTCTTCGCGGCAGCAGCGGGCTTGGCGGCCGGCTTGGCAGCAGCCTTCTTGGCAGCGACCGGCTTGGCGGCGACCACAGCCTTCTTGGCTGCCACCGGAGCGGCCTTCTTGGCAGCGGGCGCAGCCTTCTTCGCGGCCGGGGCAGCCTTCTTCACAGCCGGGGCGGCTTTCTTGGCGGCCGGGGCCGCTTTCTTTGCAGTTGCCATTTGAATTTCTCCTTGATCAAGTGAAAAAGAGAACTGCCAGCCACCCACTTCCGTGTGGCAACCGCCAGTTATTCACCACCCGAAAGTCTGCCCAGGAGGAACGCCCCGGTGCGGTGAATTCGTTTGCGAGAACGCAGCCCAACCCTTTTCAGGGGCGGCTGCGTTCAGCGCTTGTCTTGTCAAATCTGGATCGATCGTTCGCATGGACCCCAAGCTGTGCGGCTCGTCAGGCGTTCAATCCCACGAGAGTGCGCCACCCGATTGGTATTCGATGACGCGGGTCTCGAAGAAATTGCGTTCCTTTTTCAGGTCGATCATTTCGCTCATCCATGGGAACGGGTTTTCCTCGTTCGGGAAGAGCTCTTCCAAACCAATTTGGGTGGCGCGGCGGTTGGCGATGTAGCGAAGGTAACCCTTGAACATCGAGGCGTTCATGCCCAACACGCCACGCGGCATGGTGTCTTCGGCGTAGCGGTACTCCAGCTCAACGGCCTTTTCAAACAGCTCGCGGATCTCGGCCTTGAACGACGCCGTCCAGAGTTGCGGATTTTCGAGCTTGATCTGGTTGATCAGGTCGATGCCGAAATTGCAGTGCATGGATTCGTCGCGCAGGATGTATTGGTACTGCTCGGCGGCACCGGTCATCTTGTTTTGGCGACCCAGCGCCAGAATTTGCGTGAAGCCCACGTAGAAGAACAGGCCTTCCATCAGGCAGGCAAAAACAATCAGGCTCTTGAGCAGGGTCTGGTCGTTTTCGGGCGTGCCAGTGACGAAATGCGGGTCCATGATCGCGTCAATGAACGGGATCAGGAACTCGTCCTTGTCACGGATCGACTTGACCTCGTGGTACGCGTTGAAGATCTCGCCTTCGTCCAGGCCGAGCGATTCGACGATGTACTGGTAGGCGTGGGTATGGATGGCTTCTTCAAACGCCTGGCGCAGCAGAAACTGGCGGGCTTCCGGCGCCGTGATGTGGCGGTAGGTGCCCAGCACGATGTTGTTGGCGGCCAGGGAATCGGCGGTGACGAAGAAACCGAGGTTGCGCTTGATGATGCGGCGCTCGTCGTCGGTCAGACCATTGGGGTCTTTCCAGGTCGCGATGTCGCGCGACATGTTGACCTCTTGCGGCATCCAATGATTGGCGCAGGTGGCGAGGTA
>JBEAOO010000238.1:0-4183 GCA_041164825.1 Pseudomonadota bacterium | reverse complement strand
CAGCGTGATGTCGAGCAGGCGGTTGGCCTTGCGTGCGTCATCAAAAAACAGCTCGTAAAAATCGCCCATGCGATAGAACACGAGCGTGTCCGGATGCTCCGCTTTGATGCGGAGGTACTGGGCCATCATGGGCGTGTGTTCCCGGGCTACAGAGCCGGGCTCGTCTGTTTTACCTATGGAAACCATCGACTTAAGACAGCCAGCTTTTCATATCCGTCCATGTGCGTCTCGGCTTTCGGCGTAGCTTTGGCGTAGCATTCGGGCCGCGTCGAGTGTCGGCGTAGGTTTCGGATGGGGACGGCATGCAGTTCGATGCGAAGGCGGCGAAGGCGCTCAAGGCGGGCGATCATCTCACAGTGGCCGATGCGCCCGGGCTGCGCCTGGTCGCCAGCGGGGCTGGGCGGGCGTGGATCTACCGCTACAAAAGCCCGCTCGACGGCCGCATGCGTCAGGTCAAGATGGGCATATGGCCGGCCATGAGCGCGGCCACGGCCGGGGGCGAGTGGGAGCGCCTACGCACTGAGCGTGATGCTGGCCACGACCCGGCGCAAGAGCGCCGGGCGGCCCGAAAGGCTGCACCGCTGCTGAGCAGCACGCCGGCTGAGCTGGGCACGGTGGGCGCGCTTGTGGATGCTTATGTGGAGCACGCTGCACCCAAGCGGGTGCCCAAGGGTGGGCGCGAGCTGCGGCGCACGGTGGCCACCATGCTGCCTGATGCAGTGCGTGTGCTGACGCCTGCACAGGTGACACGCTCGGTGGCTTATGACCTGGTGGAAAGCTACGCCGGGACACCGGTGCAGGCGGCCGCGCTGAGGCGCGAGCTGGGCGCCGCCTGGGAGTGGGCGCACGATGCTGGCCGCCTGGACGACTCGGTACCGAATTGGTGGCGCCTGGTGCTGCGCGGCAAGCTGCGCTCTGCCGGCAAGATCAAGGGCACCAAGTGGGTGGATGGCCGGCCGGTGCAGGGCGAGCACCAGGGGGTGCAAAAGCGGGTGCTGTCGGTTGATGAGGTGGGCGCCGTCATCCGGCACTTGCCGCACATGACCCGGCTGATCTCAGACCTGTTGACGCTCTACCTGTGGACCGGGTGCCGTGGCGCCGAGCTGGTGCAGATCGAGGGCCGCGAGGTTGGCCAAGATGCTGACGGCGCCTGGTGGTGGGTGATACCCAAGGCCAAAACCAAGCTGGCCCGGCATCCGCTGGCCAAAGACCACCCGGTGCCGCTGGTGGGCCGGGCGCTGGAAGTGGTGCGGGCTCGGATGGATGTGCGAGGTGACAAACACCTGTTTCCCCCCTTGCGGGGGAAAGCTGCGCACGTCGAGCAGAAGGTAGTGGGGTCCGCGGTGTGGTTTGCCATGCCGGCGTCCAAGCTGCGGCCGGAATGGGAGCGTCACCGCTGGCCGGTGATCGACTGGGCGCCGCACGATCTGCGCCGCACCGTGCGCACCCAGCTGGCGGCGCTGGGATGCCCACCCCACGTGGCCGAGGCGATCCTCGGTCACATCCAGCCGGGGGTGGTGGGCGTGTACGACCGGCACGAGTACCGGGCGGAGCGGCTGGAGTGGCTCAGGCGGCTGGCTGAGTGCTGGGAGGCTGCGGCCCATCGTGCCGATTGACGGCCGGCGCGAGTGGCGGTGGCGGGGGTGGATCTGGCCGCTCGTGCAGCGTTCGCAACGCACACTGAACTGGCATCTGGCGGGGGTCGGGCGAGGGCCTGTGGTAGTGCAGCCAAACGATGCAGCGTGCAGGGCCAAGCCAGCGGCGTGGCGCCGCCTGGTGGAGGCAATCGCCCCCACATTGGTAGCTGGTGCAGTTGATGTTGATGATCACTCTGGCTGCTCCGGCGTGTCATCGGCCACGGCCAGCTTCAGCGCGGCCTCCTGCAGCTCGGACACCAGCCACATCGAGCGGCTGCCGATCTTGCGGGGGCGCGGCATCTGGCCGCGGCTGACGTAGGCCAGGAAGGTGGACTTGCCCAGGTTGCCCATCATTTGGGCGGCGGTGGCGCTGTCGACGGTGATGGGGGAGGCGGCGACGATCATGCTGCGAGCCTTTCAAGCATGTGGGTGGTGAGGCGGCCTCCGGTGCAGCTGGCGGCCAGGGCGTTGGTTTGGGCTTCGGACCAGTCGGCGGCCTCGATGGCGGTGGGCAGGTCGACCAGCTCGGCGAGTTGATCCATCACGCTGAGGCCATCTTTGGCGAGCTGGTAGTCCTCGCCGGTGAACACGACGCGGCCGGTGCGGCCGTAGCGTTCGACCAGGCGGGCGCAGAGCAGCAGCTGCTCGTGCATCTCGGGCATGCCGGCGCCGAGGCGCTCGGCCACGCGCGACCAGGTGAGCGTTTGGCCGGCCACGTCCCACAGCAGCTGCTCGTCGGCACTGCCCTTGGCGATCGCGTCAAGGTTGCCGATGTGGGCCAGCGCCAGGTCACGGATCTGGCCGCGGTCGAGCTTGGGGCGCAGGCCGCGGGGCGGCAGCGGGGTGATGACGCGGCGCTTTGTGCGTTTGCGGGTCATGCTGCGGCCTCTTCGCTCTTCGCAGCCAACTCGTGCATCACAAAGGCATCGTCGGCGGCAGGCGTACTGCCGGCATCGCCGGCATCAACTGACTGGTCAGCCCCGGCGGAGCCGGGGCTTTCGGTGTTCAGCCCTCCGGCGAAGCCGGCTGGATTGAGGCCCTTGTCGTCGGCCTCGGCCTGCGCCAGCGCAGCGGAGCCCGCGGGGTGGTCGCCACCAGGTGCGTCAGCGGAACCCGCCGCCTCGGCCTCGCCGCCGCCCCCCTCCTGCGCGCGCGCAGCGGTGGATGGGGTCGGGATCTCAAAGCTGGCCAGCGTCGCCCCAGCGGCCAGTGCGCTCACCATCCAGCGGGGTTTCAGGCCGCGGCCGGTCCAGGTCTCGCCGGTGGTCGGGTTGCGGTACTTGACACCACGCGCCACCGCCGCCGCATCCTCCTGCGCGCGCGCAGCGGTGGTAGGGGTAGGGGCCAGCGAGACGCCGTAGCGCTTTGCGGCGGCCAGCATCTCGGTCGGGCGATCTTTGAGGTAGTAGGGGTTCACGCGCACGTTCTTGATGAGCACGCAGTCCATCAGCAGGTAGTTCAGGCCTGCGACGTCCATGGTTTCGATCGCGCTGACCAGCGATTCGAAGCGCCCATGCCCCCACAGGTCGGTGAGCAAGGTGCGATCGCCTCCGTGGCCGATGCCGTGCAAGGTGACGGCGGCCACTGCGCGCAGGTCGGCCTCGTCGCGCTCGTGCCGGCGCACGGCCTCGCGCACGCGCGCGAGCAGTTCCATGTTGATGGCGGTGAGTTGCTGCGCCTTCTCGGCGTTCGCCTTGCGCTCGATCTCATCTGCCGCCTGGCGGGCCTTCCAGTCGTCGATGGGGCGTGCAGCCTTGGCCGTGGCCTTGCGCGTGCCGGCGGCCACCAGGTCCGACTCCTTCACGGCCTGGACGGTCTTGCCAGTGCGCGGGTCTTGGATCAGCACGATCTGCGCAGGGATGCAGCTCGCAGGGCGGCCGAGGCGGCGGGTTTGGTCCACCTCGTCTTTCACGTCCTTGAGCGCGAGGTACGCTCCCTTCACTCGGCCATCGGCACCAAGCGCATTGCGCGCAGCGTTGCCCTCGATCACCACGGCACCTTGCTTGCGCAACACCTCGGCCTGCGCCTTCAGGTGGGCCGTCTTCTTGGCCTGGTAGCAGTCGGGGTCGGTGCAGAGCTGGGTATCGCCCTTGACGGTGTGATTGCTCCACCGGCTTGGCTGGTCGGTGGCGAGGTCTTCGAACACGGGCGAGTTGCCACTGCGCTTGGGGCAGGTGGTGCAGGCGCCTGCACTGGGCACCAGCTCGCTGTCATCGCGCGAGAACAGGCAGTCGTCCTTCAGGCTGAGCGTGAATTCCTCGCGCAGCCGGTCGCGGATATCGCGGTAGCTGCGCGTGCCGCCGTCTTCCAGGCTGAGGTGATTGGCTTTGATGCGCGCCAGGGCCTGGCCTTGCATCTTGATGGTGTGCAGCCGCGAGATGAGCAATGCCACCTCGGCCCCGATCTCGCCGGCCAGGCAGGCTTTGCGCACCTCGGGGCAAGCAGCCAGCAGCTTGAGGCGGCCGTAGACGTAGCTGCGGCTCTTGCCAGTCTGCTCGGCGATGCGGTCGGCGGTCTCGTTGTGGTTGTCGATGAGGGCCTGAAAG
>JBEAOO010000237.1:0-2573 GCA_041164825.1 Pseudomonadota bacterium | reverse complement strand
TGCTGTTGCGCAGCTACGAGGTGTGGTCACCCGTGATCGCCAACCGCGTGCTCGACATCACGGCGTTGGCAGACCGCAAACATGCGCTGCTGAGCCTCTATGCCTCGCAACTGCGAGACGTCGACTACCGCCCAGGCGTGGCCGGCCTCAACACCTGGCGCGCGATGTTGCTGCCGCAGGTGGGCCAAGGCCAGGCCGAGGCGTATTTCGAATGCTCGCTGCCCGCGTGGCGCGATGTGCTTCGCGTGCACCCCGCTGGCGCCCGGTGAGCACGACACAGACAACAAGAAACACCCATGAACCATGCCGACCTGATGCGCGATGACCCGGACTGGGCCACCACGCGCGCCCTCATTGCTTCCGACTTCAACCGCTACGTCGGCACCATGGAGGGCTCTCCTGGCCTGCTGAAGAAGGCCTTCTGGTTCGTGATGCCGAACTACCTGTGCCTGTTCTTCTATCGCATCTACCGCTGGCTGTTTGTCAGCGGCTGGCGCAACGCAGCGCGCTTGCTGCAGCTCATCAGCCTCTACATCACGCGCGTTGAAATCCCGCCCACCACCATCATCGGCCCGGCCTGTTTGATCGGACACGCGGGGGGCGTGGTGCTCTATGGTCGCATCGGTGCGCGCTTCACGGTCTACGGCGATTCCGGCACCGGTGGTGGCGTGGGTGATGGCGACATCGGCGGCGGCCCCGACCTTCCCGTGCTGGGCGACGACGTGGTTTTTGCTTACCGCTGCATGGTGCTCGGCCCGGTGCGCATTGGCAACGGCGCGCGCATCGGGCCCGGCTGCGTGGTGACCAAAGATGTGCCACCAGGCGCCACCGTGTTGGGCGCGCCACCGCGCATTCTGCGGGGTGACATCGCCGCGGCCGGTGCGCCAAACCTCGCTGCCGAAACCGCTGGGTCCGCAGCCGGAAATGCATTGGCAGCGAATGCATCGGCAGCGACAGCACCAACAGCAGCAGCACCAGCACCAGCCAAAGACGGCACTGCCCCATCCAACGACCAACCCGCTTGAACATGATCGAACCCACTGCTTCGCAGCCGCTGGCCGCACCCACGTTTGCGCAAGACGCGCCGCTCAGTTGGGCCGACACCCGCGCACTCATCGCCTCCGACATGACGCGCCTGGTCACGCACCTGCGCGCCGATTCGCTCTCGCACCGCATGTACTACGCGCTGCTGCCCGGTTTCCAGGCCCTGCTGTGGCACCGCATCTCGCGCTACTTCTATTTGCGCAATTGGCGCAACGCCTCGCGCCTGGTCTCGCTGTTTGCCATCTACCTCACCCGGGCCGAGATCCCACCCACCAGCTCAATCGGCCCCTCGGCACTGATCTGTCACGCCACCGGCGTTTACATCTTCGGCCACGTCGGCGCGCGCCTCACGGTGCATGGGCACGGTGGTTTTGGTGGCGGCTTTGGTGAAGACGACATCGGCGCCGGCCCCGGCTACGCGCTGGTGGGTGACGACGTGGTGGTGGCCTTCGGCGCGCGCGCCTTTGGCGCCATTCGCGTGGGCAACGGCGCCAAATTCGGCCCCGGCGCACAAACCACCAAAGACGTGCCGGCCGGCGCCCTCGTGCTCTGGCCGCAATCTCGCATCATCGAAGGCGGCGCCGGCGCACCGCTCGGAACCCAGCCATGAACGCCACGCAGACCACCCTTGCCGCTTCCGCGGCCGCGGCTGCTGCCCCAGCGCCGCGCTTCGAAGCCTGCGTCGTCATCGTCAACTGGAAGGTGCGCGAGCTGCTGCGCGAAGCGCTGCGCTCGCTGTACGCCCAAGGCGGCATCGCGCCTGAGCGCTTGCAGGTGGTCGTCATCGACAACAACTCCGGCGACGGCAGCGTCGAGATGGTGCGCGAGGCCTTTCCACAAGCCACGCTGATCGCCAACGCCGACAACCCCGGCTTCGGCCGCGCCAACAACCAGGCCCTGCCGCTGCTGGACGCACGCTACCTGGTGTTGCTCAACCCCGACACCGTGGTGCCCGCGCAAGCCATGGCCAAGCTGGTGGCCCACATGGATGCGCAGCCCGATGTCGGCATCATGGGCTGTCGCCTGCTCAATGCCGACGGCAGCATGCAGCGCTGGACCGGCGGCGCCTTTCCCCGCCTGGCCAATGTGGCCAGCCACTACCTGTTTCTCGACCGCCTGCTGCCGCGCCGCTTGCGCCCCGCGCCGCTCTACCTCACCCACGACAGCACCGACGACGTGGACGTGGACTGGGTGTCCGGCGCCTGCATGATCCTGCGCCCCTCGATGCTCGACGGCAAGCTCTTCAGCCCCGCGTTTTTCATGTACGGCGAAGACATGGAGCTCTGCCACCGCGTGCGCCTGGCCGGCCACCGCGTGGTCTACACGCCCGTGGCCTCCATCGTTCACCTGCAAGGCCAGAGCATGAAGCAACAAAGTGGCGCCGTGCTGCTGACCTCGCTGAAAGGCCCGCGCCAGTTCTACCTTCACATGAGGGGTGCAAAAGCCCTGTTCTTGTTCGACTTGATCACCGTCGCTGGCTTCGCGCTCAGGTGGCTGCTGTATGGTTTGGCCAGCATCGTGCGACCCGG
>JBEAOO010000236.1:0-6282 GCA_041164825.1 Pseudomonadota bacterium | reverse complement strand
GTACGGCTGCGAAGCGCGGCTCGTTGGCCACGCGAACGAGTTCAGCGCGCTCGGCACTGCTCAGGGCATGGCTGGGCACCGGGCGCACCGCGCCAGGCCTGCCATCGCCCGCTGTGAGGCCTTCGTGGGCCTTCCAGCGCGCAGGGTGCGCAGGTCGATGCCGGCGACCTCGCAAGCCAGGTGCAGCCGTGCGCCGGCGGCATGCGCAACGCCGATGTCTTGGGACAGGGATTGGCGATCTTCGAGGCCGATCATTCGTCCTCTCCCTTGTTGAAGATCGCCGCGACTTTTTTTGACAGCACCAGCAGCGCTGCCGTCTCGGCCAACGCCCGGTCCTTGCGCAGCAGATCGCGTTCGAGCTCCTTGATGCGCTTGCGGTCGGCCCGCGTGGCCTGGGGGCTGGCGCGTGCGTCCTCCGGGTCGGCCAGGGCCGTGGTGCAGCTGGCGCGCCACTTGTCCAGCTCTGCCGGGTACACGCCGTGCTCGCGGCACCAGGCGCTCTTGCCCGCCTCGTTCATGGCCGCCGTGGTGATCACGGCCTCAAGCCGGGCGCCCGCAGTCCAGGCCCGCCCTCGGGCGGGCCTGGACTGCGCATCCTCGCGCCATCGCTCCAGGGTTCCCGCCCCAATGCCAACCTCGCGCGCCACCACCTCCAGCGCTGCGCTCTCCGGCGCCAGCAACCTCGCCACCGCCTTGTCCTTGAATGCCTGTCCGTATCGAGCCAAGTCCGTCCTTCATCGCCGCCCCCTGGGTTGATCTATGGAGGCGACAACTATTCTGACGCGGGGGGGGTGTCTCTCTGGTGTGACTTGAAGCATTGAATTGCCCCGCGTGCAAACACAAAGTGTCGTGTGACACAGGTGCAAGCCTTGGGTTCAAAAGCCCCGCCGGGGGGCTTTCTGGCTGAGCAATGCTGTCTAACGTGGGTCGCTCTGCGGGCAGTACGGACGTTGACGAGGCAGGCCCAACGGCCTAAAATCTTGTTAACACGGCCCCTCTCGGTGACCCCGCTTTGGCGGGGAAGCTGCTGAGGGGTTTTTTATTTCTCAAGCTCACCAGTCTTCCTCCCAACCACGAGGGGCGCCCATACCCGCCAAGTTCAGGCCGAGGTGAGTAAGGTTGGGGAATGCGCTTAGGTGTGCTTTCATGCGATCAGGCCAGCTCGACCGAGGATTGTGCTGGTCCGAGCAGGTGCCTCGTGATCTTCAAGAGCAGAAAGCAGCGTGCCCTTGCATGCGCATCAGCCTCAAACGGTGTGACCCACGACTGCTCGGCAGATGATGGCAGCTTCGGTTGGTCAACGATATTCCGATTCCATAGACGGCTGTGGTGCGCGCAGACGTTGCGCAGGTAATTCAAGCTGCGCAGCCAAGTTGCGAACACCCGGCCATTGCTCACGCCGTATTGGTTGGCAATGGCATCTTGCTCCGCTTCTCGCATGCCGTTGAACAACGTCGAAAGCGTGCCGAAGTCCCACACTTCGCAGGCCACCCAGATGGCCAGCGGCAGGCCGTACTTGGCCCTGTTGTGCCGAACGAATTCTTCTTTGGAGCGGCCGATCAAATGAGCGTGCTTCCCGAGCCATTCGTGGTGTCGCGTGAGACCCGAGTCCTTGTCCAGCTTGACGCTGAACTCGACGTGAAACAGCTCGGGCTTGAGGTACGCAAAGCGGTCATGCTTCCCCAACGTGTGCGACACGTCAACACGCAATGCCACTTCGATGCGTTCCAGTGCGTCCATCACCAGCAGCCGCAGCTGCTTGTCGAAGACGTACAGGTCTACTGCATTTTGGAAAGTGGTTCCGACCCGAAAAGCATCGAGCACGATGCGCTCTTCACGCACCTTCTTCGGTTTGCGGCCGAGCTCATCCAGTAGGTATGCTGGCTCGCTGCGTTCGCGGAACGCGAAACAGTAGCCGCTGAGGCGGTAGTAGCCGATGCGCTCTAGGTATTCCAGCGCGCGATCCCGGTCGGTGATGACCATGCTCCGGCCGATCAACTGATCCAGTTGATCGGCGTAGCTTTTCCAGGGCTTGGTGTAGTTCACTTGGCAGGCTCTTGATGCAATTTCCGCAAGGACGATACCCAGAATCGGTTGAACTATCTGGCATCAAGAGGCGATGCAACGAGATGAATTCAAGTCATCTTGGCAAGGGGGCTCAGCCGCCGTGGGCCTGTGCCCAGTAGCTCGCGTCGCCGTAGCTGTGCTTCAAGAAATCGATCCACAGCCGCACGCGCAGCGGCAGGTGCTTGGCGTGGGGGAACACGGCGTAGATGCCGTTGGGCGGCGCCGCAAAGTCGTCCAGCACGCTCACCAACTGGCCGGCGGCCACCTCGTGGGCGACCTCCCAGGTGCTGCGCCAGGCCATGCCCAGGCCGGCCACGCACCAGTCGTGCAACACCTGGCCGTCGCTGCAGTCGATGCGGCCGCTGGGGCGCAAATGCGTGAGCGCGCCATCGACCATGAAGGCCCAGCCGCGCGTCTGGCTGGCGTCGGAGCTGAGCGTCAGGCACTCGTGGCGCGCCAGCTCCGACGGGTGTTGCGGTGTGCCCGCACGTTGCAGGTAGGCCGGCGTGGCCACGCACAGGCGGCGGTTGTCGGCCAGGCGCACGCTCACCAGGCTCGAATCGGGCAGGTCGCCCACGCGCACCGCGCAGTCAAAACTCTCGTTGACGATGTCGACCACGCGGTCGCTCAGGTTGAGCGACACGTGCACATCCGGGTGCAGCGCCAAAAAGCGCGGCACCAGCGGCGCCACATGGCGGCGGCCGAAGCCCGCGGGCGCTGTGATGCGCAGCGCGCCGCTGGCCTTCACGCCGCCCGCGCTGACGCTGGCTTCGGCGCTGGCCAGGTCGGCCAAGAGGCGCTGGCAGTCTTCTAAAAACGCGCTGCCCTCGTGCGTGAGCGTGATGCGCCGCGTGGTGCGCACCAGCAGCTTCACGCCCAGGCGCTCTTCCAGCGCGTCGATGCGCCGGCCGATGACCGCGGGGGCCACACCATCGGCCAAGGCGGCAGCGGTGAGGCTGCCTTTGGTGGCGACGGCGGCAAAGGATTCGATCTGCTTCAGGCGGGCCATGGCGGTCTCCCGGGCTCAGGCGTCGTTGGCCGCGTCGGGCCTGTTTGCCTGGTCAGCTGGGCCCAGCACCCCGGCCCGGCGCAGATCGGCCAGGTCGCCCTCGCGGTAGCCCAGGCTCAGCAGCAGCGCGTCGCCGTGTTCGTTCAACCGCGGCGGGTCGAGCCGCAATGGCGGGCGCTGGCCGGCGAGCGTGAAGGGCAGCAGCGGCGTCACCGTTTCGCGGCCATCGGGCAGCGTCATTGGCGCCAGACCGCCCGAGGCCACGAGGTGCGGGTCGTCCAGCAATTGCTCGGGCCGGGTGATGGGCGCATACGGCAGGCCCTCGCGCTCGAACACCGCGCTGATGTCGGCGGCCGACCGATCGGCCAGCCGCTCGCGCAGCGCCGGAATCAACCACTCGCGCGCCAGCACGCGCTGGTTGTTGTTTTGCAGGCGGGCATCGGCGCGCAGGTCGTCCAGCGCAAACGCGTCGCAGAGCACGGCCCATTGTTTGTCGCTGACGGCGGCCAAGAAAATCTGCTCGCCGTCCTTCACCGTGAACACGTCGTACACCGCCCAGGGGCTGATGCGGCTGGGCATGGGTGCGGCGGCTTGGCCGGTCACGGCGAACTGCAGCATGTGCTGCGCCACCAGAAAAATGTTGTTCTCGAACAGCGCGCTCTGCACCTCCTGGCCCAGGCCGGTGGTCTCGCGCGCCCGCAGCGCGGCCAGCGCGCCGATGGCGCCAAACAGCCCGCCCATGATGTCGTTCACCGACGAGCCCGCGCGCAGCGGCCGGCCCTCGGGCCCGGTCATGTAGGCCAGGCCGCCCATCATCTGCACCACCTCGTCGAGCGCGGTGCGGTGCTCATACGGCCCCGGTAAAAAGCCCTTGTGACTGACGTACACCAGGCGCGGGTTCAGCACCTTGAGCGCCTTGTAGCCCAGGCCCAGGCGGTCGAGCGTGCCGCTGCGGAAGTTCTCGCTGAAGACATCGGCGGTGGCCGCCAGCTTGAGCGCGATCTCCAGCCCGCGCGGGTCTTTCACGTTCAGCGCCAGGCTCTTTTTGTTGCGGTTGAAGAGCGGGAAAAAACCCGCGCCCGAGCCCAGCAGCTGGCGCGTGTTGTCGCCCTCCAGCGGCTCCACCTTGATGACCTCGGCGCCCAGGTCGCCCAGCACCAGACCGCAGGTGGGGCCCATCACCATGTGGGTGAACTCGACCACGCGCAGGTCGGCACAGGGCAGGGGGTGGGGTTCGCTCATGCGGGGGCTCCGGGGATGCAAGTGGATGCTGTTGTGGCGGCGTCAGGCGTGCGGCCATCGGCGTACACGAAACCCAGCGGCAGGCCGGCGTCGGCCAGCTGGCCGTACAGCGGCTCGCCGGGCAGGCCCTCGCGCAGCGCCTGGCGCGCCAACAGCAGGCGGGCCATGTCCACACCCGTGGGGTGGCCCATGGCTTCGAGCAAAAACACCAGGTCTTCGGTGACGATGTTGCCGCTGGCACCGGGGGCATAGGGGCAGCCGCCCAGGCCGCCCTGGCTGGCGTCAAAGGTGGTGACGCCGGCATCGAGTGCCGCCACCACATTGGCCAGGCCCTGGCCGCGTGTGTTGTGGAAATGCGCACCGCCCGCGTGCGGGCCCAGCTCGCGCATCAGCGCGGTGAACAGGCGCCGTACCTGCGTGGGGTTGGCGCAGCCGCTGGTGTCTGACAGGCCCACCTCGTCCACGCCGCAGGCGGCCATGGCGTGCGCCAGGCGCAGCGTCTGCGCATCGCTCACCGCGCCCGCCAGCGTGCAGCCAAAGGCCACTGAGAGCCCGGCCTCCAGCACCACCGCGGGGTGCGCGGCGTTGCGCAGCGCGACGATGGCGCGCACCTCGTCGTCCATCTGCGCCAGCGTCTTGCGCACATTGGCCAGCGAGTGCGCCTCGGTCACCGACACCGGAATGGTCAGCTTGTGCACGCCCGCCTGCATGGCCGCTTGTGCGCCCTTCAGGTTGGGCGCCAAGGCCGCCACCTGCAGGCCGGGCAGGGTGAGCGCGTGCGCCACCAGTTCGGCCGCATCGGCCATCTGCGGCAACAGTTTGGGCGACACGAACGACGCCACCTCGATCTCGCGCAATCCGCTGGCCGCCAGCGCGCTCAGCCAGCGCTTTTTGGCGGCGGTGGGCATGGCGGCCTTCACCGACTGCAGCCCGTCGCGCGGGCCGACTTCGCTGATCAGCAAGGGGGGCAAAGCGGGCGGGTTCATGGGTGGAGGGCGTGGCAATGGAGCGGTGTGACACCTGATTATGGACAGGCGCGCAGCGGGATCGCCCCTTGATCTTTGCAAAAAACGCAGCAATCCCTGCGATTTGAAGTACTTAAAGTTGGGGCGCAAACGCAATAGAGTGCGGGCATGTCCTCGCCGCCGTCCGCCCGCCCCAGTTCCCGCAGCGCCCACCACGTGCCGCGCGCGGTGCTGTTTGACGCCTACGGCACGCTGTTCGACGTCTACAGCGTGGGTTTGCTGGCCGAGCAGCTCTTCCCCGGCCAGGGCGAGCGCCTGGCCCAGGCCTGGCGCGACAAACAAATCGACCTCACCCGCCTCATCAGTCTGGCCGGCCCCGGCGGCGAGCACTACCGCCCGTTTTGGGACCTCACCCGCGATGCACTGCGCCACAGCGCGCTGCGGCTGGGCCTGGCGCTGGCCCCGGCCGACGAAGACCGGCTGATGAACCAGTACCGGCACCTCAGCGCCTTTCCCGAGAACCGCGAGGTACTGCAGGCGCTGCGCGAGCGCGGTGTGCGCGCCGGCATCTTGAGCAATGGCGACCCGGAGATGCTGGGCGTGGCCGTGCGCAGCGCCGGCCTGGGCGAGCTGATCGACCCGGTGATCAGCGTGCACACGGTGCGCGTGTTCAAGACCTCGCCCGCCGCCTACGCCCTGGGCCCGCAGGCGCTGGGCCTGCCGGCCAAAGACATCTTGTTCGTCTCCAGCAACGGCTGGGACGCGGCCTGCGCCACCTGGTTTGGCTACACCACGCTGTGGGTCAACCGCAGTGGCGGCCCGCTGGAGCCGCTGGGCGTGCAGCCCACCCACACCGGCAGCAGCTTGCGCGATGTGCTGGCGCTGTTTTCCGCCGCCGCGCCGTCGGCCCCGGGCTGAGCCCGCGCCGTTTCAGTGCACCGTTGCCCGCACCCTTTTTGCTTTCCGTTTTTCATCTTCACCGTTTGCCCGAGGACCTTG
>JBEAOO010000235.1:0-4298 GCA_041164825.1 Pseudomonadota bacterium | reverse complement strand
GCGCGCCGCGCACGACCTTGGTGTTGCCGAGTTGCAGGCGGTTCACGGTTTTGACGCCGTGCGATTCGAGCACTTGCAGCACCAACTGGCCGAGCAAACTGCCTTCGGTGTCGATCTTGGAGGCCACGCGCACGGGCGCGCTGGCTTGGGCGTGCGCTGTCAGCGGCGCCAAGGCCCAGGCCGCACAAAACGCGGCGGCCAAGGTGTAGCGGCGGCTGGCAAAAAAGGGTGAATGGATCATGGGGCGCTCCTGGTGCGGGCTGCGGGGACATCAAGGACAACACGCAGGCGGGCAGGCCCGCGCGCGGGGCGCGTGCGAGCCGCCCAACCGAGCGCCGATGGTAGTGGAGCGCCCGTTCTCAGGGAGCCGCGCTGCATTCGGCCCCTGTCGCAGCACTGATTTGCGGGACGGTCCCTCGCGCGGCCGTCGACATGCCCTCCCGGCCAACGCCGGTACCGATCCCGGTTATCGTTGCGGCAAGCGCCACGTCGCACCCGCCCACCATCCACTCAGGAGCCATCATGAATCACAAACTCGCCACCGTCTTCTCACTCGCCCTGCTCGCCGCCGCCTCGGCCGCCCACGCTGGCAAAACGCTCGACACCATCCGCCAGCGCGACCAGATCGCCATTGGCGTGAGCACCGGCGTGGCCGGCTTCTCGGCCGCCGACAGCCAGGGCGTCTGGGCCGGCCTCGATGTGGACGTGGGCAAGGCGATTGCCGCCGCGTTGCTGAACGACCCCAACAAGGTGCGCTGGGTGCCGCTGGCCTCGGCCCAGCGTTTCACCGCGCTGCAAGGCGGCGAGGTGGACGTGCTCTCGCGCAACACCACCTTCACGCTGACCCGTGATGCTTCAATGGGCCTGAGCCAAACCGCCGTGGTCTTCTACGACGGCCAAGGTTTCATGGTGCCGGCCAAGAGCAAGCTCAAGAGCGCCAAGCAGCTGAAAAACGCCACCGTCTGCGTGCAGTCGGGCACCACCACCGAGAAGAATCTCACCGACTTCTCGCGCGCCAACAAGCTCAACATCAAGCCCGTGGTGTTCGAGAAGTTTGACGCCGCCAACGCCGCCTACTTTGGCGGCCGCTGCCAGGCCTACACCACCGACACCTCGGGCCTGGCCTCGGTGCGCGCCAAGGAAGCCAAGGACCCGAAAGAACACATCATCCTGCCCGAGCTGATCTCCAAAGAGCCGCTCGGCCCGCTGGTGCGCCGCGGTGACGACGAGTGGACGGCCATCGTCAAGTGGGTGGTCTACGGCCTGATCGAGGCCGAAGAAAACGGCATCACGCAAGCCAACGTCGACAAACTCAAGGCCGAGTCCACCGACCCGGTGGTGATGCGCCTGCTCGGCAAGGGCGACGACACCGGCAAGCTGCTCGGCCTGGACCGCGAGTGGCTGGCGCGCGCCATCAAGGCCGTGGGCAACTACGGCGAGATCTTTGAGCGCAATGTGGGCGAGAAGACTCCCGTGGGCCTGCCGCGCGGCAAGAACAACCTGTGGACCAACGGTGGTCTGCAGTACGCGCTGCCGATCCGCTGATGACGCAGGGCGCGCCCGCACCCCGCCCTGACGACGCCGCCGATGCGTTGGTGGGGGGCCGGCGCGCCCCGCCGCCCCGCCAGCGCCGCTGGGCCTGGTCCAACCCCGGCACGCGCGGGCTGGTCTACCAACTGGTGGCGCTGTTGGCGCTGCTGGCCGCGGGCGCTTGGCTGCTGCACAACGTGCAGGCCAACATGGCGGCGCGCGGCATCCAGAGCGGCTTCGACTTCTTGAGTGAGCCCGCTGGCTTTGACATCGGCGAGCACCTGATCGCGTTCGAGTCGACCGACAGCTACCGCCGCGCCTTTGCCGTGGGCGTGCTCAACACGCTCAAGGTGGCGTTGCCCGGGCTGCTGCTGGTCACGGTGCTGGGCACGCTGCTCGGCGTGGCGCGTTTCTCGGCCAACGTGCTGCTGCGCGGGCTGAGCCAGGCGTATGTTGAAGTCTTCCGCAACGTGCCGCTGCTGGTGCAGTTGCTGTGCTGGTACCTGCTGGCGGTGGAGCTGCTGCCCGAGGCCACCGAGCCATGGGTGTGGCGCGACGCCGTTTTTCTCAGCAAGGTCGGCATGGCCCTGCCGTGGCTCGCGCACAGCGCCGAGGCCGGCTGGCACGTCAGCCTGCCGGTGGCCGAGGGTTTCTCGTTTGAAGGCGGGCTGGTGCTCTCGTCCGAGTACCTGGCGCTGCTGTTGGGCCTGGTGTTCTACACCACGGCGTTTGTGGCCGAGGTGGTGCGCGCCGGCATTGCCGCCGTGCCGCGCGGGCAGATCGAGGCCGCGCACAGCGTGGGCCTGAGCCCGGCGCAAACCACGCGGCTGGTGACGCTGCCGCAGGCGCTGCGCGTGATCGTGCCGCCGCTGACCAACCAGTACCTCAACCTCACCAAAAATTCATCGCTGGCGGTGGTGGTCGGCTACCCCGACATCGTCTCCGTCAGCACCACCGCGCTCAACCAAACCGGCCGCGCCGTGGAGTGCATCGCCATCGTGATGGCGGTGTATTTGTGCACCTCGCTCGGCACCGCGCTGCTGATGGCCGTGGTGAACCGGCGCGCGGCGCTGAAGGAGCGCTGAGCATGACCGGCCCGAACTTGACCCTGATCGCGCCCCGCCCTCGCCCGCTACAAACCGGTGGCGCGCTGCGCTGGCTGCGCCGCAACCTGTTTGCGTCCGTGCCCAGCGGCATCGCCACGCTGCTGCTCGGCGGCGCGCTGCTGTGGGCATTGCAAGCCGTGCTGCCCTGGGCGCTCACCCACGCGGTGTGGGGCGGCGATGCCGAGGCCTGCCAGGCCGCGCGCGGCAGCGGCGCCTGCTGGGCCGTGGTGACCGAGAAGCACCGGCTGATCTTGTTTGGCCGCTACCCGTTTGACGCCCAATGGCGGCCGCTGATCGCCATGCTCGTGGTGCTGGCCTTGGTGGTGGCCAGTGGCGCGCGCCGCTGTTGGCGGCCGGCCTTGTTGTGGGCCTGGGCGCTGGGCTTGGTGGCCGCGTTCACGCTGCTGCGCGGTGGTGTGCTGGGCCTGGCGCCCGTGCCCACCGACCTGTGGGGCGGCCTGCCCCTCACGGTGCTGCTCGCCACCTTGTCGATGGCGTTGGCGTTTCCGATCGCGGTGGCGCTGGCGCTGGGCCGGCAGTCGCGGCTGCCCGCCATCCGCGCGCTGAGCACGCTCTACATCGAGCTGATCCGCGGTGTGCCGCTGATCTCGGTGCTGTTCATGGCGAGCTTCATGTTCCCGCTGCTGCTGCCCGAAGGCCGCAGCCCCGATGTGCTGCTGCGCGTGCTGGCCGGCCTGAGCCTGTTTGCCGGCGCCTACATGGCCGAGATCGTGCGCGCCGGCCTGCAGGCCGTGCCGCGCGGGCAGGTGGAGGCCGCGCAAACACTGGGTCTGAGCCCGTGGCAGCTGCAGCGCCGCGTGGTGCTGCCGCAGGCGCTGGCCGCGGTGGTGCCGGCGCTGATGAACAACTTCATCGGCCTGTTCAAGGACACCTCGCTGATCACCATCATCAGCCTCTACGAACTCACCGGTGCGCTCGGCTTGGCGCTCAACGGCGACCCGGTCTGGCGACCGTTCAAGGTCGAGGCCTACCTCTTCATCACGGCCATCTACTTTGCCGTGTGTTTTGCGATGTCGCGCTACAGCCTGTCGGTGGAACGCCGGCTCGCCCGCACCCGCGCCCGCTGAAATCCGTTTGCCACCATGACCGCTGCATCCGCTCCCATCATCAACATCCGCCACCTCAACAAGTGGTACGGCCACAGCTTCCATGTGCTGCGCGACATCGACCTGCAGGTGGCGCGCGGCGAGCGCATCGTCGTCTGCGGCCCCTCGGGCTCGGGCAAGTCGACGTTGATCCGCTGCATCAACGGGCTCGAAGGCTTCCAGGAAGGCACGCTGAGCGTCCATGGCACGACCCTGGGCGTGGAAGGCCAAGAAGACCTGCGCGCACTCGCCACCGTGCGCCAGCAGGTGGGCATGGTGTTCCAGCAGTTCAACCTGTTCCCGCACCTGAGCGTGCTGCAGAACTGCACGCTCGCGCCGGTGGCGCTGCGCGGCCTGAAGCCGGCCGAGGCACGCGACACGGCCCTCGCGCTGCTCGAACGCGTGGGCCTGGCTGCCAAGGCGAACGCGTTTCCGTCCGAACTCTCCGGCGGCCAGCAGCAACGCGTGGCCATCGCCCGCGCGCTTGCGATGGAACCGAAGGTGATGCTGTTCGACGAGCCGACGAGCGCACTCGATCCTGAGCTCGTCAACGAAG
>JBEAOO010000234.1:0-5468 GCA_041164825.1 Pseudomonadota bacterium | reverse complement strand
CGCCCCAAAACACCGTCATGTCGCTGCGGTCGCCCTCCACCCACAGCAGCGGTGCGCTGATGCGCTGCCAGCAGGCCAGCACCTCGTCTTTGCGATACGGCACCGGGTTGATGCGCTTGTGCGCCGGGTCGGCTTGCAGCGCCCACGTGCCGTCGGCCTGCTCGCGGGCCCAGTGGCTGGCCAGCCAGCGTGCGCGTTCTGGTGCCAGCAGCGGGTTGTTCTTTTGCAGGCGCTGCGCGACCGCGCCCAGGCTGGCATAGGGGCGCAACTCGCTGGGCGCCTTCAAACTGTCCAACCATTTGGCGTAGCGGCTGGGTGCCTCGCTCGGCGCGGTCTCAGGCAGCCCAAACCCTTCGACATTCACCAGCCGGCGAATGCGCTGCGGCCGCACGCCCGCATACGACATCGCGATGTTGCCGCCCATGCTGTGGCCGAGCAGGTCGATGGCTTGCTCGGGCCACAGCGCATCGAGCACGGCTTCCAGATCAGCGAGGTAGTCGGGAAACCAATACGCGTCCACGGCCGGGCCGTCGGTGAGCCCAAAGCCACGCCAGTCCAGCGCCATCACCTCGCGGTCCAGCGTCAGCGCATCGACCAAAAACTGAAACGACGCGCCCACGTCCATCCAGCCGTGCAGCAGCACCAGCGGCGGCTGCGCGGCGGCGCGGGCGGGGTCGCCCACCGTCCAGCGCAACACGTGGTGGCGCAGGCCGCGGGCGGTGATGAACTGCGACCGGTGGGGCTGCTGGCCGGGTGTAGACGCAAGGGCTTGCATGGCAGGGATCCATCAAAGGGTGAGGGTGCAGGCACCGCGGTGGAGAGCAATGCCAGAATCGGCGCCATGCCCACAACCAGCAGGGAGAGCCGAGTGATTCAGGGGCAGCGCGCCGCAGGGCGCCCACGGGGCGTTCACCGAGCGCGAGGCTGGCGTCAGTGTGCTTGTGCCGTGGCCCACAGTGCCGCCACGCCGATCACGCTGGCCAGCAGCAGCCACAGCCAGCCGATCAGCACCACCGGCCCGGCGTGCGCATACAACAAGGCGTCGAGGATGTGCAGCGACGTGGTTTCAATGGCAAACAGCGCCAGCAAACCGGCCGTCGCCGAGGCTGCTGTGGCGGTGGGCGTGCCCAGGTGCTCGCGCGGCGGTGCACGCTTGAAGGCGCGCACGGCCAAGCCCACCATGATGGCAATCACCAGCAACTGGATGGCGACGCGAAAACGGTACAGGTCGAACACCTCCAGCACCGCGTTGACGAACAAGTGCAAGCGGTGGCGCCAGCCCAGCAGCACCTCGGCGGCGCTCAGCAGCAGCACGCCAGCAATGCCGCGCCAGAGCTGGCGGGTGACGGTGCGCACGCGCAGTGAGGCCAGCAGGCACAAGGCCGCAGCAGACACAAAACCGAGCATGCCCATGTACTGGGTGCTGTTGAACGGGGTGAGCGCAAACGTCATGGTTGGTTGCGGCCAGCGGGCTGAGCGAGGCCGCGCATGAGCCTGGTGGAGATCGTCTTTGGCGTGTTCATGGTGGCGGGGGTGGCGGTGTTTCGGTGGTTGCCGCCGGCGGTGGCGGCGATCGGCGTGTATCTGGCGGGCTGGCTGGTGTTGCCGGTGGGGCATTTTCCCGCGGGTTCGGCCGAGGCGGTGTTCCCCTACTGGATCACCGGTGCGGCCGTGCCGTCGGACATGCTGTTGCACAAAGCCTGGGTCAGCGCCTTGGCCGCGGCCCTGGGGGCGCTGCTGTTCGACCGCTCAGCCTGGCTGCGCCTGCGGCCGGCGTGGGCCGATGCGCCTTTGTTGCTCTGGTGCCTGTGGCCATTGTGCCGCGGCGTGTTGACGGGCCACGACCTGCCCGGCGCCGCGCTTGCCAGCCTCTACCTGCTGGGCACCTGGGGCTTGCCGTGGTTGCTGGGTCGCGTGTACTTCGCCACGGCCGCCGGCCTGCGCCTGCTCGCGCAAGCGGTGGCGCTGGGCGCCTTGGCCTGCCTGCCGTTCAGCCTGCTGGAGGGCACCATCGGGCCGGTGGTGTACGGCTGGTTCTACGAGCTGCATCCGTTTCGACACGATGGCGATGTGCGCTACCTGGGCTTCCGGCCGATCGGCTTTTTTGAGCACGGCAACCAGTTTGGGTTGTGGATCTCGCTGAGCGCGCTGCTGGCCTGCTGGCTGGCAGTGACCGAGCCGGCGCGGCCTGCGCAGCGCCGTTGGCAAGCGGTGGCGGCGGTGCTGCTGCTGATGGCGCTGGCCGCGCAATCGGCGGGCGGCGTGGTGCTGCTGTCGCTGGGCGCCTTGGCCTGGTCGGCGTTTGCCTGGCTGCGCCCTCGGCACGGCTTGCTGGGCCTGCTGGCAGGCCTGCTGCTGGGCGGCGCGGTCTACCTCTCGGGCGTGGTGCCGATGCGGCACATCGCCCAGGCCACGCCGCTCGGGCAGAAGGTGGTGGATGTGTTTCGTGCCACCGGCCGCGGCTCCTTTGTGTGGCGCGTGGCGCAAGACCAAAAGCTGCTCGCCGAGGCCAAGCGCCGGCCGCTGCTGGGCAACGAACAGTGGGACTGGTGGCGCGCGCGCGGCGTGCGCCCGTGGGGCCTGACCATGCTGGTGCTTGGCCAATACGGCCTGGTGGGCTTGGCGGCGTGCCTGGCGCTGTGGCTGTGGCCGGCGGGCCGAGCCGGCTGGGCGGCACCGCGGGCCAGCGGCTGGCGGGCGGCCGCGTTGCCGCTGATGTGGGCCACGGTGATCGTGTTGACGGTGGCCGATGCGCTGATGAATTCGTTCATCTTCTTTCCTGCCATCATCGCGGCCGGGGCCTTGTCGCAAGCCTCCGTGGGCGACCTGAAGCCGCTGCGCCGCGGCGAGGTCACGCGCGTGCCGGCGCGGCCGGCCTGAAACCAATGATTCGGAGTGTGTCCGCGTGACCGCCTTGCCCCACTTCAAAGACCACCACGCTGCGCTCCACGCCCACTTCCACTGGCAGGTGCCGGCGCGCTTCAACATCGCTGAGGTGTGCTGCGCGCGCTGGGCGAGGTTGCAACCCTCGGCCGTGGCCATGCGCGCTGAGCGCGACGACGGCACGCTGACGCTGCACAGTTATGGTGAGTTGCACGCCCGCGCCAATCGCTTGTCGCACGGGCTGCGCCGGCTGGGCGTGCAGCGCGGCGACCGTGTGGCGGTGGTGATGCCGCAGCGGGTAGAAACGGCCGTGGCGCACCTGGCGCTCTACCAACTCGGCGCCATCGCCATGCCGCTGTCGATGCTGTTTGGCCCCGATGCGCTGGGCTACCGGCTCAACGACAGCGGTGCGGTGCTGGCCATCGTTGATGAATCGGCGATCGCCCATGTGCTGGCCGTGCGGGCCGATTGTGCGGCGTTGCGGACGCTGGTGGCCGTGGGCGCGGCGCAAGGGCAGGGCGATGTGGACTGGGACGCCGCGCTGGCTGCCGAGGCCGCTGATTTCACCCCCGTTGACACCTTGGCCGACGACGCGGCCGTGCTGATCTACACCAGCGGCACCACCGGCCCGGCCAAGGGCGCGCTGATCCCGCACCGGGCGCTCATCGGCAACCTGAGCGGCTTTGTCTGCAGCCAGAACTGGTTGATCGACCCGGCCGAACCCATGCCGCGCGGCCTGAGTGGCGCGCCCGCTGACGCCGTGTTTTGGAGCCCGGCCGACTGGGCCTGGACAGGTGGGTTGATGGATGTGCTGCTGCCGGCGCTGTACTTTGGCGTGCCCTTGGTGGCCTACAGCGGGCGCTTTGCACCCGAGGTGGCGCTGGACTTGATGGCGCGCCACCGCGTTACCAACAGCTTTCTCTTTCCCACCGCGCTCAAGGCCATGATGAAGGCCGTGCCGCAGCCGCGCGCGCGGTTTGACCTGCACTTGCGCGCACTGATGAGCGCCGGCGAGGCCGTGGGCGACGCGGTGTTTCACTGGTGCGTGGACGAGCTCGGCGTGGTGCCCAACGAGATGTTTGGCCAGACCGAAATCAACTACGTGGTGGGCAACTGCAGCCAGGCCCTGGGCTGGCCGGCGCGCCCGGGCAGCATGGGCCGCGCCTACCCCGGCCACCATGTGGCGGTGATCGACGACGCCGGCCAAGAGTGCCCGCGCGGCACGCCGGGTGATGTGGCCGTGCACCGGCGCGATGTGCATGGCGAGCCCGATCCGATTTTCTTTTTGGGCTACTGGCAGCGCGGCGACGCCACCCGCGCCAAATACACCGGCGATCCGCAAAACAGTTGGTGCCGCACCGGCGACACGGCCCTGATGGATGCCGACGGCTACCTCTGGTACCAAGGCCGCAGCGACGATGTGTTCAAGGCCGCGGGCTACCGCATTGGCCCGAGCGAGGTGGAAAACTGTTTGGTCAAGCACCCGGCCGTGGCCAACGCCGCCGTGGTGCCGCAGCCCGACGCCGAGCGCGGCGCGGTGGTCAAGGCCTATGTGGTGCTGGCACCGGGCCATGTGCCCAGCGAGGCGCTGGTGCATGAGTTGCAGCAGCACGTGCGCGGCCGGTTGGCGCCCTATGAGTACCCCAAAGCCATCGAGTTCATTGAGGCCCTGCCCATGACCACCACCGGCAAGGTGATGCGCAGCGTGCTGCGCCAACGCGAAGCCGAGCTGGCACAACGTGGTGGGGCCGACGGCGCCAAAATGCAGCCACCATGAGCAAAGCCTTCACCCGCGAATCCGACAACAACAGCGACGACGATGACGACGGCGGCCCCGCGCTCGCGCCCATTCCCGCTGGCAGTAAAAACTACCTCACCCCACAGGGCCTGAAGCGCCTGCGCGACGAGTTGATGGGCCTGCTCGATGTGGAGCGCCCGCGCGTGGTGGAGGTGGTGTCGTGGGCGGCCAAAAATGGCGATCGCTCGGAAAACGGCGACTACCTCTACGGCAAAAAGCGCCTGCGTGAGATCGACCGGCGCATCCGCTTTCTCACCAAGCGCTTGGACATCGCCGAGTCGGTCGACCCCTCGGTGCACCATGGCAGCGACCAGGTGTTTTTTGGCGCCACCGTCACCTACGTCACCAGCGCCGACGTGGAGCGCACCATCACCATCAAGGGCATCGACGAGGTCGACAACCTGGCCGGCGAAGTGAGCTGGGTGGCACCCATGGCGCGCGCGCTGCTCAAGTCGCGCGTGGGCGATGAGGTCTTGCTCAACACCCCGGGTGGGCAGGAGCGGGTGGAGGTACTGGCGGTGAGCTACCCGAAGCCGGGCGCGGCCTGAGCGGCGGCGAGTCTGACGGTGCTCTCGCACGCTTTCGCGTTCATCAAAGGCGTCAAAAGGGCGGTAGGCGGCAAGGGCTGTTCTCTGCCCCGAGGCGAACCGCATTCAGAGGCCGGTGCTCGGAGCGCTGTGCCGCATTCGCTGTGCTCCGTGTCCCCCGGACCCGCTGCGCGGGCCCTCCTCCTTACCCTGCGCAAAGCGAATGCGGCACAGCGCTCCCTGAACCAGCGGTGGCATGC
>JBEAOO010000233.1:0-6125 GCA_041164825.1 Pseudomonadota bacterium | reverse complement strand
AGGCCGCCCACTGCCAGCCGCCGTTGTTGGCCGCCAAGTCAAAGTCGAGCAGCTTGAGCGCGAAATACGCCTCTCCGCGTCGCCAGTCCACGCCCAGGTCTTTGGTCAAAAAGCTCGCCGTCACCATGCGCAGGCGGTTGTGCATGTAGCCCGTCTGGTTGAGCTGGCGCATGGCCGCGTCCACCAGCGGGTAGCCGGTGCGACCTTCGCACCAGGCGGCAAACAGCGCGTCAATCTCGGGCCCCTCGGCCCACTGGATGCGGTCGTAGTCGGGCTTGAAGCTGTGGCCCACCACGTGCGGCTGGTGGTGCAGGATCTGGTGGTAGAAATCGCGCCAGATCAGCTCGCTCAGCCACACGGCAGCACCCGCAGAGCCGGCTTGTGCACGGCCGTGCGCCAGCGCCGCGAGGTGCCGGATGCTCACCGTGCCGAAGCGCAGGTGAGTCGACAAATAGCTGGGCCCCTTCACCGAGGGGAAGTTGCGCGTGTCTTCGTAGGCATCCAGGCGTGGCAGAAAGTCAGCCAACAGGGCTTGTGCGCCATGGCTGCCGGCGGGCACCTTCAAGTCGCCCTCGGGCAACTCGTCAAAGCCCAGGTCGCTCAGCGTGGGCGGGCCGGCGCGTTCGCCCGTGGGCAGCGGCGCCAAGGCGGCAGCGTGCTTGGCAACCGGGTAGGGCTTCAAAAAGAAGGGGTCGACGACCCTTTTCAGCCAGGCGTTTTTGTACGGCGTGAACACGCTGTAGGGCTTGCCGGCGCCGGTGAGCACCTCGCTGCGTTCGAACACCACGTGGTCTTTGCGGGTGTGAAAAGCCACGCCTTGGGCGGCCAGCGCGCTTTGCACCTGCGCATCGCGGGCCAGCGCGTCGGGCTCGTCGTCGTGGTTGGTGAACACCGCTTGCACGCCGAGTTGTGCGGCCAGGGCAGGGATGGCACTGCACGCGCTGCCGTGGCGCACGATCAGGCCCACACCCGCTGCTGTGCCGTGTTGCGCGCCCAAGTCGGCCAACTGCTGGTTCAGGTCGATCAGGCTGCGTTGGATGAAGGCCACGCGGCGGTCTTGGCGGGGCAGCGCGTCGAGGATGTGGGTGTCGAACACGAACGCGCACCAGACCCGGCGGGCGCTCGTCAGCGCTTGGTGCAGCGCCGCATGGTCGTCGGCGCGCAGGTCACGCCGAAACCAGACCAGGGCGGCGTCGAGCAGGGCAGGTGAAGCAGGCATGGGCGAGGGCACAAGAGAAAGCACAAGAGAAAGGGCGAGGCGCTGACAGGGGCAGGGCGCTGAGGCGAATAAAATGATCATATGGCCATGGGCACGATCAACCTCACCAATCAATTCCTCATCGCCATGCCGGGCGCTGTGGGCGACACCTTTGCCGGCACCGTGATCTACCTCTGCGAGCACACCGACAAAGGTGCGCTCGGCCTGGTGATCAACAAGCCGATCGAGATCAAGCTGAAAAGCCTGTTCGAGAAGGTCGACCTCAGCCTCGATCGCGACGATCTGGCCGACACCCCTGTTTACTTTGGCGGCCCGGTGCAAACCGAGCGCGGCTTTGTGCTGCACGAGCGCCTGGGTGGCGAAGGCAGCGAGGGCGGTCAGCATTACAACTCCACGCTGGCCATGGCCGGCGGGCTGGAAATGACCACCAGCAAAGACGTGCTGGAGGCGCTGTCGCACGGCGCCGGGCCAACCAAAATCTTGATCACGCTGGGCTACAGCGGCTGGGGTGCCGGCCAGCTCGAAGACGAGATGAGCCGCAACAGCTGGATCAATGTGGCGGCCGACGCCGACATCATCTTCAATACCCCGGTCGAGCAGCGCTACGACCGCGCGCTGGCGCTGCTGGGCATCGATGTCCGCATGCTCAGCCAGAGCACCGGCCACGCATGAGCCCGTCAGGCCCGGCCCAGCGCGTCCAGTCCTTCCTGGCGTTTGACTTTGGCACGCTGCGTGTGGGTGTGGCCAGCGGCAACACCGTGAGTGGTTTTGCGCAGCCGCTGCGCACCATCAACGCCACCGGCGATGCGCGTTTTGCCGCCATCGCCAAGCTGGTGGTCGAGTGGGCGCCCGATGCGCTGGTGGTGGGTGTGCCCTACCACCCCGATGGCGCCGAGCACGAGAACACCCGCTTGGCGCGCCGCTTTGGCCGCCAACTGCATGGTCGCCTGCGCCTGCCGGTGCACGAGGTGGACGAGCGCTACACCACCACCGAAGCGCATGCCAACGGCGCGCGCGACCTCGACGCGGCCTCGGCCGCCATCATTCTTCAGCAGCACCTGCAGGCCCTGCAGGACGCTGCGCGATCTGCCCCCGACAACGCCACGAACCCCGATCCGGAGACCCATCCCGATGAGCCGACTGCTGCTTGACGCGGAAGCGCTGTACCTTGACCTGCTGGCCGGTGTGCGCAGCCTGCTGAAACCCGACACCGCCCTGGTGGGCATCTGGTCAGGCGGCGCCTGGCTGGTGGAGCGCCTGCAAAAGGACCTGGGCCTGGCCGGCGAGCCGGGCGTGATCTCCAGCGCGCTGCACCGCGACGACTTCGGCTCGCGCGGCCTCTCGGCCAAGGCCGACCACACGCGCCTGCCGTTTGAGGTGGATGGCCGGCCGATCGTGCTGGTCGACGACGTGCTCTACACCGGCCGCACCACGCGCGCCGTGATCAACGAGCTGTTCGACTTCGGCCGCCCATCCAGCGTGACCCTGGCCGTGCTGGTGGACCGCGGTGGCCGCGAACTGCCCATCCACCCGGCCTTCTCGGCCGCCCGCATCACGCTGCCCGCCAGCCAGCGCCTGGCCCTGGCCCGCAACGAGGCCGGTGGCTTCAGCTTCGACATCAAGGAAGGGGCCTGAGACCCATGCTCTACAAACGCAACCCGCAACTCAACAGCCACGGCGAGCTGATCCATCTGCTCTCGATTGAAGGCCTGCCGCGCGCCACCCTCACGCACATTCTCGACACCGCCGGCACCTTCCTGAGCGTGAACGACCGCGAGGTCAAGAAGGTGCCGCTGCTGCGTGGCAAGAGCGTGTTCAACCTGTTCTTCGAGAACAGCACGCGCACCCGCACCACGTTCGAGATTGCCGCCAAGCGCCTGAGCGCCGACGTGATCAACCTCGACATCGCCAAGAGCAGCGCCAGCAAGGGCGAGAGCCTGCTCGACACCATCGCCAACTTGAGCGCGATGCACGCCGACATGTTTGTGGTGCGGCACAGCGAGAGCGGCGCGCCCTACCTGATTGCCCAGCACTGCGCGCCGCATGTGCATGTGGTGAACGCCGGTGACGGCCGACATGCGCACCCCACCCAGGGGCTGCTCGACATGTACACGATCCGTCACTACAAAAAGGACTTCAGCAACCTCACCGTCGCCATCGTGGGCGACATCGTGCACTCGCGTGTGGCCCGCTCTGACATCCACGCGCTGACCACGCTGGGCGTGCCCGAGATCCGCGCCGTGGGCCCCAAGACCCTGGTGCCGGGCGACCTGCGCGAGATGGGTGTGCGGGTGTGCCACGACATGGCCGAAGGCATCAAGGACGCCGACGTGATCATCATGCTGCGCTTGCAAAACGAGCGCATGAGCGGCGCCATGCTGCCCTCGGCGGGTGAGTTCTTCAAGAACTTCGGCCTCACGCCCGAGAAGCTGGCGCTGGCCAAACCCGATTGCATCGTGATGCACCCCGGCCCCATCAACCGCGGTGTCGAAATCGACTCGCGCGTGGCCGATGGCGGCCAGAGCGTGATCCTGCCGCAGGTGACGTTTGGCATCGCCGTGCGCATGGCGGTGATGTCCATCATCGCCGGCAACGACGCGTGAGCCGCTGAGAAGAGAAGGCAGAGCACAACCATGAAGATCCTGATCAAAAACGGCCGCCTGATCGACCCGGCCACGCAGCGTGACACGGTGGGCGACCTGGCCCTGGCCAGTGGCCGCATCTTGGCCATTGGCGCCGTCAGCCCCGACTTCCAGCCCGACCACGTGATCGACGCCACCGGCTTGGTGGTGGCGCCCGGTTTGGTCGATTTGGCAGCGCGCTTGCGCGAGCCCGGCCACGAGCACGAAGGCATGCTCGAGTCGGAAATGGCCGCGGCCGTGGCCGGTGGCGTCACCAGCTTGGTGTGCCTGCCCGACACCGACCCGGTGCTGGACGAGCCCGGCCTGGTGCAGATGTTGAAGTTCCGCGCCCGCAACCTGAGCCAGGCGCGGCTCTACCCGCTGGGCGCGCTCACGCGTGGCCTGGCCGGACAGGCGCTGACCGAGATGGCCGAGCTGACCGAGGCCGGTTGCGTGGGTTTTGCGCAGGCCGATGTGCCGATCACCGACACCCTGGTGCTGCAGCGCGCGCTGCAATACGCATCGACCTTTGGCTACACCGTGTGGCTGCGGCCGAACGACCCGTACCTGGGCAAGGGCGTGGCCGCCAGCGGTGCGCTGGCCACGCGCATGGGGCTGTCCGGCGTGCCAGTGATTGCCGAGACCGTGGCGCTGCTGACGCTGTTTGAGCTGGTGCGGGCCACCGGCGCGCGCGTGCACCTGTGCCGCTTGTCGAGCGCCGCCGCCATCGGCCTGGTGCGCCAGGCCAAGGCCGAGGGCCTGCTTGTGACGTGCGACGTGAGCATCAACCAGCTGCACCTCACCGAGGTCGACATCGGCTACTTTGACGCCGCGATGCGCCTGCTGCCGCCGCTGCGCCAATCGCGCGACCGCGATGCCATCCGCCTGGCGCTGGCCGACGGCACCATCGACGCGCTGGTCAGCGATCACACGCCCGTCGACGACGACGACAAGAACCTGCCCTTTGCCGAAGCCGAGCCCGGCGCCACGGGCCTGGAGCTGTTGCTGAGTGCCGCCATCAAGTGGGGCGCTGAGCAGGGCGTCGGCCTGTCGCGCGCGCTGGCCACCGTCACCTGCGACCCGGTGCGGGTGCTGGGTGATGCGATTGGTTCGCTCTCGGCCAGCACCGGCCGCTTGGTGGAAGGCGGCGTGGCCGACGTCTGCGTGTTCGCCCCCGATGCGCACTGGCAAGTGACGCCCGAGGCGCTGCGAAGCCAGGGCAAACACTCGCCCTTCGTGGGTTACGAGTTGCCCGGCCGCGTGCGCTACACGCTGGTGGCCGGCCAAGTGGCGTACCAAGCCGCGTGAGCAACGGCTTGAGTCCAGGCGTGAGCAGGAGCCCGCAGAAGACGGGCGCGCTGCGCGCCGTGCGTGCGGCGTGGCGGCTGCTGCGCGTGGTGCTGCTGATCGGGCAGGGCGTGCTGCTGTGCGCGCTGCTGTTTCCGTGGCGCAGCCCGGCGCAGCGGCTGGTGCATGTGAGCCGCTGGTGCGCGCGCGTGCTGCGGGCGCTGGGCATCACCTGGGCGCAACACGGTTTGCCGCGCCCGGGCCCGGTGCTGCTGGTGGCCAACCACGTGTCCTGGCTCGACATCCTGGCCATCAATGCGGTGCACCCGGCGCGCTTCGTGTCCAAGGCCGATGTGCGGCAGTGGCCGGTGCTGGGCTGGCTGGTGGCCTGCGGCGGCACGCTGTTCATCGAGCGCGAACGCAAGCGCGATGCGATGCGCGTGGTGCACCTGGTGGCCGAGGCGCTGCAAGCCGGTGATGTGATGGCCGTGTTCCCCGAGGGCACGACCAGCGACGGCCACGGCCTGCTGCCCTTCCATGCCAACCTGCTGCAAGCGGCCATCAGTGTCGAGGCGCCGCTGCAGGCGATCGCGCTGCGCTACAGCGATGCCACCGAGGCCGTGAGCCAAGCCGCAGCGTTTGTGGGTGACACCACGCTCGTGCAATCGCTGTGGTGGACGGTGATGGCGCAGGACCTGCACGTGCGCATCACCATGCTGCCGCCCACGGGCACGCGCCATGCCGACCGGCGCAGCTTGGGCGAGCAGGTGCGGCAGGACATCTTGGCTGCGCTCGAATCGGCCTGACGGCCATCGGTTTTCGTTCGGAGATTGGTGCGAGGGCGGCGATGGGCCGGGCCGATGTGCTGCGTGTCCTCCTGGTCCTCCCTTCGGTCGGCCCATTCCCCCTTGACCGGCGCACATCGGCCCGGCCCATCACCGCCCCTGCCCGCACCGCGGCTTGCGTCGTCGTCGCAGGCCCCCTCCGGTTCAGGGAGC
>JBEAOO010000232.1:0-2908 GCA_041164825.1 Pseudomonadota bacterium | reverse complement strand
GAGACGAGGCGTGGTCAGCTCGGCTGGATGGGCCGCCCTGCCCTCATGCCCATCCCTCAGCAGGGCTGGAATGGTGCTTTCTGTGTCACGGGGGCGAGTTTGCCGATTCGGCGAAAACTGCGCGTTCGCTTCGGGCGCAGCATCGACCCGCCCCTGGCTCCCGAGTGACCGCGATCGGCCATGAGCTGCCGCATGCGAACTTCTGCTTACGGGCATCTCGGACGACGACGGCGAGACACTATGGGCACATTTAGTCTTACTGTGTCAAAAGCGAAGTCTAGCGTTTACGCGAAGGCAGCACGGGCATCGGGGTAGCGTTTTGAGCAAGGCTGCGGCGATAAGCAGCCGCAAAGTCGTGATGGACGATGGGACGTGGCGCTGCGTGCGTTGGGCTGCCGCGGGGTTTGTAATGCGTGGGTAGGGCAGATTCTTCGCGTCGTGCAGAGTTTTTTTTACCGACAGCGTCGGGGTGCTTGAGTTGCTGAGCCATCAAGAAGCCGTAGGCCGCGATGCTCAAACTGGCGTGGTGGTGGAACCCGCGCCAACCCCGGCCTTCGTAGTGCCCCAGCCCCAGCCCCAGCCCCAGTTCCTGCTTCAGGTCTTGGTAATCTCTCTCGATGCGCCAGCGCATCTTGGCTTCGAAGACCATGCGCTGCAGCGACACCTCCTGGCCCAGAGTGGACAGCCAGTACTTCATCGGCTCCTTGTGACCTTCGGGCCACTCGATGAGAACCCATTGCTCGGCACGCAGCTGCGTGCGCTCGTGGTCGCGATGGGCCGCACGCACGCGAACCCGGGCGAAACGCGAGCGCAGGGTGAAGTTGGAGCCCTCGCGCCATTCGACGGCCTGCCATTGCGAGGGCTCCAGCTCAAATGCCAGAGCCTTGATCGACATGGGGCGCTGCTGTGCGCCATCGCCCCGGCGCAGCCGGGTGGCCACCACCCCGCGCCCGCTGTAGAGCTTGGGCGGTAGTGGCTCGTGCCCTGGTGGCCAGACCGCCACCTCTCCCGTCACGCCCACCACATAGGGCAGGCCCAACTCGCTCAGGCGTTCGCGAAACGCCGTGTCCACGCCATAGCCAGCATCGCTGAGCACACAGTGCTTGGGCGCACCTTGCTCCATCAGCCGTTCGATCTGGGCCAGCGCGATCGCCGGCTTGGTCGCGAACTCCACGTCCTGCGGCACGCCGGCCTTCTCGCGCCGCAGCGCATCGTCAGCCCACTCCTTGGGCAGGTAGAGCTGCCAGGCCATCGGCACGCTACCCGCCTGGCACGCCAGTGTCACGCTCACTGCCACCTGGCAGTTGTCCTGCTTGCCCAGCATCCCGCAATACTGCCGGGCCACACCCACAGAGTGCGTGCCCTGCTTGGGGAACCCCGTGTCGTCGATGATCCACCACCCGCCTTCATGGAAGTCCATCGCCGGCACGACCCATTGCGCCACGCGCAGCAGCATCTGCTCGTCGGACCACGCCGAATCGGCCACAAAGTGGTGCAGCGACTGGTGTCGCGAGCGCGTGGCCGATGGCGCCAGGTGCGACGCCATCGGCTCCACGCTCTTGCGCTTGAGTGGCGACATCAGGCCGGTGCAATACCCACGCAGCCCGGCGTGCCGGTCTGCGTGGCCCAGGCCCTCACTCAGGTGCTCCATGTACCGATCAAACTCGACAAGCTCTTCCATCAAGGCTCACCTCCTGCTTGAAGAAGTGCGCATAATGCCTTGAATTTGTTAACACAGTAAGATTAGCTGTCAAGACCCGGGAGATCATGAAGCTGCCTGAGGAACAGGTGGGGAGCACGTTCATGCCACTGTTTGAGGGCCTGAATAGGCGAGTGGTGATCCAAGGCACGTCTTGATTAGCGACAAACCTCAGCAGGCTCACGTGGTGAGCTACCTGGAGAAGAAAATGGGTTCATCGAAGGAGAGATGAGCCATGTCGATGAATCGGGTGCAATTCCAGGCAGGCCTGTCGATGGCCGAGTTCATGGAACGCTATGGCCGCGATGAACAGTGCGAGGCGGAACTGATCGCTTCGCGCTGGCCGTCAGGCTTTGCGTGCCCGGCGTGTGGTGGTGCGCACAGCAGCTCGTTTCGGCGCGAGGGCCGCTTGTATTTCCAATGCGCCGTCTGCCGCTACCAGTGCAGCGCCATCAGCGGCACGCTCTTCGAGTCGACCAAGCTGGGCCCGTCGCGCTGGTTCCTGGCCATGCATCTGCTAACGCAGTCCAAAAACAACGTGGCCGCCCTCGAACTCAAGCGCCACCTGGGGGTTTGCTACAAGACCGCCTGGCTGATGAAGCACAAACTCATGGAGGTCATGCGTTTGCGCGAACAGGGCCGCCAACTCGATGGCCGGGTAGAGATCGACGATGCCTACCTGGGTGGCGGGCGCTCGGGCGGCAAGGCCGGGCGCGGCTCTGAGAACAAGGTGCCGTTCGTCGCTGCGGTGCAGACCACGCCCGACGGCCAGCCTCAGTTCGTGTGCCTGCGCCAGCAGTCGTTCACGCTGGCGGAGGTGGCCGTGTTTGCCGCGCGATCGATCGCTCCATCGGCCACCGTCATCTCTGATGGCCTGTGGTGTTTTGCTGCCGTCAAAACCGTCGGCGTTGACCATGAGCGCGTGGTCACGGGAGGCGGCAAGGCCAGCGCGGGCCTGCCGCAATTCAAGGCGATCAACACCTACTTGGGCAACCTCAAACGCTCTTTGAGTGGCACCTACCATGCCGTTGACTTCTCCAAGTACGCTCACCGCTACCTCGCTGAAGCCCCATATCGTTTCAACCGCCGCTTTGACCTGCGCTCCATCCTCCCCCGTCTCCTGCGTGCCGCCTGCCTTTCATCTCCCACTCCTGCTCACCTCATTCGAGCGACTGAAGTTTGTCGCTAATCAAGAGGCCACAAATGGCG
>JBEAOO010000231.1:0-10283 GCA_041164825.1 Pseudomonadota bacterium | reverse complement strand
GCGCGGGACGCAAGTTCACGAGCGGTTGGGGGCGTGTGCAAGGAGGCCGCATGACGCCACTGCGTGCGCAGGCCGCTGGCCGGGGTTGACCCAAAGACTGAACAGCCAAAGAGCCAAGGGGCCCATGCCCCGCACAGGTCGGGTGTTCAGCAGCCGGTTGAATGCAGCGAGGCCGATGCCGGGTTGAGGCCGGGCCGCGCCAGCGATGACAACAACAGGTACTCGTGGCTGCTGTTGCTGCCGGCAACAACGATCAGGAAATCAGGCCGGCCGTCGGCATCGAAGTCGCCGATGGCCGTGATGGCCGACTCCCAGCCGAAGCCGGGCAGCAGATAGCGGTAAGTTTGTCCGCCGTGGCGGATGCTGTAGTTCGCGCCCTCGCCGTAGCTGGCGCCGTTGCGGCCGGTGAAGCCGTTGTGCACGGCGAACTCAAACGGCACACCGCCCAGGCTCAGTGCATAGCGGCGGCCGAGTTCGGGCGCCAAGCGGGAGCTGCCGTTTTTGAACAAGTAGAGCGGCACCTCGCCCTGACGCAACCGCGTGCGCGGCGACCGCAGGTACAAGGTGTTGTCCTCTGGCGCGGGTGTGAGTTCGCCGACCGCCGCCGCGGACACTTGCGCTGCGATGTCGGCCAAGAAGGCAGGTGGCTTCTGCGGCGGCGCCAGCACGGGCGTGATCACGATCCGATCCGGCTGGATGCTCAGGCGCTGCCAGCCTTGGGCCGGCCAGCAGCTGGTCTTCTGGCGGGCCAGCGCCGGCGGCACGGTGTAGGTGCCGACGTCGCCAGACCACGTGCCCGCGCGCAGCATCACGGCGGGCTCGGGCAGGTCGGCCGCTGCCGCAGTATGGGACCTGACCGCAGCGCCAAGAGATGCGCACACGAACAGCGCGATCTGCCGAAGGACAAAGTGTGACGGCATGCTTGGCTCCGCGTTGCAGGGGACGGGATGCACGGCAGGCACGGCCTCGGCCTCAGGCCGCGGCGTAGCCCTCTTCGGCCAAGGCGGCCTTCACCACATCAGCGGCTTGCGTGGTCTCGATCTGCACGCGGTGCGTGGGCAGGTCGATGGTCAGCGTGGCGTGCGGGTCGAGTTGCTGGACGGTCTCGGTGACGGTGCGCACGCAATGGCCGCAGGTCATGGTGGGCAGGGTGAGATCGATCATGGTGGCTTGCTCCAAGTCAAGGGAACGCAAAGACGGCGACGCGCCAAGACCCCAGTATCGGCCAGCACGGCCGCGTGCGCATAAGCTCGGGCCATGACCTCGATCAACGCTGCTGCTGCTGTCCGTGCTGCGGCCCCAACCTCCCCGGCCCTCACCGCGACGCTGCCCGTGGAGGGCATGACCTGCGCGAGTTGTGCGGGCCGGGTTGAAAAAGCGCTGCGCAAGGTGCCGGGCGTGTTGGACGCGGCCGTGAACCTGGCGGTGGAAAACGTCACCGTGACGCTGAACACACCCGTGCCCCAGCAAACCCTGCTGCAGGCGGTGGAAAAAGCCGGCTATGGCGTGCCGCAAGACACGGTGATGCTGGGCATCAGCGACATGACCTGCGCCTCGTGCGTGACGCGGGTGGAAAAGGCGCTGCGCGCCGTGCCCGGCGTGCTGGCGGCGGAGGTGAACCTGGCGACCGAGCAAGCCCGCGTGACCCGGCTGCACGGCGGCGCCGACACCACCGACTTGCTGGCCGCACTCACGAAGGCCGGCTACGGCGGGCACGACCTCGCCACGCCCGAGACGGCTGGCGAAGCTGCCAAACGAAGCAGCCTGCTGCACCGCGACGGCCTGTGGTTGATTGTTTGCGCCTGGCTGAGCGCGCCTTTGGTGCTGCCGATGTTGGGTGACGCGTTTGGCCAACATTGGATGCTGAGCGGCGGGCTGCAACTGCTGCTGGCCACGCCGGTGCAGTTTGTTTTTGGCGCGCGCTTTTACAAGGCGGGCTGGGCCGCCTTGCGTGCGGGCAGCGGCAACATGGATCTGCTGGTGGCCCTGGGCACCAGCGCGGCGTTTGGCCTGAGCTTGTGGGTGCTCGCCACCGAGGGCGACAACGACATGCCGGCGCTCTACTTCGAATCGGCCGCGGTGGTGATCACGCTGGTCCGCCTGGGCAAGTGGCTCGAAGCCCGCGCCAAGCGCCAAACCACCGAGGCGCTGCGTGCGCTGCAGGCCCTGCGCCCGGCCACCGCGCAGGTGAAGCGCAACGGTGTGGAAGTGACGCTGCCGCTGGCCGAGGTGGTGCTGGGCGACGAGGTGCTGCTGCGCCCGGGCGAGCGCGTGCCGGTGGACGGCGAGGTGCTGGAAGGCCGCAGCCACATCAATGAATCGATGCTCACCGGCGAGAGCTTGCCGGTGGCCAAAGCGCCCGGTGATGCGGTGACCGGCGGCGCCATCAACGGCGAGGGCCTGCTGCTCTTGCGCACCACGGCGGTGGGTGCCGAGACCGCGCTGTCGCGCATCGTGCGGCTGGTGGAAAGCGCGCAGGCCACCAAGGCGCCGATCCAGCGTTTGGTGGACCAGGTGAGCGCGGTGTTTGTGCCGGTGGTGGTGGCGCTGGCGCTGTGCACCTTCATCGGCTGGTGGGCGCTGCGCGGCGACGTGCAGGCGGCCATCGTGCACGCGGTGGCGGTGCTGGTGATTGCCTGCCCCTGCGCGCTGGGCTTGGCCACACCGGCCGCCATCATGGTGGGCACGGGCTTGGCGGCCAAGCAAGGCATCTTGATTCAAGACGCGGTGGCGCTGGAAACCATGCAAGCGGTGCAGGTGGTGGCGCTGGACAAAACCGGCACGCTCACCGAAGGCAAGCCGGTGCTGGTGGGGCTGCAGGCCGCGCCGGACACCGGCGAGGCCGCGCTGCTCAGCGCCGCCGCCGCGCTGCAAGCCGGCAGTGAACACCCGCTGGCGCGCGCCGTGTTGGCCCGCGCCCAGGCCGATGGTGTGGCGGTGAACGCGGCCGTCAATGTGCGCGCCGTGCCCGGCCGCGGGGTGAGTGGCACGCAGGCCGATGGTGGCACGCTGAGCCTGGGCAGCAGCCGCTGGATGGACGAGCTGAAGGTGCTGCCCGGGGCCTTGGCCGCGCAGGCCGCCGCGTGGCAAGCCGAGGGCCGCACGGTGTCGTGGTTGGCGCGCTCAAGCGGTGCCGAAACCCCACCCACGCTGCTCGGCCTGCTGGCCTTTGGCGACACGGTGAAGCCCACCGCCGCCGAGGCCATCACGCAGCTGCATGCGCTGGGCATTCGCACCGTGCTGGTGAGTGGCGACAACGCGGGCAGCGCCAACGCCGTGGCGGCATCGCTGGGCATCACCGAGGTGCGCTCGGAGGTGTTGCCGGCCGACAAAGCGCGCATCGTCAATGAGTTGCGCCAAGGCTTGCCGCCCGGCGCCAAGGTGGCGATGGTGGGCGACGGCGTGAACGACGCACCGGCCTTGGCCGCGGCCGATGTGGGCCTGGCCATGGGCGGCGGCACCGACGTGGCCATGGCCACGGCCGGCGTCACGCTGATGCGTGGTGACCCGCGCCTGGTGGCCATGACCATCGACATCTCGCGCCGCACCCGCGCCAAGATCCGCCAGAACCTGTTCTGGGCCTTCGTCTACAACGCCATCGGCATCCCGCTGGCGGCCTGGGGCGGCCTGAGCCCGGTGGTGGCCGGCGCGGCCATGGCGCTCTCCAGCGTGAGCGTGATCGGCAATGCCTTGTTGTTGAGAAGGTGGCGGCCGGGGCGGTGAGGCGTCGGGCCTGGCGGGCCGCCGACCCGGGGCGACCTCAGCCCTTGCGCTGCAATGAAGCCGTGGCCTCCGCGCCCGCCCACATCGCATCCAGGTTCGGGAAGTTCCACTTCGCGTTGGACTCCTGGCCCACGATGCGGTCGCTGCCGCCGGCGGTGCTGAGGTCGAGCAGCACGGGGGCGATCGCCACGCCCTTGGCGGCGTCAAAAAACACCTTCACCACCGGGTTCAGCGTGTGGCCGGGGTTCTGGTCGAGCACGATACCCAGGCGGTCGGACGCCAAACGCACCAGCGAGCCGGTGGGAAAAATGCCCAGGCTGCGCACAAAAGCGGTGAACACTTGCTCATCAAACTGGCCCTTGCGCCAGCTGGCCATTTTGCGCAGCGACTCGGCCGGGTCCCAGCCGGCCTTGTAGGGGCGGTTGGAGGTGATGGCGTCGTACACATCGCAGACCGCGCCCATTTTGGCCAGCAGGCTGATGTGTTCGTCGTGCAGGCCTTGCGGGTAGCCGGCGCCATCGGGGCGCTCGTGGTGGTGCAGGCACACATCGCGCACGCCCTCGCTGGCGTCGCCGCCCACCAGCAGCTCGTGGCCGCGCGAGGGGTGGGTGCGGATGATGTTGTACTCGGCGTCAGTGAGCTTGCCGGGCTTGTTGAGGATCTCCAGCGGCATCAGCGCCTTGCCCATGTCGTGCATCATGCCGGCCACGCCGGCTTCGCGGGTCTGGGCTTCGTCCAAGCCCAGTTGCCGGGCCAGAGCGATCATCAGCGCGCACACGGCCACCGAGTGCATGTAGGAGTAGTCGTCGTGCGATTTGAGGCGCACCAGGCTCACCATGGCGCCGGGGTTGCGGTGCACCGATTCGGTGATGTCGTTGACCAGGTCGAGTGTGGGGCCGGTGCTGAGCGCGCGGCCCATGCGGGCCTCGTGGTACATCGACAGCACGGCCTCGCGCGATTGGTTGACCAGTGCGGCGGCGCGCACGGTCTCTTCGGCCAGGGTGTGGGTGGGTGGCGGCGGCTCGTGGGGGCGCAGGGCGGCCAGCGTGGGTGGGGTGGCCGGGCTGGCGGGGCTGGTGGGGGCGGAGGGCGCAGCAGCGGCCTCAGCGCCACGCGGCACGGCAGGCAGCTTGGCCGGCGCGGCATCGCTGCCGGCCTCGCCCTCGGGCAGCACGTCGAGCCCTTTGCTGGTGTCGATCACGCAGTCGCGCACCGCGCTGGCCTTGAGCTTGGCCAGGTCGGCGGGCTCGCGCAGCACGAAGCGCGTTTTCCAAAATGGGTGTTCCAGCCACGAGCCCTCCAGCGCGTGCAAAAACATCCCCAGGCGGCAGTGTTGGACCGGTATTTTTTTCAGCATGGGCCGGTGAGGGGTAGGCAAGCCGTCGGCGCGAAGAACGCCCGAACATTCATCATCCAATGCATATCGGACGATGTGGTGACAGCTTGACCCATGCAGGCCGGCCCGAGCCCGAAATAAGGGCGCAAAAAAGGCCGCAAGCGCGGCCTCTTGGGGGAGCGGGGTGAAACGCCGCGCTCAGCGGAAGCGCGATTGCGGCACCACGCGCAGTTCGCTGTCGAGCGAGCCGATGTATTGGGCGATGGCCTTGAGCTCGCTGTGGCTGAAGGGCTTGGCCATGCCCCCCATGATCGCGTTGCCGCGGCCCACCACCGCGGTGCCGCCCTGGTAGGACTTGAGGGCCACGTAGAGGTAATCAGGGTGCTGACCGGCCAGCTTGGGGTAGCTGGCGTCGATGGGCTTGCTGAAGTTGTCGCCGTGGCAGGAGATGCAGTTGCCTTTTTTCAGCAGCTCGGCCACCTGGGCCGAGGGCTCGCGGGTGGGTTTGGCGGCCACGGGGGTCAGGTCGGTCACTTGGGTGGAATAGAAGGCGGCCAGATCGGCCATGTCCTTGTCGCTCAGCGAGCCGGCGATGCCGCGCATGGTGGGGTGTTTGCGCTCGCCCTTTTTGTAGCCGGTGAGGGCCGCAACAATGTATTTGTCGCCCTGGCCCGAGATCATCGGCACCTTGTAGACCTCGGGAAAGCTGGCTTGGTAGCCAGGGATGCCGTGGCAGCCGATGCACATGGTGGCCTTTTGCTCGCCCGCCTTGGCGTCTTGCGCCGCAACGTTCGACACGAAGCCGCTGGCGGCCATGGCAACAAGGAGAGAGCTCAGCAGTTTTTTCATGGGGTCGGGACGTGGCAAGACAGACTAAGCTCTGGATTATAGGGACGCTCCTATACTCGTTTGATCAGGGTCAACACCGCATTCCCACCATGAAATTCCAAGGTACAGACCAGTACATTGCCACCCCCGACCTGATGTTGGCGGTGAACGCCGCCCAGACGTTGAAGCGGCCCTTGCTCGTCAAAGGTGAGCCCGGCACCGGCAAAACGCTGCTGGCCGAAGAGGTGGCCCGCGCGCTCGGCTTGCCGCTGCTGCAGTGGCACATCAAAAGCACCACCAAGGCGCAACAGGGGCTGTATGAGTACGACGCGGTGAGCCGACTGCGCGACAGCCAGCTCGGCGACGCCAAGGTCAAGGACATCCACAACTACATCGTCAAGGGCGTGCTGTGGCAGGCCTTCACGGCCGACGAGCCGGTGGCACTGCTGATCGACGAGATCGACAAGGCGGACATCGAGTTCCCGAACGACTTGCTGCGCGAAATCGACCGCATGGAGTTCTATTGCTACGAAACGCGCGAGCTGATCCGCGCCAAGCACCGGCCGCTGGTGTTCATCACCTCGAACAACGAAAAAGAGCTGCCCGACGCGTTTTTGCGGCGCTGCTTCTTTCACTACATCCAGTTCCCCGATGCGGTGACGATGCAAGCCATCGTGGACGTGCACTTCCCGGGCCTGAAAAAAGAGCTGCTGGCCGCAGCGCTGAAAAATTTCTACGACGTGCGCAACTTGCCCGGTCTCAAAAAGAAGCCCAGCACCAGCGAGCTGCTCGACTGGCTGAAGTTGCTGGTGGCCGAAGACATCTCGCCCGAGGCCCTGCAAAGTCGCGACGACAAGGTGCAGATGCCGCCGCTGCTGGGCGCGCTGCTGAAGAACGAGCAGGACGTGTCGTTGTTCGAAAAACTCATCTTCATGCAAAGCCGCAACCGCTGAGCGCCTGCCCCACCCGATCCACCCGCCCTGCCCCACCTCGCCGCCCCATGAGCCTGCCCGCCATCACCACCCCGCTCACCCTCAGCCGCCCCGAGGCCCGCCTGGTGCCCCTGTCCGCCGAGCACGCCCCGGCCCTGGCCGAGGCGGTGCGCGAGGGCGAGCTGTGGAAGCTGTGGGTGACCGTGGTGCCCACGCCCGAGGGCATGGCGGCCGAGATTGAGCGGCGGCTGACGCTGCACGCCGCCGGCAGCATGCTGCCGTTTGCGGTGCTCGACGCCGAGGGCGTGCCCGTGGGCATGACCACCTTCATGAACATCGATGCCACCAACCGGCGCGTGGAAATTGGCTCCACCTGGTACGCGCAGCGGGTGCAGCGCACGCCGCTCAACACCGCCTGCAAACGGCTGCTGCTGGCGCATGCGTTTGAGACGTTGGATTGCATTGCGGTCGAATTTCGCACCCACCGCTTCAATACGGCCAGCCGCCGCGCCATTGAGCGCCTGGGCGCGCAGCTCGACGGCATGCTGCGCTCGCACCAGCGCGCGGCCAACGGCACGCTGCGCGACACGGCGGTCTACAGCATCACCGCCGCCGAGTGGCCCACGGTGCGGGCGCACCTGGACTTTCAGCTGAGTCAGGCGCGCTGATCGCCCGGTGCCGTGACGGAGGCGGGCCAGCCCGAGATCACCACCCGGTTGCGCCCCTGCGCCTTGGCGGCGTAGAGCGCCTGGTCGGCCCGGCGCAGCACCGCGGCCTCGGAGGCATCACCCACCAGCGCCGTGGCCACCCCCACACTGACCGACATCTTCAGCCCGAGCGGCCAGCTGCACTCGGCCACAGCGGCCCGCAAGCGCTCGGCAGCCTGTCCCGCTTGGAGCAGGTTTTGGTCCACCAACAACAGCACAAACTCCTCGCCGCCACTGCGCCCCACACCATCGCTTTCGCGGGCATGCCGGCGCAGCAAGGCGCCCAGGTTGGCGAGCACCTCGTCGCCCACGGCATGGCCATGGCTGTCGTTGACGAACTTGAAGTGATCCACATCCAGCGCCAGCACTGAAAAAGCCTGCGGCTTGCGCTGAAAGCGCTGCCACTCGGTCGACAGCAGGGTCGTGAAGGCGCCTCGGTTCAGCAAGCCCGTGAGCGCGTCGTGGCGCGAGAGGTGTTCGAGCTGCCGCACCATGCGCGTGAACACCTGAAACCCCAGGCCCAGATTGACCAGCGCCGCCGCCGCCATCAAGAGGAATGGGAAGCCATGGTGCATGCTGTCGCCCGGGGCCCATTCGAGCGGGCGAACGCGCCAAAAGGCGCCCAAGGCATGCGCCATGAATGCGCCCGCCACGGTGCAGCCCGTGATGCCGAGCGTCAGCGCCGCGCGGGCACCGAACTCCTTGCGCATCGTCGAGTAGCCCTGCCAGGTGCAGTGCAACGCCACCCAAGACAGCGCCAGCAACAAACACAGCACGCGCGCGTCGGGGTCGATGTGCACCTCACCAAACCACACAATCGCCGCTGCCCCCAGCACCAGCAACTGCAGCGGCTCCTGCGTGATGCGGCCCAACAAAAACCGCTGCGCACCGCGCCACATGCTCACAAAGCCGAGCAGCAACAGCAGATCGGCCCCCGTGCGGCCCAACCAATCGGGCACGTGACCGCGCACCACCAGCAAACCCAGCGCGAGCCCACTCGACAGCGTGAAGCCCAGCCAGTCAAACACGATGCGGCGATGGTGCGGCACGTAAAAAGCCGCGCAAGCCCAGCCCACGCCATACAGGGCCAGCTGCAGGCCCAGCATCGACAACAACCCTTGAGCCAGGCTCATTCCCATCCCTCAGTGCTCTTCGTCACCGTCCAAGGCCCCGCAGGACCCGTCCCTGTACCCCGATCGCGCCAAGCTCTCGGGATATCCACTGCAAATCGACACTGAAATTACAACAGCCTTCAGGTGTTCACCTGCTTTCAACGCACTCGTCCTCATGGGGGATGGGCAGGGGCAAGCACGAGGGCTTCCGCGGGCCCGGGCGCCCCGAGCCAGCGGCCAGCGCACAATGGCGGCCTGCCACGACAAGCTCTGCGCACTGCCCCATGCTGATCCCATTTTTCTACACCCTGCGTGCTGCCCAACTGCCGGTGTCGGTGGGCGAGTACCTGAGCCTGCTGCAGGCGCTCAAGGCCGGGGTGATCGACGACGACGGTGGCCCCACGCTCGACAAGTTTTATCACCTGGCGCGCTTGGCGCTGGTGAAGGACGAAACCCAGTTCGACAAGTTTGACCGTGCGTTTGGCGCCTACTTTCAGGGTGCCGAGCTGTTGACAGCGGCGCTGGGCGAGGTGCCCGCCGACTGGCTGCGCGACGCGCTGGAGCGCAGCTTCACGCCCGAGGAGCTGGCCGCGCTCACTGCCCTCGGCTGGGACGAGCTGATGGAGACGCTCAAGCAGCGCCTGGAAGAGCAAACCGAGCGCCATGACGGCGGCAACAAGTGGATCGGCACTGGCGGCACCAGTCCCTTCGGTGCCAACGGCGCCAACCCGCGCGGCATCCGCATCGGCCAGGCCGGCAGCCGCAACCGCAGCGCGGTGAAGGTGTGGGAGCAGCGCGCCTACCGCGACTACGACGACACCCGCGAACTCGGCACCCGCAACATCAAGCTGGCGCTGCGCCGCTTGCGCAAATTTGCGCGCGAAGGCGCGGCCGAAGAACTCGACCTCGACCACACCATCCGAGCCACCGCCGCCAACGCCGGTTGGCTCGATTTGAAAATGGTGCCCGAGCGCCACAACAAGGTCAAAGTGCTGCTGCTGATGGACGTGGGCGGCACCATGGACGAGCACATCCACCGGGTGGAAGAGCTGTTCTCGGCGTCCAAGAGCGAGTTCAAGCACCTCGAGTTCTACTACTTCCACAACTGCGTCTACGACTTCATGTGGAAGAACAATCGGCGCCGCTTCAGCGAGAAAACCTCCACCTGGGACATCATCCGCAAGTACAACAAGGACTACAAACTGATCTTCGTGGGTGACGCGACGATGAGCCCGTTCGAGATCCTGCAGCCCGGCGGCAGCGTCGAATACAACAACGAAGAGCCGGGCGCCGAGTGGCTGCAGCGGCTCACGAATGCCTTCCCGAAATTCGCCTGGATCAACCCCGAGCCGCCCGGCGTCTGGGAATACCGCCAGAGCATCGCGATGGTCCAGCAGCTGATGAGCCAGCGGATGTTCCCGCTGTCGCTGGCCGGGCTGGAACAGGCGATGCGACTGCTGTCGAAATGAGCAGATCGCGGAGACGCACGGCACCGCTGCGGCCGGCGGTTCTGGTTCTGGTGCTGGTTCTGGTGCTGGCCGCCATGGCCACGCCGGTCATGGCCCAGGTTGCGGCACAGCCCGCAGCACCGGCCGCCTCGGCACCCGAAGACGACACCGACACCCGCGATGTCACCTGGACCCTC
>JBEAOO010000230.1:0-6240 GCA_041164825.1 Pseudomonadota bacterium | reverse complement strand
TGGCTGCGTTTGCGGCCTTGACCCACGGCGCCAGCGCCGAAGAGGTGCAGTTCCAGGGCGGCACGGTGTTTGTGGCCGGACAAGAGGTGCCGTTCGACACCCTCGTGCAGCAGGCCTACACCGCGCGCGTGCAGCTCTGGTCCGACGGTTTTTACGCCACGCCCGGCCTGCACTGGGACCGCGCCACGCTCACCGGCCGGCCGTTTTTGTACTTCGCCTATGGCGCCGCCGTCAGCGAAGTGATGGTCGACACGCTGACCGGCGAGCACCGCGTGCTGCGCGTCGATGTGTTGCACGACGTGGGCCGCTCGCTCAACCCGGCGCTCGACATCGGGCAGATCGAAGGCGCCTTCGTGCAGGGCATGGGCTGGCTCACGTCCGAAGAGCTGGTGTGGCACGGCCAGAGCGGCAAGCTGCTCACCCACGCGCCCAGCACCTACAAGATCCCCACGGCCAACGATGTGCCGGCGGTCTTCAATGTGCAGTTGTTCGACAACGCCAATGTCGAAGACACCATCCACCGCAGCAAGGCCGTGGGCGAGCCGCCGCTGCTGCTGCCGTTCTCGGTGTTCTTCGCCATCCGCGACGCGGTGTGCGCGAAGGGCGCCGAGCGCTGCGACCCGCCGCTGAACGCGCCAGCCACGCCGGAAGCGATCTTGCGCGCCATCCAGGCGGTGCAGGTTTGAATGCAGACGCAAGCGGGGTGGCCGGACATGCCCGAGCCCCGTCGATGACTTGGCGGCCGCCCAGGGTGTTCACCGACTGAGGCGTCTGGCGATGACAGCGCTTCCAGGGCGAGGCGGCCGGTAGCGGTCACAGGGCTAACTGATAATGACTCGTGTCGACAGAGGCCATGCCCGCGACACGCGCCATTTCGATTTGAGCCCAGGGAGCCCAATGGACAAAAAGCTCCTCTCCGAGAGCGACATTTGCGACAAGTTCATCCGCCCGGCCATGGAGGCTGCAGGCTGGAATGGCATGGACCAGATCTATCGCGAGTTCCCTTTGCGCGCGGGCCGCGTGGTCGTCCGCGGCCAAAAGGCATACCGTGACAAGACCACGGTGCTGCGCGCGGACTACGCGCTCTTCTACAAGCTCAACATCCCGCTGGCCGTGGTCGAGGCCAAAGACAACAAGCAGGCCGTGGGCGCTGGCATGGCGCAGGCCATCAACTACGCTGACCTCCTGGGTGTGCCCTTCAGCTTCTCCTCCAATGGCGACGGCTTTGTGTTCCGCGACGCCACCCTGGCCACCGGGGTGCTGGAGCAGACCATCTCGCTGGATGAGTTCCCGAGCCCGGCCGAGCTCTGGCGGCGCTACAGCATCTGGAAAGGCTGGACGCCCGAAGCGGCGCGCATCGTCGGGTTCGACTACTCCCCGAGCAAGACCCCGCGCTACTACCAGCTCAACGCCATCAACCGCACGGTAGAAGCCATCGCGAGTGGACAGAACCGCGTGCTGCTGGTCATGGCCACCGGCACCGGCAAGACGTACACCGCCTTCCAGATCATCTGGCGCCTGTGGAAGAGCGGCGCCAAAAAACGCATCCTGTTCCTGGCCGATCGCAACATCCTGATCGACCAGACCATGGTCAACGACTTCCGCCCCTTCAAGGGTGCAATGGCCAAGCTCAGCCCGAACGCCAAAGGCGTGGAGCGTGTCGACGCGCAAGGCCACACCACGGTGGACCAAGTTGAGTTGGCCGTCAACAAGGCCACCAAGCAGGTGGACAAGAGCTACGAGATCTACCTGTCTCTCTACCAAGCCGTCACCGGCACCGAGGAAGAGAGCAACATCTACAAGCAGTTCTCGCCCGACTTCTTCGACCTCATCGTGGTGGACGAGTGCCACCGAGGCAGTGCGGCCGAAGACTCGGCCTGGCGCGACATCCTCACCTACTTCAGCAACGCCACGCAGATCGGCCTCACCGCCACGCCCAAGGAAACCGACAGCGCGTCCAACATCCACTACTTCGGCGAACCGGTCTACACCTACAGCCTCAAACAGGGCATCGAAGACGGCTACCTCGCGCCCTACAAAGTCATCCGCATCGATCTGGACCGCGACACCTTCGGCTGGCGCCCCACCGAGGGCATGACCGACAAGGCCGGCAACTTGATCAAAGACCGGATCTACACCGGCACCGACATGAACCGCAAGCTCGTGCTGGAAAAGCGCGACGACGCCGTGGCCGCCAAGATCACCCACTACCTCAAAGCCACCGACCGCCACGCCAAGACCATCGTCTTCTGCGAAGACATTGACCACGCCGCCCGCATGCGCCAGGCCCTTGCCAATGCCAACGCGGACATCTGCGCCACCCAGCCCAAGTACGTGGTGCAGATCACTGGCGACAACCCAGAAGGCAAGCGCGAACTCGACAACTTCATTGACCCCGAGAAGCCCTACCCGGTGATCGCCACCACCTCCAAGCTCATGAGCACCGGGGTCGATGCGCAGACCTGCAAGCTCATCGTGCTGGACCAGAACATCAAGTCGATGACCCTGTTCAAGCAGATCATCGGCCGTGGCACCCGCCTGCGCGAAGACCTGGGCAAGAGCTGGTTCACCATCATGGACTTCAAGCGCGCCACCGAGTTGTTCGCCGACCCCGCCTTCGACGGAGACCCGGTGCAGATTTATGAGCCCGGCGACAACGATCCCATCGAGCCACCGGTGATTGATGACCCCGCCGCGCCGCAGCCGCCGGGCCCCGATCAACCACCCTTGGGCCCGACCACCACCACCGGCCCGGGTGAAGGCGGCAGCACCGAACCCAAGAAGTACATCGTGGGCGCCATGGTCACGGTCTCGGTCGCACGCGAGCGTGTGCAATACCTCAATGCCGACGGCAAGCTCATCACCGAGAGCCTGCGCGACTACACCCGCATCAACCTCGCTCGCCAATACGACTCGCTCGACCACTTCCTGCAAGCCTGGAACGAGGCCGACCGCAAGGCCGCACTCATCGAAGCGCTGGAGCGCCAGGGTGTGTTGATCGAAGCGCTGGCCGATGAAGTGGCCCACACCGGCCTGAAAGACCTCGACCCGTTCGACCTGCTGCTGCACGTGGCCTACAACCAGCCGCCGCTCACCCGGCGCGAGCGCGCCAATCGGGTCAAGAAGCGCAACGTCTTCACCCAATATGGCGACACGGCCCGCAAGGTGATCGACGCGCTGCTCGACAAATACGCCGACGAAGGCATCACCACGCTCGAAGCCAACAACGTGCTCAGCCTGCCGCCCATCAACCAGCTTGGGCTGGCCGCCGAACTGGTGAAAAGCTTCGGTGGCCGCCCGCAGTATCTGCAAGCCCTGAACACGCTGGAGCGCGAGCTGTATTCGCCCATCGCACCCTGATTCCCTGACCCCCCGCCCGCATGTCCAAGCTCTCGCCCGTCATCAAATCCATCCAAGACATCATGCGCCAGGACTCTGGCGTGGATGGCGACGCCCAGCGCATCTCGCAACTCACTTGGCTGCTGTTCCTCAAGGTCTTTGACGCGCTCGAAGAAGAGCTGGAACTCACCCGCGACGCCTACAAAAGCCCCATTCCGGAAAGCATGCGCTGGCGCAACTGGGCGGCCGACCCCGAAGGCATGACCGGCGAGGCGCTGCAAGACTTCGTCAACAACGAGCTGTTCGTCACCCTCAAGAACCTGCCCGCCGACCCGGTGCGCAACCCGCGCGGTTATGTGGTGCGTGGCGTGTTTGAAGACGCCTACAACTACATGAAGAGCGGCCAACTGCTGCGCCAGGTCATCAACAAACTGGGCACCATCGACTTCAACCGCCAGAGCGAGCGCCACCAGTTCAACGACCTCTACGAGAAGATTCTCAAAGACCTGCAAAGCGCCGGCAACGCGGGCGAGTTCTACACGCCCCGCGCCGTCACCCAGTTCATGGTGGACATGGTCAACCCCCAGCTCGGCGAAACCGTGCTCGACCCGGCCACCGGCACCGGCGGCTTCCTCGTCTGCGCCATCGAGCACCTGCGCCAACAGGTCAAGACCACCGAAGACGAAACGGTGCTTCAGCACAGCATTCGCGGCGTCGAGAAAAAGCAGTTGCCCCACATGCTGTGCGTCACCAACCTCATGCTTCATGGCATTGAGGTGCCCAGCCACATCCGGCACGACAACACACTCGCCCGCCCGTTGCGTGAAGTCACCCAGGCCGACCGGGTGGACGTGGTGCTGACCAACCCGCCCTTTGGCGGCATCGAAGAGCCGGGCATCGAACAAGGCTTTCCGGCCGATGTGCGCACCAAGGAAACGGCTGACCTGTTTCTGGTGTTGATCAAGCACATCCTCAAGGTCAACGGCCGCGCCGCCCTGGTGCTGCCCGACGGCACGCTGTTTGGCGAAGGCGTCAAAACCCGCATCAAAGAACAGCTGCTGGCCGAATGCAACCTGCACACCATCGTGCGCCTGCCCAACGGCGTGTTCGCCCCCTACACCGGCATCAAAACCAACCTGCTGTTCTTCACCAAGGGCCAGCCCACGCAGCACATCTGGTACCACGAACACCCCTACCCCGCGGGCGTCAAGAACTACAACAAAACCAAGCCCATCCGCATCGAAGAGTTCGACCTAGAGAAGGCCTGGTGGGGCAGCGAGGCCGATGGCTTTGCTGCCCGGGTGGAGAACGAACGCGCCTGGAAGGTCAGCATCGACCAGATCAAGGCCGCCAACTACAACCTCGACCAGAAGAACCCGCACGCAGTGGATGCCGTGAGCCACGACCCCGAGGTGCTGCTGGCCCAGTACGCCGCGCTGCAGGCTGACGCGCAAGGCCTGCGCGACCAGCTCAAAGCCATCCTGGCGCAATCGCTGGCGGGCCAGAGATGAAGCATGGTCAACAACTTGCCCGGCTTGATTGAAAGTAACTCATGCGTTACCATTGACCCACCATGACGGTGCGACTCGAAGAGTACGTCCGCGAAGACGGCAGCATCCCGTACCAGGTCTGGTTCAACACCCTGGATGCGCAGGCCGCCGCCAAGATCACCGTGGCAAAAGCGCGCATGGAATTGGGCAACACCGCCAGCATCAAGTGGTTTCGCGGCATCGGTGAATGCGTGATCGACTGGGGGCCGGGGTACCGCGTCTACCTCGCCAGGGACGGTGAGGCTTTGATCATCCTGTTGGGCGGCAGCACCAAGCGCGGCCAGCAAAAAGCCATCGAGCAAGCCGTGTTGCTGCACGACGAATACAAGGCGCGAATGAAAGCGCGAAAGAATGCGCTCACCGCCGCCAAGAAAGGCAACAAGACATGACACTCACCCGCGACTTCAAGAAGACCGTTGTTGAGCGCGTGGCGCGCGACCCGGCATTCGCCAAGGCACTGCTGGACGAGGCGGCCACGCTGTTCCTCAGTGGCGAGCCCGATGCGGCCCGCCTCATCCTGCGCGATCTGGTGAACGCCACCGTCGGCTTCGAGCAACTGGCCACGCTGACCCACAAACCCAGCAAGAGCCTGCACCGCATGTTGTCCCCCAGAGGCAACCCCAGCATGGACAACCTCGCCGCCATCTTTGCGGCGGTGAAGACGTGGCTCAAGGTGGGTTTTGACGTGCGCGTCGTGGAGGCCGCTTGACCCCACCATGTCCGCACCACCCAACAACTCCAGAACGCGCCACGCCACGGAGCGCATTGAGCGCTGGCAGACCTCATCCATGACCACCCTCACAGTTGGCGAACCCAACGCGACATACCTCAGCCCATTGCAACCGCCGCTGGTGCAGCACTTTGAGTTGATGGCCACCGCGCCCGGCGGCGTGGCCAAGCTGCGTGAATTGATTTTGACGTTGGCGGTGCGGGGCAAGCTGGTGCAGCAGGATCCGAGCGAAGAGCCGGCGAACGAACTGCTGAGAAGAGTTCAGTCGGAGAAGGATCGACTGATCGCAGAAGGGAAGATCAAGCGAGGAAAGCCGCTGGCTGAGATCCCTCGGGAGGAAGAGCCGTTTTCGTTACCTCTGGGTTGGGAATGGGTGCGATTGAACTCGTTACTGCAAAAGATTGGCGCGGGCAGCACGCCTCTTGGTGGGAGAGATGTTTACGTTGCGAATGGCGTGAAGTTCCTGCGCTCACAAAACGTCTGGAACGATGGGCTTCGTCTCGACGGCGTTGCCTTCATCAAGCCGGAAACACACGCAAGGATGAACGGAACGGTTGTGTTGCCAAACGACCTCCTGTTCAACATCACAGGCGCATCAATTGGTCGATGCGCTGTCGTGCC
>JBEAOO010000229.1:0-13680 GCA_041164825.1 Pseudomonadota bacterium | reverse complement strand
GCGTCCCTGGCGGCGTCCCTGGCGGCGTCCGCATCACGCGCAGCGTGGTCGAGTGCCGGCAACGCAAGGTCAAGACCTTGCTGGCCGGTGATCGGGTCCAGCGCACGCAGCTTTGCCGCGTGCTCGGATAACGCGGGCGAGAGGTCGAGCCACTCGGGCAGGTGGGTGCGGATCAGCCAGTCGAAGGCCATCCAGCTGCGCTGGAGGCTCAAAGCCTCGCTGCAGTTGGTGCCCGGCAGCAGGGGGATGTAGCGCTTGAGCTGGGCGCGCTCGGCGGTGGAGCGCATGCCGTCGTTCCAGCTGCGGCCGAATTCGGCCAGCACCGGGTCAACGCAGGCGGGCGAGTCGCTGAAGGGCTCGCCGCTGAACATGCTCACCACCTCCAGCAGGCAGTGGCCGTCTTCCGGGCTGTCGTGGTTTCCGCTGTGCAGCTCGATGTCTGCGAGTGCGTCAGCGCTCAGGCGGTTGAGGGGGGTGAGCGGCGTGGTGGTCGCGGCGCTCGGGGTCGTGCTTTCCATTTTGGGCTCCCGTCTGCACTGGCGCCGGTGGCGCGGTGGAGTGCAGGCGGGGCGAGTATCGAATAAGCGATATCAGTTCGTCAACGGGAAAACGATATTTTGTTGACTGCCCCCCTTTTAGGGGGTGTCTGGCTCGGGTTCGCATGAGCCATCCGCGTGCTGCAATGCGCACTCGATCGATGGCGCGCGAGGTGACCAGTGACAAACTTTCTCGTTTTCTTGGTGGTGTGCGGCTTGGCGTGGATGGTGATCAAGCCTCGATTGGCGTCGAGGCAGGCTTCCCAGCCTGTTCGTGATACGCCTCTGCCTGACCAGTCCAGCGCTGACGATGAGGCCTCAGCGTTCTGGGGTGCATCGGCACCAACCAGGGTCAGGGGGGAGTTGCAGATCACGTACCGAGCAGCTGACGGCGAGACCAGCGTCCGAAAAATCACTGCGCGTCGATACGACGCGAACAGCCCCGCTGGCTACCTGCTTGCGAGGTGCCACATGCGGCGGGCGATGCGCACCTTCCGGATGGATCGGGTGCTTGAGGCGGTTGATCTGGAGACAGGCGAAGTGCTCCCAGACATCAGGGCCTGGCTGGCGGACAAGTCGATGAATGGCGTCGAGGCCGCGGCGCAAACGCTCATGGATAAGCACCACGGCCTGCTGGCGATCTTGCTCTATGTTGGCCGGGCAGATGGCCGGTTCACTAAGGCGGAGAAGCTGGTGGTGGCGGATCTGGCGCGCGAGATCACGGGGGATAGCCGTCTGGATGATCAGTTCATCACTGAGCTGGTGTCGGAGATCGATCTGCCCACCATCCCGGGGTTCCAGCGCGCGGTCAAGCAGATGGCCCGTCAGGCGCCGGAGTACCGCGCCCGAGTGATACTGGCTGCAGAGCGGATCGTGGCAACCCAAAAGACCGCCTCAGCTGAGGAGCAGGGTGCGCTCGACTTCATGCGCGCTGCGTTCACGCAGTCCTAAAAGAGCCCCCATTTGCGGGCAATATCCTCCACAACGGGGAATCGATTTGGGGGGTTCTCCCCCTTGCGGGCGATGCGCGGGTGTCGCCGCAGTTCATAGACTACGGCCGCGACCTGTTTCAGCCTGCTTGTTTGCTCCGCCGGGAGGCGAGGGCAGTAATGTGCTCGGCAAGTTCTTCGGCCTCTTCGGGCCGTGTGGCCAACTCGCTCAACAGCGGTGCGATGCCGAGGCGGGCGATGTCGCTCACGTCAGACAGAAACTGGGCGAGTTGAAGGATCGTCATGCCTAGGTTTGGCTTCGCTGCGCGGGTTGGGGCGAGGTATATCGCCGACGGCTCGGCGATGGCTAGGCCCTGCGGATTTGGTGTGCCCTCGCCAGTCTCCAACCAGTAGGCGTCCACTCCGCATAGCTTCGCCAAGGTCGCCGTCTTGCGCGAGCCTGCGCCACCTCGTTCGGCGGCAGCGATGGTGCTCTGCGCGATGCCCGACAACTCTGCAAGCTGGTCTTGGGTGAAGCCTGCATCTTCCCTCGCCTTGGCGAGTCGTTTTCCGAAGTCAGTAGTCATGCCGCAAGCCTACGGAATTCCGATATAGCTTAATCACTTGCCGTTTAATCGAATAAACGATATCGTGGCGGCTATGAAATGGCCCAACCTTATCGATGCCTTGTTGCGCGCGGGTGTGACACAGGCTGCGCTGTCCGCCCGAGTGGGCACAACTCAGTCGGTGATCAGCGATCTCCGACTCGGCAACACCAAGGACCCGCGGTACAGCACCGGTCAGCCGTTGCTCGCCATCGCGCGAGAAAAGCTCCCGGCTGAACTGGTGGAGCAACTCACTGGTACCGAAGGCGCCCCCAACCCCAACCCCACGGAGGTGCGCGATGCCGCATGAAGCCAACCCGCTTGTTCCGATTCCAGAAGGCGTGGAGCCGGTCATGTCCTCACTGGACGCCGATTCGTTCGTGACGTGGCTCCGGCTGAAGTTCGGGGCCCGCGTCAGGGTCAGGACGAAGTGCCGTGATCTGTTGGCGGCGCGCAGGCGGCACGCAGCACATTCAGCAGTGAAAGTGCGGCGGCATCGATTTCCGGCGGGTTCTCCGGTCTGGCCTGCTGACTCCGATGGGCCAGATCTGATTGCGCTGTATCGATCGCTTTCCAGAACAACGGGTGCACGGGCGGCGACTCCACGATGAGCGCTCGCACAAAGCACTCCATGGCCTCCTGGCGCGCTTGCAGTTTGGCCATGCCGAGCAGCGCTTGCTGGAAGGCGCGGTCGAGCTGGTCGTGGGTCAATTTCATGGGCGCCCTCCTTGGGCTTGCTGGTGTAGGAGCCGCAAGCGTAGCCGAGGTTGGGCGCCCGCCCTTGTTGGGCGGGGCGCTGGGGGTGCTGGCTGTGAAGGCATCGCATGGTGTCGATGGTGCGCCGCACCATGCTCCCGCACCACCCCTAACCACCGCGGCCGCGCACACCCTCAAGGGGGTTGCGCGCCGACAGGTTTGGGACAGCTTGGGGGTGCGCCATGCGGCCGGCCGGTGAGATCCGCGCCGGCCTGCGCGATGCCGCAGCTCAGCTGGCCCAGCAGCACGAGGCCTTCACCCGCCGCGACCTGGTGGCCGCAGCGCGCTTGCAGGTGGGCGGCGATGTGGCCCGCGCCACGATCGAAAACATGGTGCGCCGCGGTGAGCTGGAGCGGGTGGGCCAGCAGCGCGTGCCGGGTGTGTGCCGCCCGGTGACGCTGTATGCGCCGCGCCGCATGAGACAGACCTCGATGCCTGACCTGGCCCGCGTGACACGTGGCTGGGTGCAGAGCTGGTAACCCTCAAAGCAAAAGAAGAATCAGCATGACAGGATGGGGAACACGGGGCGGCAACGCCCCACAAGGGGCTGCTGACGCCTGCGCAGGGGTGACCCCTTGACGCGCGATGCGATCGACTTTGCGGGCTTGGCCGCGGCGCTGCTGGACCGGGTGCACACCCTGGTGCCGATGTGGCTGCCAGCGGGCTTTGAGCGGGCAGGGCGCTGGTACTGCGGCAACTTTGACGGCGGTGAGGGCGAGAGTGCCAACGTCAACCTCGCCACCGGCCAGTGGATCGACAACGGTGGCGGCGAGGATGAGCGCGGGGGCGACCTGATCAGCCTCTATGCGCGCATCCGCGGCCTGAACAACGGCCAGGCAGCGCGCGAGCTGATGCGCGAGATGGGCTGGGAGCGACCCACGGTGCACGCGCCTGCACCTGCGCCATCACAGGCGTCTGCACGGCCGGAGCCGCCACCCTGGGACGAGCATGCAGCCAGCCCGGCGCCAGCGCCGGATGGTGAGGCCTCAGCGCCAGCGGGTGCAGGCCCTGCGCCGGTGGTGGCGCCCAAGCGCACGGCCAAGTGGCGCGCGGTGACGCCGGTGCCGAAGTTCGCGCCGCCTGCCACCTTCCAGTGGTCGTTTGAGAACAAAAAAACCGGCCAGCGCGAGAAGCTGGAAGCGGTGCGCACGTGGGCCTACACGTTCGAGGGCGAGCTCTACGGCCACGTGGCGCGGTTTGAGCGCACCAGCAGCGATGGCGAGATCTCGAAAGAGACCATCCCGCGCACCTGGTGCGAGAACCTCGAAGACGGCCGCGGCACCATGGCCTGGCACTGGAAGCAGTGGGAGGCACCCCGCCCGCTGTATGTGCCTGCAGGCTTGCTGAGCGGCGACTGCTCGCTGCCCGTGGTGGTGGTTGAGGGCGAGAAGTGCGCCGAGGCCGGCCACCAGTTGCTGGGGCATGAGTTTGACTTTGTGAGCTGGCCGGGTGGCTGCAAGGTGTGGAGCATGGCGCACTGGGGCTGGCTGATGGGCCGCGCGGTGATCCTGTGGCCTGACTGCGATGCGCAGCGTGAGGGCCTGACCAAGGCTGAGCGCGAGGCGGGCATCGACCCCAGCACCAAGCCGATCAAGCCCGAGCACAAGCAGCCGGGCATGGTGGCGATGGTGGGCATCGGGAGCAAGCTGCAGGCCGATCTGGGCTGCACGGTGAGCATGGTGCAGATCCCGAAACCGGGCGCCGTGGGCGAGGGCTGGGACATTGCCGATGCCATCAGCCAGGGCTGGGACGCTGAGCAGGTGCGCGGCTACCTGCGCGGGGCGGCAACGTTTGTGTCGCCTCTGGATGAGGCGCGCGCCAAAGCGGTGCCGGTCGATGGCCCCGCTGGCGCGAGCGGTGGGCTCGATGCGGACGACTCGCTGGCCTGGCGCGGCAAGCTGCTGACGACGGACAAGGGCGCGATCAAGGCGGTGCGCGAGAACATCGTGCTCGCCATTGATGGCATGCGCCTGCCCGATGGGCGCTGGCTGCCGGGCATCCCCGAGGCGGCGGGAGTGATCGCGTTTAATGACTTCACCAACAACGTCATGAAGCTGAAGGCTGCGCCGTGGGGTGCGCCAGCTGGTGAATGGGATGAGGTCGAGGAGCTGGAGCTTGGCAACTGGCTGAGCCGCGATCACTGGTTGCCACCGATGAGTCGGCAAACCCTAGAAGAGGCTGTAGTGATGGTGGCGCGCCGCCGCAGGTTCCACCCAGCGCGAGAGCGCATCGAGAGCCTGCGCGGCACCTGGGACGGCACCAAGCGCTGTGCCACCTGGTTGGGTGACTGCGTGCTGAAGACCGGCCACGCGGGCGCTGACCAAGACACGCAGGAGTACTTGGCGCGTGTGTCCACCTGGTTGCTGATGGCGCTGTGCGCGCGGGTGCTGAACCCGGGCTGCAAGTTTGACTACATGCTGATCCTTGAGGGCGGCCAAGGCCTGGGCAAGTCCACGTTGGCCCGCACGCTGGGCCTGGACTGGTTTGCTGACACCGGCCTGGTGCTGGGCGACAAGGACAGCTACCAGAACTTGCAGGGCGTGCTGGTGTACGAGTGGGGTGAGCTGGACGCGCTGAGTCGCGCCGAGGTCACCAAGGTCAAGCAGTTCATCAGCAGCCAGAAAGACCGGTTTCGCGCCAGCTTTGACCGGCGGCCGAAGGACTACCCGCGGCAAGTGGTGTTTGTGGGCACCACGAACGAATCGCACTACCTGACCGACCCGACGGGCAACCGGCGTTTCTGGCCGGTGCGTGTATCCCGGCAGATCGATATCGCCTGGTTGCGCGAGAACTTGAACCAGCTGCTGGCCGAGGCGCTGACCTACCTGGATGCCGGTGAGCGCATGCACCCGACACCGGGTGAGCAAAAGCGCCTGTTCGACCCGCAGCAGCGTGAGCGCGCTGTGGAGAACGCGCTGGAAAGCGCCATCCGCCGGTACCTGTACGACGAAGACCAGCGGGTGCCGATGAATGGCATCAATGGCTCGCTCGTGAGCGAGATCTCGCTGGGCGACTTGCTGACCACGCTGGGCATCAGCGTGGACAAGCAGACCGCAGTGATCACCAAGCAGGCCAGCGCGGCCCTGGGCCGGTTGGGCTGGGAGCGTGGCCGTGCGTCGTCCAAGGGCGGCGTGAAGGTGCGGCCGTGGGTGTACCGACGCCCACCGCTCGAAGAAGACGACGCGGGCGTGGAAGCGCTCGCTGATGACAACAGCCCTGCGCAGGGCAGCAACCAAGAGAAGGCCGACACGTGCCCGTTTTGACCCCTGATCGCGCGGCGGCGCGGAAAAGGTCAACGGGCACCCGGGTGACCGCTATGTGAGGCATTGCGACCAGGCGCGCCTGGCTGTCCGGCTGTCCACGTGTCCACGTGTTTTGCATTGAGGCCCAGCAATTCAGCAATGAGCTGATCTGGGGTTTCAGGGCGGAGCTTTGTCCACCAGCAGCAGGCAGTCCCAGTCAAAGCGCGGCCAGGCATGAGTGGGAGCGGGGGCGGGCCCGCGCGGGTGAGGGCCTCGGGTGTTTTAACTCTCCATGTATTGAGGTGGACAGATGGACAGAGAACAGAAGAAGGGCAAGTTTGATTGGCTGCCGACCCAAATGCCTGGGGTGGCGCGCCTGATCAAAGAGGCTCGTACCACGCACGGCGATGCCTGGGTGAACGAGTGCTGGAAGCGCGGCGTGATCGACCGTGAGCCAGGCTGGTTTTATGCCGGTGAGGGCGCGCTGATGGTGGGCACGCTGTGGGATGACCCGCTGATCATTGCGTTCGCCTCGGCTCAGTACACCAAGAGCCAGCACCTCTTGGTGCTGCGCCCGAAAGGGGTGGCGTGATGGCCAAGATCGCCGAGGTGGAGCGCCGCCTGCTCAACTGGGCACGCTGGCGGGCGAGCATGGGGCAGGGCGGTGGGCGCTTTGCCCGGGTGTCGATGGCTGAGCGCGTGGACTGCAGCGGCTTTGACGATTCGATGGCGGTGATCAGCATCGACGACCACGAGGCCGAGCAGACCGACCAGGCGGTGATGGGCCTGCAATCGCACCTGCGGGCGACGGTGGAGTGCGTGTACTTGGGCAACGGCACGCTGGCTGAGAAGAGCAGGCGTCTGTGCATTGCGCCTGCCACAATCAAGATGCGCGTCGACCAGGCGCACCGATTGATCTCGATCTGGTTCAGCGATCGCGCTGCGGCGGTGAGGGCGGAGGCTGAGCGCCTCGCTGCGGCCCTGCGGGGGAGTTCTACACACTAGCTCTTTTCTGTACATTTCAGGCACGGTAGCCAAGTTGTCACGGCAAAGCACCGCAGCCCACCGGACCCCATCCCCGGTGGGCTTTTTTTTGGGTGGCTCGCATGTCGGTCTCGTTCACCAGCAACATGGCCGACGTGATCTCAGGCGTCCGGCGTCTGCATCCGCAGTTCCGGTTCGCAGCAGCCAAGGGGCTCACCGACACCTTCCGCATGGTTCACCAGGCGCTGCCCGCTGAGACGGAGCGCGCGCTGGATCGGCCTACCGACTACACCAAACGCGCCTTCTATTTTCAGGGCGCGCAGAAGAGCACCTTGCAGGCGTCTGTGGGTGTGAAGGATCGGCAGGCTGAATACCTGCAGTGGCAGATTGATGGCGGCAAGCGTGCACCACGAAGGACGGCGCTCAAGCTGCCCAGCGTGGTGCAGCTCAATGAGTCGGGCAACATCCCGCGCTCGTTGGTCAAGGCGTTGATCACTCGGGCCAAGGCCAACAAGAGGGCAACGCCTTCACAAGCGCGCCGCCTGGGTGTGAGCAACAAGCTGGATCTGTTCTACGGCGAACCCGAAGACGGCAGGCCAGCGGGTATCTACAAGCGGGTAGTCATCAACAGCCAGCGTCACCAGCTGGTGCCCATCATCGTCTTCCCCAAGCAGGACGCGAACTACACCGCACGTCGCTTTGACTTCTACGGGTTCGCAGATCGCATGGTGCGGCGTGAGCTGCCCGAGGCGATCGACAAGGCATGGGCCTATGCCCTTGCGACGGCGAAGTGAGCGGGTCCTCCCCAGCACTGAGCCACGCGGGTCATTCGCGATCACGTTGTTTGCGCGTTGGCGGGCTTGGTAACTTGGGGGACATGGGACAGCAGGGACACGGGACACATGACAGCGCTCAGCATTCGCAAGATGGCCGAGGCGCTCGGTGTCTCCAAGAGCCAAGTCGACCGCGATGCGAAGGCCGGCATGCCGATGTCGGACGTCGCCGCGGCGCGCGCCTGGCGCCACAAGCAGCACGATCCCTCGCGCACGGTCGAGGGCCGCATCGACCGGCCTGCGGCGCGATCCACCGCTGGCGCCGCCCTGCCTGAACCGAGCTTGCCTGCGGCGGCCAGTGATGACGATGAGCCAGCCCAGGCCAGCGACACCGACGAGTACCGCAAGCACCGCGCAGAGCGCGAGCGCATCCGCAAAGAGCGCGAGCAGCTCGAACTCAACGAGCTGCTCGGCCTGCTGATCAACGTCGACGAAGCCAAGCGCCTCGCCTACACCGCCTTCCGGCAGATCCGCGATGCGGTGCTCAACGTGCCCGCGCGCGTGCAAGACCAACTCGCTGCCGAGACCGATGCCTTCCGGTGCGGCCAGCTGCTGGAGGATCAACTCAACCAGGCGCTGGGCACCTTCAGCGCCGACTCCGTTGTGAAGGAGGCTGACGAAGACGACAGCGATGACGCCGACTGAAAAATTCCTCGCATCGATCAAGTCCGCCGTGCGGCCTGATCAACGCGTGTGGGTGGACGAGTGGGCGGAGAAGAACCGCGTCTTGCCGGCAGACACGCCAGAGCCTGGGCCGTACTGCACCGCGCGCACGCCCTACGTCATCGACATCCAGCGCACCATGTCGCCGGGCTCTCCCTGGCGCGAAGGCTGGTGGATGAAGCCGGTGCAGATCGGCGGTTCGGTCAGTGGCGAGAACATGATCGCCACCTGGATCTGCGCCGCAGCTGGATCCATCGGCGTGGTGTTCCCCACGCTTGACGATGCCAAGCAGTGGGAGCTGACCCGCTTCGAACCCATGCGCGCCAACACGGCAGCGCTCAGCCGGCGCATCAGGGCCAGCGGCGTCAAGGGCGCCGACAACACCAAGCTGCGCAAAAAATACCCCGGCGGCGTCATGCGCCTGATGGGGGCCAACAAGCCGATCAAGTCGACGTCGATGCGGTACATCAAGTTCGAAGAGCCTGATGACTACCCCACCAACGTCGGCAAGCAGGGATCGCTGATTGAGCAGGCCAAGGGCCGGGCCTCCAACTTTGGCCGGCGCGCCAAGATCTTCGGCGATGGCACTCCCACCATCGACGAGGCCAGCAACATCGACGCGCAGTTCAAGCGCGGCGACCAGCGGCGCTGGTTCATGCACTGCCCGTGCTGCGGTGAGTCGCAGCACCTGGACTTCAAGCAGCTCAAGTGGCCCGAGGGCCAGCCTGACGAAGCGCTGTACCACTGCCTGCACTGCGGCGTGGGCAGCAACGAAGCCGACTGGAAAGCCCGCAACTACGCTACGCGCGCCAAGGGCATGACAGAGGCCGAGGCCGGCGCTGCTGGCCTCGCGCACTGGCGTGCCACCGCTGTTGGCGAGCCTGCGGTGGCCAGCTGGCACCTCAACGCGCTGGCTGCGCCCATCGGATGGCGCCCCTGGCCGTTCCTCGCGCGCGAGTGGCTTGCGGCCCAAGGCGACCAGGAAAAGCTCAAGGTCTTCTTCAACAACATTTTGGGCTTGCCGTACAAAGAAACGGCCGGCACCACCATCAGCGCCGAGCAGCTGCAGCAGCGCGCTGAGCAGTACGAGCTGATGACCTGCCCAGCCGGTGGCCTGGTGTGCATCGCTGGCGTCGACACGCAAGACAACCGCCTGGCGGTCACCCTGCGTGCCTGGGGCCGCGGCGAAGAAAGCTGGGGCCTCTGGCACAGCGAGATCTACGGCGACCCCAGCCACCCCGAGACCTGGGCCAAGCTGCGCGAGCTGCTCGACTCACCCATCCGCCACGCCAACGGCCAGGTGATGCGCGTCGACGCGGCCGCTATCGATGCCGGCGGCCACCACGGCGAAGACGTTTACGCCTTCTGCCGCGACGCCCAGTTGCGCGGCAAGCAGTGGATCGCCATCCGCGGCGCCAAGGCCATCGACGCACCCAAGATTGGGCGCCCAAAGAAGATCGACTTCACCTGGCGCGGCACCGAAGTACCTGGCGGTTCGATGCTGCGATTCGTCGGCACCCAGGCCATCAAAAACCTGATCGACGGCCGCCTCAAGCTGGCCAAGCCGGGCGGTGGCTACTACCACTTCCCGCTCGGCTACCAGGCCGACTACTATCGCCAGATGCGCAGTGAGAAGCGCGAGTGGCGCCGCGACAACCAGGGCAACAAAGCGCTCTGGTGGATCAAGGGCAGCGAGCGCAACGAGGCCTGGGACTGCGAGGTCTACAGCTACGCCGCGTTCCTGCACGTGATGCTCGGCCGCCACCAAGAGGCAGTCTGGGCCGCACGCGAAAAGCTCTTCGGCAGCGTCCAGCAGCTCGACCTGCTGACCGCCGTGCCCGCGCTGCCAGCGCAGACGTCTGTACCCGCTGAGGCCGAGTCGTCCACGACAGAGCCCGACGACGAAGACATCAACGACAACCCACCGGCATCCGCTGCCGCCAGCCCACCTGCACCCGCGCAGGCCACGCTGCCAGTAGTCAAGCCCGCACCACCGCCCCTGCCGCCTGCCAGGCCTGCCCCAAGCAGTGCCCGGCGCGGTTTTGCCAAGCGGTGGTGATCAACCAGAGAGCACGCCTGTGACACGTCAATTCAGCGCCCCGGCCCGCGCCGCCATGGCCAACGCCTACGAAGCGATCGTCGGCGCCAGCCCCAAGCTGCAGATCCGCACCCTGGCCCAGCCCTCCAACTGCGCTGCCGCGGACGTCGGCACGCTGCTCGTCGAGGTGCCGCTGCCCGCCGACTGGCTCACCGACCCCGGCACCGGCGCCAAAGCGCTTGCAGGCGTCTGGACTGCGGCGGCCACTGCAGCCGGCACCGCGGCGCACTACCGCATCAAAGACGCAGCCGGCGCCACCCACGAGCAGGGCAGCGTCACCGCCACCGGTGGCGGCGGCGACATGGTCTTACAAAACAGCAGCATCGCCGCCGGCCAGCAAGTCACTGTCACCGCCTACAGCCTTGTCATGCCCAACGCCTGACCGCAGCGCCTCAACACCTCAAGCACACACGCCATGGACATCAGCACCAACACCACCCTCGTCGGCGGCACGCATAGCAACACGCCGCTGTACGTCAGCGGCACCAACACCCAGCTCACGCTCGGCGCCGGCTGGACCAAGGGCATGTTCGTCTATGCCATCGCCGCGACGGGAGCCAGCTTCAGCATCGTCGCTGGTACGGCCACGCTCGACACACCCACTGGCACCTCCGCCAGCAGCGCCACGGCGCTGGCCGGCATCGTCGCGCTGGAGTGTGTGGCCGATGGCCAACTGCGCGCTGCCCAGCCGGCAGTTGCTGCTGCTGCCACGGCGCCTGGCGCGCCCACGGCGCTGGTGCTGGGCACCGCCACGGCCACTACCCAGCCGCTCACCTGGTCAGCGCCCGCAAGCAACGGTGGCAGCGCCATCACTGGCTACCGCGTCGGCGTGCGCACGCCGGTGGGTTCAGGTGCCTTCGCCTACTCGCCCACCAGCAGCGCTGCCACCGGCTATGTGGTCACCGGGCTCACCGCGTCGACAGCCTATGAGTACGTGGTTGACGCCGTCAATGCAGTGGGCAGCGGTGCTGATTCGTCCTCAGCCAGCGGCAGCACGGCATCTGCTGTCCAGCCTCTCCGCGTGGTTACTCGCAACAACAAGCAGGCACAGTCGGGGAGCTTGGCAATGGCCCCCGCTGGGCAGCTGACTTACCGCTGCCGATATCCCATCTGGATGGCATCAGCTGATTCCAGCCAGCTCGTGCTGAGCCTGATGAATTGGTACACCCAAAGCACTGGTGTGGTTTTGGGGGCCAATGATTTCACAGTCAGCAAAGCGGCGATCGAGAAGGACGGTGCTACCAGCAGTGTCCCTGTGCTTTTCTCCGGTGCGCGCACGAAGCTGATCCCGGCGGGTGCCACGGATGTGCAATCCGATCCATTGCTTGCATCCGCTTTTGGGCTCTCTGCATTCACCAATGGCGACAAGTATTGGGTGCGCCTGGAGCTGACGGTGAGCACCGCCGGCCAGAAAATTCCAGCCATGTTCAACTATGGGACGGCGGGGATCTACCCGGGCGGCGTGGCGCTGTGGCTTGACCCTGTAGCGAATACCACCGTCAGCCAAATTGACAGCTACGGCAACATCGCGATCAGCGGCTCAAGCTGGACAAACGAAGTAAATGTCGTTGCTCCTATCGTGCTTGGCCGGTTCGTCAGCGGGAATCCCAAGACCTTCCTCGCCGTTGGCGACTCAATCACCGAGGGCTCTGCCGATGCGTTGTCGGGCCAGGTCGGGAATGGCTATTTTGATCGTGCTCGCATGAGCGCATCAAATGGCGCCCCGATGCTGGCTGGCATCAAATTTGGGCAGGGTTCTTCCATCAGCGCGATGTGGAGCGCCGCAAATGCCGACCGCATGACGCCATACCTGGCCTATGCGAAGTACCTGTGGGACATGTATGGCACCAACGATTTCTTGGCCGGGGAAACGGACGCCACCGTGCGCACACGGTGCCAGGCCATCTGGGCGCAGGCCATGGCCTCTGGGGCATCGGGTGTTGTGCGCGGCGAAGTTCTCCCCCGCGTGACGTCGAGCGATTCCTACGTGCTGGCGGCGAACCAGACTTACATCAATTCGGCATTTGGCGTTGGTGGCGCTGCCCGCACATTCAACACTTGGCTGAGCACTCAAGTCGGGGGCGGCGCGGTCTTGACGGTGGTGCCGTTTGATTCGGTCCGGGACAGTGGCGATCGATACAAATGGAAAGTGAATGGCACCGCCGGCTACGCCACTGCTGACGGCGTGCATCCATCGACAGCCGCGCACATTCTGATGGCGGATGAGCTTCGTCCTGTGCTGGCCTCCCTGAGTTAACCAAAATGTCACTTGCCCGGTTCTTTCGCGCCCGCTGGGATGCCCTCGCGGTTGGCTTTCTGTCGTCCTGGTTGACCCCGTCAGCCTGGCCGGCAGACGAGGCCATCCCGTTGATGTCTCCCGACCAGCCGGGCAGCCGGGTGTGCTATGTCAACCCGGTCACTGGCGTCATTCCAAGCCACTCCAAGGCGATGGTGTATTTCGTGCGCACAACAGAAGGTGGTGGCACGCAGATCATCGACAAAAACGGCCTCACGTCGAACCCAGATACAGGCCTGCCATACGGCACAGACATCAACAACCCAGGCGCAGGTATCGTGTGGTGGCGGCACTTCGCTGCCGTGGCGCCTACCAAGTACTCCATGGACCCAGGCATCCGCGCAGGTGGCAACGCCAGCGAGGCAAACCCCGGTGCGCAGACCTTTGTGCCCGGTGGCCGCGTCGGCCGCCCCGATTGCGTCATGACAGCGCGCGGCACCACCATTGATCTGCACGCCGACCTGGTGGATTACAAGACGCATGCTCCTGGCTGGACGTACACCTACCAGACGTGCTCAATGCCTGGCGCAAGCTACGGCCGCAACGTGTTGGCCAGCGCGGGCCCAGCGAGCCTTCTCCCTACGAGGTGGATCAGTCGCCGCGGGAGGAACTTTTTCGACCGCCGATTGGTGGGTACGATGGACAACGTGCTCATCTCTGAGGTGTTCCTTGACGGCTCTGTGTCGGATCCCGAGGTGGAGTGGACCGCATCCGAGAAGGCAGCCAGCGTGCGCCGCG
>JBEAOO010000228.1:0-7935 GCA_041164825.1 Pseudomonadota bacterium | reverse complement strand
AGTGTGCGCGAATCTCTGGCGCAGTTTGGCGCCCGCTTTGAGTCGCGGCTGTTCACCGCCCATGAATTGCACAGCGCCTCGCGCGGCACCCAGCACCAGCGTGAAGAACGCCTGGCCGCCCGCTTTGCGGCCAAAGAAGCCGCCTTGAAAGCCTACGGCTGGTCCAATGCCGGCATCGATTGGCGCGACATCGAGGTCCACACCGACGCCGGCACCGGCCAGCCCGCACTGGCCTTGCACGGCCGAGCGGCCGAGTTGGCGGGCCGCTTGGCCTGCGGGCCCGCCAGTCTGTCGCTCAGCCACGACGGCGACCAAGCCGTGGCCATCGTGGCGGCATTGACCTCGGCGCCCACCACCGACGCGGCGCTCCCCACGCCGCGCTGAGCGGCTCCGATCCTCCTGTTTCATTTCACTTCAAGTCACCGCCCATGAGCACCGAAGCCCGCATCCGCACCGTCCTGACCCAACACGGCAAACTCAGCCAAAGCGCTGCCGATTTGCCCGCCGCCGCCGACCTCTACCAAGCCGGTATGAGCTCGCACGCCAGCGTCAACGTGATGCTGGCGCTGGAGGGCGAATTTGACGTCGAGTTCCCCGACCACATGCTGACCCGCGCCGTGTTCTCCAGCATCGACGCCATCCGCAGTGCGGTGGACGAACTGGTCGCCTGATACCGCACGCGATGAGCGCGTCGACCACCGCCCCGCCCGCCATGCTGCGCCAGCCGCTGCCGGCGGCGCGATGGCGGCTGTGCGCTCAGAGCACACCCAGCGACTCACCGCCGGACGCCCACGCCGATTGGCTGGACATCGGCGACACGCCGCAGCCCGTGGCCGCCGCGCTGGCCGCTGCCGGGCGCTGGTCGCTCGACGGCCCGGTGCGCGACTTCGACAGCGAAGTCTGGTGGTACGAGGGCACGTTTGATGCGCCCGAGGATCTCGATGCGCCATGGCAGCTCGGCCTCGACGGCCTGGCCACGCTCGCCACCGTCTGGCTCAACGGCGCGCTGCTGCTGAGCAGCCACAACATGTTCCGCCGCTGGGTGCTGCCCGCGCAGGCGCACCTGCGCCCTGGCACCAACACCGTGTGGATGCGCTTTGATGCGCTCAACACCGCGCTCACGCAACGCCGGCCCCGGCCGCGTTGGCGCGTGCCCATGCTCAGCCAGCAGCAATTGCGCTGGTGGCGCACCACCTTGCTCGGCCGCACGCCCGGCTGGTCGCCGCCGGCGCCCGTCATCGGCCCCTGGCAGCCGGTGTGGCTGGGCCAGCCCGAGCCGCTGGCCACCCAGGTGATGCAGCGCAGCGCCGTGCTGGAGAGCGACACCGGCCGCTACCGCGTGGCGCTGAATTGGCAAGGTGCGTCGGCACTGCGGGCCGCCACCCTGGTGCTGGGCCGCAACGGCGCGCAGTGGTCGGCGCCGCTGAACATCAGCGCCGACACGGCGCAGTCTGGCCACGCAGAGGGCGAAGCGGTGGTGCCCCAAGCCGAGCGTTGGTGGCCGCACACCCACGGCAAGCCCGCGCTCTACACCGTGGCACTGCAGCTCATCACCGCCGACGGCCGCAGCCACAGCGTGGTCCTGCCCGACTGCGGTTTCCGCGATCTGCAGGTCGACAGCAGCCAAGGCGGCCTGGCCTTCAGCGTCAACGGCGTGCGCGTGTTTGCCCGCGGCGCCTGCTGGACGCCGCTCGACATCCTGCGCCTGCACGGCCAACCCGCGACCTACAACGCGGCCATCGCCCAAGTGGCCCGTGCCGGCATGAACATGCTGCGCATCGTCGGCTCGATGGCCTGGGAGTCGCCCGCGTTTTTTGACGCCTGTGACCGCCACGGCGTGCTGGTGTGGCACGACCTGATGTTCTCCAACATGGACTACCCCGGCGACGACCCCGCGTTCGCCGCCGAGGTGCAGGCCGAGCTGGCCGACCAGTTGCCCGCGCTGCAGGCCCGGCCCAGCCTGGCGCTGGTGTGTGGCAACTCCGAGGTCTCGCAACAGGCCGCCATGTGGGGCGCTGACCCGGCCTTGTGGGCGGCGCCCTTGTTTCATCAGCACCTGCCCGCATGGTTGGCCGAGGCGCTGCCCGGCGTGGCCTACTGGCCGTCCAGCGCCTGGGGCGGCGACTTTCCGCACCAGCCGCGTGAAGGCAGCTGCTCTTACTACGGCGTGGGCGCCTACCAGCGCGAGTTGAACGACGCCAGCCACTGCGGCGTGCGCTTCGCCGCCGAGTGCCTGGCGTTTGCCAACATCCCTGGCGACGCCACCCTGGCGCGCCTGCCCGGCCACGCCGCGCCGCGGGTGCACACCGCCGCCTGGAAGGCCCGCTCACCGCGCGACCTGGGCGCCGGCTGGGACTTTGACGACGTGCGCGAGCACTACCTGGAGCGCCTGTTCGGCGAGCGGCCCGACGCCCTGCGTTATGCCGACCCGGCCCGCCACCTGCTGCTTGGCCGCGCTGCCAGCGCCGAGGCCATGGCGCGCACCTTCACCCGCTGGCGCGCCAGTGGCTCGCGTTGCGACGGCGCGCTGGTGTGGCTGCTGCGCGACCTGTGGGCCGGCGCAGGCTGGGGCCTGCTCGACGACGCGGGCGAGCCCAAAGCCGCGTTTGAGGCCCTCTCGCGGGTGCTGCAGCCACTGTGGATCGGCGTGCTGGACGACGGCCTGAACGGGCTCGATGTGCACTGGGCGCATGAGCACGACACGCCGCTCGACGCCGTGCTGCAACTGCGCATCTACCAACACGGCCAGCAACTCACCGCCCAATCCGACACCCCGCTGATCACCCCAGGCCGCGGCCAGGGCCGACTGGCGCTGACCACGCTGCTCGGCGGTTTTCGCGACCTCAACCACGCCTACCGCTTTGGCCCGGCCGCCAACGACCTGATCCACGCCACGCTGCGCGACCGCCGCAGCGGCGCCCTGCTGGCCGAAACGCTGCACTTCGCGCCCGAAACCCTGGCCCAGCGCAGCGCCGATGTGGGCCTGAGCGCCCATGCCGAGGCGCAGGCCAATGGCACCCTGCGGGTGACCTTGCGCAGCGAACGGGCCGCGCTCGGCGTGCACGTGCAGGCCGACGGTTGGCGCTGCGACAGCAGCTTGCTGCACCTGCCACCCGGCGGGCTAGCCACGCTGGATTTCTCGCCCCGGCACGCCACCACGCGAGCTTGGCGAGCCACGGCGGGCGCCTTGAATTCACACGCTCTCGTGGTCATCCCGGTGTCAAGCCCCCCCTTCGAAATCCCCTAAATGGGTGGTTTGTCACCCTTTCGAGGGTAAAGGTCCCTTCCCGACGTGTTGAAAGTCACAAGGGTTTGCCCGTAGCGCTTCTATGATCTCGGTCACAAATAGTCACGCCTCACCATCCACTGGGTTGGGGCCCTCCGCCCCCATGCCGCCTGCCGTTTCCACCGCATCACCCAGCGTGTCCATCATGGGCATCCGCGGGTTGCCTGCCGCCCACGGTGGGTTTGAGACCTTCGCCGCCCAACTGGCGCCGTTTCTGGTCGAGCGCGGCTGGAAGGTCACCGTCTACTGCCACGAAGAAGAGCCCGGCCATTTGCCCGAAACCGAATGGGAAGGCGTGCGCCGTGTGCACCTTTACGCCGGGGCCGACACCGCCGCCAACAGCATCCGCTTCGACTGGGCGTGCGTGTCCCACGCCGTGACCGATCGACCCGATGTGGTGCTCACGCTGGGCTACAACACCGCCAGCTTTGGCCTGCGCCTGCGGCTGGCCGGCATCCCAAACGTGATCAACATGGACGGCATCGAGTGGTCGCGTGACAAGTGGGGGCCGCTGGCCAAGGCCTGGCTGTACCTGAACGACCGCGCCGGCTGCCTGCTCGGCAACCACTTGGTGGCCGACCACACCGAGATCGCCCGCCTGCTGGCCCAGCGCGTGAGCCGCAGCAAGATCACCACCATCCCCTACGGCACCGAGTTGATCGGCGAGGCCGACCCGGCGCCGCTCGCGGCCCTCGGCGTGCAGCCCGGCGGCTATGCCACCTTGATCGCCCGCGCAGAGCCCGAGAACTCGGTGCTGGAAGCCGTGCAAGCGTTTTCGGCCCGCCGTCGGGGCGTCAAACTCGTGGTGCTGGGCAACTACGAGCCGAGCAAAGTGGCTTACCACGCCAAGGTCAAAGCGGCCGCCAGCGAGGAGGTCATCTTCCCCGGCGCCATTTACGACCCCTCGGTGGTGCAAGCCCTGCGCGTGCACGCCCTGCTCTACATCCACGGCCACCGCGTGGGCGGCACCAACCCCTCGCTGCTCGAAGCCATGGGCGCGGGCAACGCCATCCTGGCGCACGACAACCGCTTCAACCGGGGCGTGGCGGCCGGCGGCGCCCGATATTTTTCCGATGCCACCGCCTGCGACGACCAACTCAGCACCCTGCTCGCCGACCCGGCCGAGCGTCAGCGCTTGGCGGCGCTGAACCGCCAACGTGCGGCCAGCGCTTACCATTGGCCCAATGTGCTGACGCACTACGAGAGCACGCTGCTCGCCGCCTGCCGCTCGGGCCGAGTGAGCGGCGCGAGCACGGTGGACACCCGCCTGGACCTGGACCGAACGTGAGCCCACTGTTGCCTTTGCCCGTCACGCTGCTCACCCTCCGCCCGCCACGCCGCCTCTTCGCAGGCGGCGTGTTGTCGTTCGCGCTGGCCGGTTTGCTCACGCTGGCCGGCTGCGCGGCGCCCGCCGTCATCAGCAGCCCCGCCGAGACCGCTGCGCTGGCCCGCCTGATGGCACCAGCCAGTGCTGCCTCCGCATCCGCCTCGGCAACCACATCGCCGCTGCGCTACACCCTCAACGTGGGCGACGAGTTCGATGTCAAGGTGCCCGACGCCCCGCAGCTGGAGCAGACCCTGCGTGTGCGCCCCGACGGCAAGGTCAGCCTGCCGCTGATCGGCACCGTGCACGTGCAGGGCCGCACGCCGGACGACGTGCAAGATGAGCTGCGCGAGCGCCTGGCAGCACTCGCCGGTCAGAGCGCTGGCCGCGAATACCTGCTGCACGCCAACGATGAGTTGGAAATCAAATTCCCCTACCACCCCACGCTGAATGAGGCGCTGCGTGTGCGCCCCGACGGCAAGCTGCAGTTGCAGCTCGTGGGCACAGTGCAGGCCGAAGGCCGCAGCCCCGAAGACCTGCGCACCGAGCTCAAGCAGCGTTATGCCAAGTGGCTGCGCAACCCCGAGCTGTCGGTGATCGTGCGCACGGCCACCTCACAAAGTGTGCGCATTGCAGGCGGCGGTGCCGCTGGCGGCCGCGCGGGGCTGGCCGGTTTGCAGCCGGTGATCATCGTGCGCAACGCGCAAGCCACCCAGGTGTTTGTGGGTGGCGAAGTGACACGCCCCGGCGTGCTCACCTGGCGGCCGGGCCTGAGCCTGGTGCAAGCCGTGGTCGAGTCGGGCGGCGCGCTGCCCAGCGGCGACCGCCAGCAACTCGCCATCGTGCGCCGCGGCGGCCCCGACGGCCCGCAAGTGCTGCGCATCGGCACCCAAGCCGACCCGCTGGCCCAGCCCGCTCAAGATGTGTTGCTCGAACCCTTTGACGTGGTGCTGCTGCCCAAGGGCCGCGCGGCCAACTTGGCCGACAACCTGAACCTCTACGTGTTCAACCTGGTGCCGTTGTTGCGCAACAGCTCGTTCTCCTTCGCCTACAACCTGCGCAACTCCAATGCCAACTGACGCATCGGCCGCGCCCGCGATGGCGCCGCTCTTCCCCGCCGAGTCGCCCGACCACGCGCCCTTCACGCGGTGCGACGCGCTGCGTCTGGTGTTCAAGCACGGCGCCGTGGTGCTGGCCTGCACGCTCGTCGTCGGCGCGCTCACCACCGCGCTCTACAGCGTCCAAACGCCGGTGCACACCACCAGTGCGCGCTTGTTGATCCAGACCGATCAGCTCGGCGCGCCGTCCTTCCTGTCCGGCGTGACCGCTTGGCGTGAGGCCGTCAACCCCGAACCCATCACGCGCAAGATCGAAACCGAGATGGAGCTCATGCGCAGCCGCTCGAACGCGCTGTCGGTGGTCGAAAAATTCAACCTCACCAGCGACTTGTTCCCGCGCGCGCCCGCTGCCGTGGGCATCGACGCGCTCAAAGGCGCGCTCAACCGCCTGCTCGGCCGCGCCCCCCAGCCCGCCTCGGGCAGTTACGACGCCACGGCCGAGTTGCTGATCACCAACCTCAACATCGAACCCCTGCGCTCCAAGGTGGCCGAAACCGGCTCCAACCTGTTGGAGCTCAGCCTGCAAAGCACCGACCCGGCCCTGGCCCCGCAAGTGCTGGCCGAACTGCTGGCCAACTACATGCGCCAAGGCACGCTGCAAAACCGCCGCATCGGCGAAGAAAGCGCGCGCCTCATTGGCGCCCGCTTGGCCGAGGCGCAAAAAGACCTGCGCCAAGCCGAAGACGGCATCCTCAGCCTCGTCGTCAAACAAGGCAACAGCAAGGCGGCCAGCGCCACGCAAGACCTGGCCCTGGACGCCGCCGGCCCCACCGACCCGGCGTTTGGCGACACCCGCGGCAGCAGCCCGGCCACACTGACGCTGCTGCGCACCCAGGCGGTGGAGCTGCAGGCCCGGCTGGAAGAAATGCGCCAGCTCTACACCGAAGACAACGACAACGTGAAAACCGTGCGCCGCCGCCTGGCCGAGTTGCGCCAGCGCCTGGCCGCCGGCGTGCGCACCAGCGCCCGCACCGATGCCGACCTGGCTCGCCTGGAGCGCAGCCGCCTGCAAGCCCAAGAGCGCAGCACCGAGTTGCAAAAGAAGCTCGACCAGATCGACCTCTACCTGCGCCTCACCCCCACCGAGGCCGAGAGCCGTGTGGTGGTTGACCCACCCAGCTACGCCGCTGCCCCCAAGGGCAAAAAGCCCACGCTGCTGCTGATCGCCGGGCCGCTGGCGGGCCTCTTCCTCGGGCTGTTGATCGCTGGTTTGCGGGAGCTGCTCGACACCCGTTTGCAAACCGCCCGCGACGTGACGCGCCAACTCGGCGTGCCGGTGCTGGGTGAGCTGCCACAGTGGCGCGCGGGCGAATTGCCCCTGGCCGGCACGCCGAGCGGCGGAGGTGCGGCATGAGCGCGTTCGCCAACACGGCCTCAGCCAAATCGGCCTCGACGCTGGCGGCCATCGACCTGCGCCTGGCCCGCTTGGCACTGAGCACCCACGACCGGCTGCATGCCGCGGGCTCAGCAGCTGTCTCGGGCGACGCGCCGGCAGGTGGCCAAATTCTGCTGGTCAGCAGCGCCCGCGCCGGTGAAGGCAAGAGCTTTGTCGCCCAATCGCTGGCCCGCCAGTGGGTCGATCAACACCGCGACGACGTGCTGCTGCTCAGCGTGCAGCTGGCCGGCAGCAGCGCCCCAGGCGCCTTGCCCCGCGGCTTGGGCGAGTGGTTGATCACGGCCGAGTTGCCGGGCACCCAGCGCAGCGCCACCAGCCTGCCTATTTGCCACCGCCTGGCAGCCCCCGGCGGAGTGGTCGCGGCGTCGCTGTTCCAGCTGGCCGCCATCGACGCCGCACTCATGCGCCTGCGCCCCCACTACGCCAGCATCATCATCGATGCGCCGCCGCTGGCCGATTGCGGCGTGCTGCCGCGCTTGGCCGACGCCACGCTGCTGGTGGTCGATGCAAGCCGCACGCCGGCGCACGCCGTGCAAACCGCGCTCAGCGAAACGCGCCTCCCCGAGGGCCGCTTCGCCGGCGTGGTACTGAACCGCCAACCGCGCGCCCTGCCGCGCTGGCTCGGCGGCTGACCGGGGTCACATGCGCCGTGCGGCTGCCATCGCCCAACCCATTGCGCTGACCCTGTTGGTTCTGGGGGCCGCCGCAGTGGTGGCGCTCGCCTTGGCCGCACCCGAGGCCAAAACCACGGTGGTGGTGCTCCTGCTGTTGATGATGCTGGCGGCCGGCGTGTGGCGCGGCCAACCCACAC
>JBEAOO010000227.1:0-9757 GCA_041164825.1 Pseudomonadota bacterium | reverse complement strand
TCATTGTAGGTCGGCAGCTGGCAAGCCCCGCCCGCCCGGGCTTCGGCGGGGTGCCCCTGTGGTGTAATTCGGCGCATGCAGAGCCGTTTTCGTCATGCCGCACTTGTGGGCAAATACCATGCGCAGGGCATGCGCGGGCTGCTGGAAGACATTGCGCATTTTTTGCTGCGCCAAGGCTTAGAGGTGAGCCTCGAAGCCGAGACCGCGCTCAACACCGGCCTGACCGGCTACGGCGCCATGACCCCGGAAGAGCTGGGCCAACACTGCGACTTGGCGATTGTGGTGGGCGGCGACGGCACGATGCTGGGCATCGCGCGCCAGCTGGCCCGCTTCAACACGCCGCTGATTGGCATCAACACCGGCCGCCTGGGTTTCATCACCGATGTGGCGGTGGACCAGTTTGCGCACACGCTGGCGCCCATGTTGGCGGGCGACTTTGTGGAAGAGCACCGCAGCATGTTGGACGGCTGTGTGCTGCGCGACGGCGAATCGATTTTTGAAGCGCTGGCGATGAACGACGTGGTGGTGAGCCGCGGCGCGACGGCCAGCATGGTTGAACTCAAGATGGAGATTGGCAACGAGTTTGTGGCCAATGTGCGGGCCGACGGGCTGATCATCGGCTCGCCCACGGGCTCCACAGCCTATGCGCTGTCGGCCGGCGGCCCGATCTTGCACCCCGGGGCCAAGGCCTGGGTGGTGGTGCCGATTGCGCCGCACGATTTGTCAAACCGGCCGATCGTCTTGCCCGACCAGAGCGAGGTCAGCATCGAGATCGTGGCGGGCCGCGATGCCAGCGTGAACTTCGACATGCAGGGCTTGGCGAGCTTGATGCACGGCGACCGCATCACCGTGCGCCCGTCCGAACACCAAGTGCGCTTTTTGCACCCGGTGGGCTGGAGCTATTACGCCACGCTGCGCCGCAAGCTGCACTGGAACACGGGAGTCGCCTGAGATGCTGCGTCACCTGGCCCTGCGCGACTTTGTGATCGTCACCGCGCTGGATGTGGACTTTGAGGGCGGCTTCAGCGTGCTCACGGGCGAAACCGGCGCCGGCAAATCGATCTTGATCGACGCGCTGCAGCTGGCCCTGGGCAGCCGGGGCGATGCCGGCGTGGTGCGCGAGGGCGCCACGCGGGCCGACATCAGCGCCGAGTTTGACGCGCCCCCGGGCCTCAAACCTTGGTTGGAAGAAGCCGGTTTTGACGCCGAGGGCGACAGCCTGCTGCTGCGCCGCAGCATTGACAATCAAGGCAAAAGCCGCGCTTGGGTGAATGGCAGCCCGGCCACGCTGACGCAGCTGCGCGCCGCGGCCGATTGGCTGGTCGACATTCACGGCCAACACGCCTGGCAAAGCCTGACGCGCGGCCCCTCGGTGCGCGCGCTGCTCGATGCCTATGCCGGCCTCGACACCGCGCCGCTGAGCGCCGCCTGGCAGCAGCTGCGCGCCGCCAGCGAGGCGCTGACGCTGGCCCAATCGCAACAGGCCGATTTGGCACGCGAGCGCGAGCGCCTGGCCTGGCAAATTGGCGAGCTCGACAAGCTGGGCCCGGCCGAAGGCGAGTGGGACGAGATCAACACCGAGCACCAAAAGCTGGCGCATGCGCAGTCGCTGATTGAAGCGGCGCAGCGCGCTGCCGGCGCCGTGGCCGATGCCGATGACAACGCCGAGTCGCTGACCGGCCGCGCCATTGACGCGCTGCAAGACGTGGTGGACCACGACCCGGCGCTGGCCGAGGTGATCGAGGTGCTGCAAAGCGCGCAAACGCAGTTGCAAGACGCCGCGCACACGCTCAACAGCTACCTCAACCGCATCGAGCCCGAGCCGCACCGCCTGGCCGCGCTGGACGAGCGCCTCTCGGCCTGGATGAGCCAAGCCCGCCGCTACCGCCGCCCTGCCCCCGAATTGCCCGCGCTGCTGGCGCAGTGGCAAAGCGAGCTGCAAGCGCTGGACGCCGCCACCGACCTCGACAGCCTGCGTGCCGCCGTGGCCGGGGCCCAAAAGAACTACGACCAGCACGCTCGCGCGGCCTCCAAAGCGCGCCGCGAGGCTGCGCCGCCGCTGTCCGTGGCGGTCAGCCAAGCGATGCAGCAACTCGGCATGGCGGGCGGTCGCTTTGAAGTGGCGCTGCTGGCGCAAGACGCGCCGCAATCGTTTGGCCTGGAGTCGGCCGAATTTTTGGTGGCGGGCCACGAGGGCAGCACACCGCGGCCGCTGGCCAAGGTGGCGTCGGGCGGCGAGTTGTCGCGCATTGCGCTGGCCATTGCCGTCACCACCAGCCAGCTGGGCGAAGCCGGCACGCTGATTTTTGACGAGATCGATGCCGGCGTGGGCGGCGCCGTGGCCGAGACCGTGGGCCGGCTGATGAAGCAACTGGGCCGCGACCGCCAGGTGCTGGCCGTGACCCACTTGCCCCAAGTGGCGGCCTGCGCCGACCACCACTGGGTGGTGGCCAAGCGCGCGGTGGAGGGCCACACGCTCAGCACCGTGAGCGCCGTGCAGGGCGAAGCCCGCGTGGCCGAGGTGGCGCGCATGTTGGGTGGCGAGCGCCTCTCGGGCACCAGCCTGGCCCATGCCCAAGAAATGCTCACCGTGGGCGGCACGGCTTCTGCTTCTGCGTCAGCTTCTGTTTCGGCGCCCACCGCGCCCACCCCCACCGCCAAACGCAAGCGACCATGAACCCCACCCACGCCACCGGCGGCCCCGGCAACGACCTGGTCTTGGTGACCGGCATCTCGGGCTCCGGCAAATCGGTGGCCATGCACGCGCTGGAAGACACCGGTTTTTATTGCGTCGACAACCTGCCGCCCGAGTTGCTGCCCGATTTTTTGCAGTTGGAGCGCACGCACCAACACCGTCGGGTGGCGATTGCGGTCGACATCCGCAGCGCCGGTTCGCTGCCGCACCTGCTGCCGCTGATCCACCGCCTGCGCTCTGAAGGCGTGGCCGTGCGATCGCTGTTTTTGGACGCCAGCACCGATGCGCTGGTGCGCCGTTTCTCTGAAACCCGCCGCCCGCACCCGCTCAAGCAAGTGGCCGAGGCGCGCCAAAACGCCGATGCCTTGCCGCACCGCCGCGAGGAAGACCACAACGCGCACCGCGGGCTGATCGACGCGATTGAGCTGGAGCGCGAACTGCTGGCCGAGTTGCGCGAGCTCAGCACCGTGATTGACACCAGCCAGCTGCGCCCCGCCCAGCTGCGCACCTGGATGCGCGACCTGGTGCAGGCGCAACCCCAACAACTGACGTTGGTGTTCGAGTCGTTCGCCTTCAAACGCGGTGTGCCGCTGGACGCCGACTACGTGTTTGACGTGCGCGTGCTGCCCAACCCGCACTACCTGCGCGAGCTGCGCCCGCTCACCGGCCGCGACGCGCCGGTGGCCGAGTACCTGGCTCTGCAGCCCGAGGTGGGCGAGATGCTGGGGCAGATCCAGGCCTTCATCACACGCTGGTTGCCCGCGTTCGAGAACGACCACCGCAGCTACCTCACCGTGGCCATCGGCTGCACCGGCGGGCAGCACCGCTCGGTGTATTTTGTGGAGACGCTGGCCCGGCTGTTTGCCGAGCGCACGGTGGCGCTGGTGCGCCACCGCGAGCTGGACGCGCGGGACTGAGGCCCATGCCAGCGGACCGCAGCGCAGACACCGGTGCGATGACCGCACTGCCGCTGTTTCCGCTGCGCAGCGTGCTGTTTCCCGGCGGCTTGTTGGGGCTCAAGGTGTTTGAGGCGCGTTACCTCGACCTGATCGGCAACTGCCTGCGTCAGCAGCGGCCCTTTGGCGTGGTGGCCTTGCGCCAAGGCGGCGAGGTGCGCGCCGATGCCAGCGAAGCGGTGGTGCTGGAAAGCGCGGGCACGCTGGCCGAGCTGATGGACGTGGACAGCACGCAGCCCGGCATTCTGCAAGTGCGCTGCCGCGGCACGCAGCGCTTTGCCATCGGCCGCAGTTGGCAGGCGGCCGATGGGCTGTGGATGGCCGAGGCGCAACGGCTGCCCGCTGACCCGACGCTGCCGCCCGAGCCCGATGTGCAGGCCTGCGCCCGCGCGCTGGGCGAGGCCATTGAGGCGCTCAAGGGCCAAGGCGCCGAGCCGTTTTTGGTGCCGCACATGCTGGACGACGCCAGCTGGGTGGCCAACCGCTGGTGCGAGATCTTGCCCATCGCGGCGGCGGCCAAGCAGCAGCTGATGATGCTGAACGACCCGATGGCACGGCTTCGCCTGGTGGACCGCTTTTTGCGCGAACAGGGCGTGATCGGCTGAGGCCGGCGCCGGCGGCGCTGATCAGCCCTGCGCGTGGGTTTCGAGCAGCTTGCGCAGGGGCGCCGGCAGGCCCATGGCCAGCGCTTGCTCGCGGGTGTACCAGCCCCCGTCGGGCCACGCTGCGGTGATGGCCTTGCGCGCGACGCGGTCGGCGCCCTCAGCCGCTGCCGCGCCTTGGACTCCGGCCGGCAGCGTCCAGCGCAATGGGTGAAGTCGCCAATCCAAATGGGTGAGCACGTGGGTGAAGCTGGGCAGCCACTCGCCCTGCCCGGGCCAGCCCTCGCTGGCGGCATCAAACTCGGCCGTGCTGTCGAACTCGGGCAGGCTCCAGAGCCGCGCCCACACGCCCGTCTCGGGCCGCTGGGTGAGCCACAGCCGATCGCCCTGCTGCAGCCACAGCCACACGTGCTCGCGCTGGCCGCGTTTGAGCTTGCGCGTTTTCACCGGGTAGCGCTCGGGCTCGCCCTCGGCCGCGGCCACGCAGCTGCTGGCCATGGGGCACAACAAACAGGTGGGCGAGCGCGAGGTGCAGACCGTGGCGCCCAGATCCATGATGCCCTGGGTGTAGGCGGGCATGTCGTCGGCCGCCTCGGGCAACAGGGCGGTGGCATGCCCTTGCAGCGCGCGCTCTTGGGCCGATTGCGCCAGGTCGCCATCAAAGCCCAGCACCCGCGTGAGCACGCGCTTCACATTGCCGTCCAAGATGGCCACACGCTCGGCAAAACAAAACGACGCCACGGCGGCCGCGGTGGAGGGGCCGATGCCCGGCAACTCGGCCAGCGCCGCGCTGCTGCGGGGAAACACCCCGCCGTGCAGCGCCACCACGGCTTGCGCGCAGCGGTGCAGGTTGCGCGCGCGGCTGTAGTAACCCAGGCCGCTCCACAGCGCCAACACATCGTCTTGGGGTGCTGCGGCCAGCTCGGCCACGGTCGGGAAGCGCTGCAAAAACCGCTCGTAGTAGCCCAGCACCGTGGCCACCTGGGTTTGCTGCAACATGATCTCGGACAGCCACACGCGGTAGGGGTCGCGGGTGTGCTGCCAGGGCAGGTGGTGGCGGCCATGCGTGCGTTGCCACGCCACCAGCCTGACAGCGAAGTCCGGAGCGCCCTCGGGTCGCTGGCTCATCAGGTGAGCTCGTGGCCGAAGCTGCTGACGGGGCTGCTGGACGGCCCCTCATCGGCCAAGGCCTCGGCCCCCAAGGCCAAGCCTTGCAGCACCGCCTCGCCGAGCACCTTGCAGCGCATTTGCACGGCTTGCAGCTGGCGCTCTTGGGCATCGAGCTCGCGCAGGCGTTGCTCCAGATCGGTGGCCGCGCTCATCACGCGCTCCAGCGAATCGCGCCGGTGGCGGAAGTTGCGGCGGCGCTCGCGCAGCTGCCCATCGACCAATGCCGAGTGGGTCTTGGCCCAACGCTCCAACTCGCCACTGGCGCCCTCAAACACCACCCGCAGCTTGCTCAGCAGCATGCGGCGGAATTGCTCCATGAAACGCGGCTGCGACAAGCGCAGGGCCTGGCCCAGGCCGAGGTACTGCAGGTAGTTGCGCTCGATCAGCGCCAGCTCGTTCAACTGCGGCGCGAGGTCGGGGCCGCTGCTCACGGCCAGGGCAAAACCGAAGTCGGCATTGAGCGTGTTGAAACTGCCCGACAACAACTCGCGGATCTCGGCGCTGCGGTGACCGGCGCCGTCGAGGTGCGCCCGCAAGCGCGCGGTCAAGGCCGCAAACGCTTTGCGCGCTCCAAATTTGATGAGCGTGCTGCCGAGCGCTGCTTGCAAGGCCTTGACCTCGGCGCGCAAACTCTCATTGCTCAGCGGTGTGAGGGCTTGGTGGAGCAAGCGCGCATGCACCGAACGCAGGGCTTGCAGGTGGGTCACGCAGTGCTCGAATTCGCGCGTTTCGCGGTCGAGTCGGGTCAACATGAGCTGGCGCTTGTCGTCGCTTTTGCCGCGCAGCGCGCGCAACTCCAGCAGCTGCTCCGTCACCTGCCGGCGCTGGCCGGCGAGCTGGCGCATGGCGCCGCCCATGGCCTCGTTGACGGCGCGCGCCACCGATTGCTGCAGCAGCTCGGCGCGTGCGGGCAGCAACTCGGCCACCAGCGCGCGTTCGAGCTGTTTGATGCGGCTGTCGGCCAGCGCGCGGGCGTCACCGGCCATGCGTGCGGCCAAACCTTGGCGCGCCGAGACCGGAAACACCCGCCCCACGTCCACGCCCAGCATCGAGGCGGCGTTCTGCCGCTGGCGCTCAATTTGCACCGCCACCTCGGCCGGGGTGGCAAGCGGGTCGCGCAGGCCATCGATCTTGTTGAGCACCACCCAGCGGGTGAGCGAGGAGCCGCCGAGGTGGTCGCGCCAGATGGTGAGGTCGGAACGCGTCACGCCGGTGTCGGCACCCAAGATGAACACGGTGGCGTGCACACCCGGCAGCAGGCCCAAGGTCAGCTCGGGCTCGGCGCCAATGGCGTTGAGCCCAGGGGTGTCGAGCACCACCAGGCCCTGGCGCAGCAGCGGGTGCGGGTAGTTGATGACGGCGTGGCGCCACATCGGCACCTCCACCTGGCCCTGCGCATCGACGGGCGGGTTGTCGTCGGGCTGCTGGTCGTCCCAAAAACCCAGGCGGCGCGCGTCGTCGCGGCTGACCTGCTGGGTGCGGCAAACGGCTTGCAGCGCGTCGGGCAGATCCGCAGGGTGCGCGGGATCGATGGGGATCACCGTCCAGGCCTGCGGCTGTTCGCGCATTTCGGCCAGCGACAAACCCGTGAGCCGCGTGGCCACCGGCAGCAGCGCCAGCGCCGGCGGCTGGCCGGGGTCAAACCCCAACTCGACCGGGCACATGGTGGTGCGCCCCGGCGTGGCGGGCAGCACGCGCTGGCCGGCATCGCCAAAAAACAGCGCGTTGATCAGCTCCGATTTACCGCGCGAGAACTCGCCCACAAAGGCCACCACCAGGCGGTCGGCGTCGAGCCGGCGGTGCACCGTGTCGAGCGCTTGTTGCACGGGCTCGTTGACGAGTTCTTGGTCGCGCAGAAAGCGCGACAGGGCGAGCACCTGCTCGCTCACGACGGCGCGCCACTCGCCCAGGGCGTCCAAACTGTGGGCGAAAGTGGATGTCATGCGGGCGTTCGGGGAGGGAAAAAGAAGCAGCAGGCGCGCGAGAAAAAACGCCGGGTCATGGTATCGCAGCCCCTGGTGCACCCGGCCGTGACCACGCGCCGGGTGTGTTGCACCGTGTATCGCCGCCGGCGCAGCGGCTCAGCGGCTCAGCGCTTTTGGCACGCTGGGCAAAAGAAGGTCGAGCGCGCGCCTTGCACGATGCGCCGCACCGGCTGTGCGCACACGCGGCAAGGCTCGCCCTCGCGGCCATACACCGCCGCCTGCGACTGGAAGGCGCCGGCCATGCCGTGGGCATCGCGAAAATCACGCAGCGTGGAGCCGCCGAGCGCCAAGGCCTGCGCCAATACCGCGCGCACCGCCTCGGCCAAGCGCTGGGCACGCGGTCGGCTCAGTGCGTCGCTGCGCAAGCGCGGGTCGATACCGGCCATGAACAGCGCCTCGCAGGCGTAAATGTTGCCCGCGCCCACAACAATGTCGCCGGCCAGCAGAGCCTGTTTGATGGCGACGCGGCGGCGCTGCAGGCCGGCATGCAGGTGCGCGCCATTGAAGGCTGCATCAAACGGTTCCATCCCCAGGCCGGCCAGCAGCTTGGCGGCCGGGTTGGCGTCGATGGCGGGCGACCACACCACCGCGCCAAAGCGCCGCGGATCGGTGAGGCGCAGCAGGCCACGGCTGGTGTAAAGATCAAAATGATCGTGCGCGCCGGGCGTCTCGCCGCGCGGCGGCTCAGGCATGAAGGCCAGCGAGCCCGACATGCCCAGGTGCAGCAACAAACCCGCCGCGCCCTGCGCCCCGGCCACCGGCAGCCAGATGTATTTGCCACGCCGCGTGGCCGCACCCACGGTGTGGCCCACCATCGATTCGGGCGCCACGCCCAGCGGCCAGCGCAGTGGCTTGCCCAGGCGCACGGCCTGCACTTGGGCGCCGGCGATGCGCTCGGCAAAACTCTGGCGGGTGGTTTCGACCTCGGGCAATTCAGGCATGCAGGGAATTATCCGGCGCCAAGCGGGTCGCACCGCGAATCCTCGCCGGCATCACCCCGGCCCGTAGAATGATTTTTGACTCTGGGAGCCCCCACATGCCCTTGCCTTTGCCCCCCCGCCGCGCCCTGCGCCAACTGGCCTGGGCCGCGGCCTGCGCGCTCGGCCTGCAGGCCGCGGCCGCCCAAGGGGCAGCGCCCGCCGAGGTCAACAACTCGGCCCTGGACGCTCGGCTGTTTTATCAACTGCTGATCAGCGAAGTGCAACTGGCCTCGGGCGACCCGGGCTCGGCCTATGAGCTGACGCTGGACGCCGCGCGCAGCCAAAAGAGCGAACAGCTGTTTCGCCGCGCCACCGACATCGCCCTGCAAGCCCGCGCCGGCGACCAAGCCCTGGCGGCGGCACGCGCTTGGCGCACGGCCTTCCCCAAGTCGGCCGACGCGCACCGCTACCTGGTGCAGTTGCTGGTGTCGCTGGGCCGCCCGGCCGAATCGGTGGCGCCGCTGCGCAGCCTGATTGAGCTGACGCCTGCGGCCGAGCGCGCCGCGCTGGTGTCGGCCGTGCCCGGCTTTTATGCGCGCAGCCCCAACCGCAAAGAAGCCGCCACCTGGGTGCAGGAGGCGGTGCAAAGCCAGATGGACGAGCCGCTGACGCGCGCCGCGGCGCGGGTATCGGTGGGCGTGGCCAAGCTCTCGGCCGGCGAGCCGCAAGCCGCACTGGAGTTGGCCCAGCGTGCCCAAACGCTGGACCCGGCGGCGCCCGAGCCGGCGCTGTTGGCGCTCGACCTGCTGGCCCGCGGCACCGGCGCGGCCGAGGCGCTGGTGAGCCAGCACCTGCGCACCGTGCCCACCAGCGCCCCTGTGCGCATGGCCTATGCCCGCGTGCTGACCGGCGCGAACCGCTACCCCGATGCCCTGGCCCAGCTCGACGCCGTGGCCCGCGCCGAGCCCAAGCACCCGCAGGTGTGGTTGACACTGGGCGCGCTGCACCTGGAGTTGCGCCAACCGGCCATCGCCCGCACCGACCTGGAGCGCCACCTGGCCCTGCTGGACGAGGCCGACGGCCGGGCCAGCAGCGCCGCCGCAGCCCCAGCCAACGCCGACGACGACGGCGAGGACGACACCCCCAGCACCCCGGCAGCCGCTGCCGGCCGCAGCAAGCCCCGCACCACCGCCTTGCTGCTGTTGGCCCAGGCGGCCGAGCAGCAAAAAGACTACGCGGGCGCCGAGCAGGTGCTGTCGCGCATCGAGCCTGTGGGCAACGAGGTGCTTGATGTGCAGTCGCGCCGCGCCAGCCTGCTCGCCCGCCAAGGCAAGCTGCCGGAAGCCCGCGCGCTGATCCACCACACCCCGCTGACCGCCCCGGCGCTGACTCAAAACCGCTTGCTGGCCGAAGTGCAATTGCTGCGCGA
>JBEAOO010000226.1:0-4425 GCA_041164825.1 Pseudomonadota bacterium | reverse complement strand
CGCGTGGTGGCTGTGGCTGCGCTTGTGGTCCTGGCGCCGGCCACAGCCAGAGCGCCAGCCCGTGCACCGCCAGCGCCAGCAGCAAGCCCGTGAGCATCGCCGACGGGCGTTGGGATGCCGGCCACGCGTGCTCTTGCGCGCCACCGTGCAAGGCCCCGTTCAAGGTCGCGGGCGCTCCAACACCGCAGCCTCTTCGATCACGCTCGCCACGGCGCGCACCACGGCCGCGGGTGCATCGCGCTGGATGTAGTGCGTGGTGCCGGGCACGGGCTGCAGCACGGCGTGGGCGCCGAGCAAGCGCAGCCAGTCTTGACGCAAACCATCGAGCATGCGGGCAAAGGCCGGGGTCTCCAGCGCTGCCCGCTCGGTGGACAGCAACACCTGGGCCGGGGGTGGCGTGGCGGATGACGTGGCGGATAACGTGGCGGGTGAAGCAGCCAGCGTGGCCAGGCACGCGGCCTGGTCGTCAAACTCACGGGCCGCGGCCGCACTGAACACCGTGCTGCGCAGGCCTTTGAGCATGGCCGCGAGCGCTGGCGTTTGCGCCTGCACCTGGGCCCAGTGGTCCGGGTGCGTGGGGTCGAGCAACACCAAACCCAGCACCTCGCCGGGATAACGCCGCGCATAGACAAATTGGTAGAGCCCGCCCAGCGAGTGGCCCACCAGCACATAGGGCGGAGGCAGCTGCAGTTGCTGCAACAAGGCGTGCAACTCGTCGGCCACGGTGCAGGGGTCACGCGGGCCGGCCACCGCGGGCGAGCGCCCTTCGCCGGGCCGGTCGTAGGCCAGCACGCGGTGCGCGCGCGCCAGCAGCGGCTGCACCTCGGCCCAGCTCGCGCTGCCGTCGCCCAAACCGCTTTGCAACACCAACAGCGGGCCGGCGCCCTGCCCGCTCAGCTGATGCGCCAAGGGGGACCCGGCCAGCTGCGCGGGTGGACCGGACCCGCAACCGGCCAAACTCAGGCCGGCCAGCAGGCCCACCACGCACAGCGCAATTCGCAGCCTGCCCAGGGCACTCGCACGCCCACAACCCGCACGGCCTGCGGGTGTCGGTGCTGGCACCTCGGGCAGCGTCATGGCTTCACCTTGCGAAACGTCCAGCCCGAATAGTCAAACTCATCCACCCCATTCGGCCCGGTGCGGCGGGTGATCACCGGCCCGGCATCGCCGAGTGGCCCGCTCAGCAACACCGCCTGCTGCGCGTTCAACACCTGCAGCGACAGCCGCCCGGGCTGCTCGCCACCAAAGGCCGGCGCCATGCGCGCGCTCACCCACAAGCGGTCACCCGCCACCACCAGCGTGGCAGCCTCGATGGTGGGCCGCTCGCCAGCTTGCAGCACGGGCTCGTAGCGGCCCGCGAGTGCCGCCAACTCGGCCGGCACAGGCGCAGCCACGGGCGCCAGGCGATCACCCGCCAACAGCTCCTGGCCATCGAGCCGCGCCACCAAGGTGTGGCGCCCGTCGATCTGCCGGCACTGCACGCCCACCTCCGACAACACGCCCAGCGGCACCGGCACCAGCCCGCCCAGCTTGTAGCGCAGACCCAAGCGGCCTTCTTCACCGGGCAAGAGCTCCAGCTGTTTGTCGTCCGCCCGGACACGCAGCGCGCTGCCCTCGCGGCGCACGCTGAGCGGCCCCAGCAGGCTGATGTAGTCGCCCACGCAGGCGTCCAAGGCCTCGTCAGGCCAAGGTGCGCGCGCTGGCACAAAACCGGGCACGCGCGGCGGCTGTGCCACCCCGGCTTTGGCCTCCAGCATCAAAGCCAGCGCACGCTGCGCCACGCGGTTGACCACCGCACCCGAGGCGCTGTCGTTCGCGGCCACGACCACACCCACGCGCTGCGCCGGCAGCATCATCAACTGGCTGCGGTGAAAAAACGTGGCGCCGCCGTGGTGCGCCACCGGGCCGCCGCCGTGCACGGTATCGACGCCCACCGTGCTGAGCATCCAGCCCAAGCCCACTTGAAAACCCACGTCCAAGGGCACGGCATCGTTTTGCGCCTGCAACATCTGCGCCCATTGCGCCTCGGGCAACACGCGCTCACCCTGCGCATTGCGGCCATGCGCGAACTGCATCTTCAAAAACTGCGCCATGTCGCTGACGCTGGCGGTCAGCCCACCGGCCGGCACATCGCGCAAAGCAGGCTCTTGCTGCAACGCGCCCTGCATGTAGGCCTGCGCCAATGGGGGAGAGCCTGGCGGCGAGGCCGGCGGCGCGGCGCTGAAGCTGGCGCTGCGCATGCCCAGCGGCGCCAACACAGCGCGCTGCATGTGGGTCTCGAACGGCGTGCCGCTGAGCCGCTCAACCGCCACGCCCAACAGATCGATGCCCACGTTGGAATAGGCGAAGGCCAAACCGGGCGGCTGCGCCAGGTGGTCCATCGCCAGGCCGGCCACCGCGCGGCGGAAGTCCACGGCCGGCGCTGCGGCGGCGTCCACCCACATGCCCGCCAACACGTCACGCGGCAGGCCGCTGTGGTGGGTCATCAACTGGCGCGCGGTGATGGGCGCGGCGGGCCATCGGCTCTGGATGCGAAAGCCCGGCACGGCGTGCTCGATGGGCGCGTCGAGCTGCAGTTTTCCATCGGCCACCAGTTGCATGGCGGCGGTGTCGGTCAACAACTTCGACACCGAGCCCATGCGGTAGAGCGTGTCGGCGCTGGCAGGCCGCTGCGCCGCCACATCGGCCCAGCCGGCACCAAAGGCGGCCACCACCTGCTGGTCGTCCACCAGCGCGATGCTGAGGCCGGCCATCTTGGTGTGGCGCAATTCATGGGCGATGAACGCGCGCAATTGCTGCTGCACGGCTTCCACATCGCCCCGGGCGACGGGCGTGGGCGCCAGCGGCGTGCTGCTGCAGGCGCTGAGTGCAAGAGCCACGGCCGCGGCCAGTGCGCTGCGCCAGCGGCGCGGCCGAACGGGTCGACTTGGCGGGGCGCGGAACAAGATGGAAGAAGTGGACATGCGGCCTCCCTGGCTGCGTGATGTTTGGTGGGGCGCAGTATGGCCAGCGCCACCTTGGGCGCAGCCAAAGAGCGCGGTCTGCTCGGCCGTTTGGCCCCGCCCGATGACACAGGCAGGCTCTACAGTGCGGGCCATGCACTTGTTGATCATCGAAGACGACATCGACCTCGGCCAAGCGCTGCTGACGGCGCTGAAGGGCGAAGGCTTCAGCGCGCTGTGGGTGCGCCGGCTGGGCGATGCGCCGCTGGCCTTGAGCGACCCCGCGCCCGATTGCGTGCTGCTCGACCTGACGCTGCCCGATGGCGAGGGCCTGGCCTTGTTGGCCCGCTGGCGCGCGCAACAAAGCAAGGTGCCCATCATCGTCACCACCGCCCGCTCGGGCCTGGAAGACCGGCTGGCCGGCTTGCACGGCGGCGCCGATGATTTCCTCGTCAAGCCGTTTGCCATTGCCGAGTTGGTGGCCCGCATCTGGGCCGTGATCCGCCGCAGCGCGCAGCAGGCCAGCCCGGTGTGGACGCTGGGTGAGATCACCCTGGCGCCGCGCGCGCACCAAGCCTGGCGCGCCGGCGAGTTGCTCGATCTGTCGCCGCGCGAATTCCGCTTGCTGGTGGAGCTGGCCCGCGAGCCGGGCGCGCTGGTGTCCAAAGGCGCGCTCGGCCAGAAGCTGGAGCCGCTGGGCGAGGCGGTGGACGCCGCCACGGTGGAGGTGCATCTGTCCAACCTGCGGCGCAAGCTGGGCCCCGAGCGCATCCAGACCGTGCGCGGTGTGGGCTACCGCTGGGTGGTGGAGGCATGAGGCTGCGCTGGCCGTTGATGGGCCGCCTGCCTCGGCTGCAGCGCTCGCTCAGCGGCCGCGTGGTCGGCACGCTGCTGATCACCTTTGTGCTGGTCTGGCTGGTGCTGCTGTGGCGCGATTGGCAGAGCTACCACCGCGACACCAGCCGCCTCGGGCCCTTGCAAGATGCGGCGCAAGCCTTGGTGGCCGCTTTGCCCGACGACGCACCCGGCGCCGTGCTCGTGACGCGCTCCAGCGAGCAGCAATACAACGCACTGCGCCAACGCGCTCAGGCGCAAAACGGTGGCTTGCCTCTGGGTGACATCATCTTGGTGCTCAGCCGGGTGGCCGACGGCCGCGAGCTGTACGCCTCGGCCGGTTGGCGCGGCCAAACGGTGCAGGCGCAAACCGAGCCCGCGATGGAGGTGGCCGTGGGCCCGACCGTGCACTGGTCGGTGCAGGCGCAGGACGCGCGCTGGCGGATGCGCTTTTTGGAACCCGTGGTGCACGCGCCCACCGCCCTGCGCATGTTCGCCAACAATTTGGTGGCGCCCATGCTGGTGGCCTTGCCGCTGGTGCTGCTGCCGCTGTGGTGGGCCGTGCGGCGTGGGCTGCGGCCCTTGCGCACGCTGGTGGCGCGTGTGGCCGCGCGTCGCGCAGACGATTTCACGCCGCTGCAACTCGACC
>JBEAOO010000225.1:0-6021 GCA_041164825.1 Pseudomonadota bacterium | reverse complement strand
GCGCTCAGCAGGTCGAGCGTGCTTTGCGTGAGGGCGAACCAGCTGCCCGGGCGCAGGGTGCGCACGGTGCTGCGGGCCAGCCAGGTTTTGCGGCGCGCTTCGAGCGCCTCTTGGCGCAGGGTGGTGCGGTGTTGCAGCTCGGCGCTGCTGAGGCTGCCGGTGTTGGCCCAGGGGGCTTCGGCGTCAAAGCTTTGCAGCCACGCGGCTTGGGCTTGCAGCGCCGGGCTGGCGAACTGCTGGTGGGTGAGCACCTCGGCCGCCACGGCGCGCTTGGCGGTGTAGTCCCACTGCAAGATGGCGCTGGCGGTAGCGGTGAGTTGGCGCAGGCCGCCAAAGGCCTGGATGGCGTCTTGCTGCTCCACCGCCGCGCCGCGGTGGAAGCGGATGCCTGCGCCGCCCAGCGCGGTGGCCGAAGTGGCGTCTTGCGGGAAGCGGGCGCTGCTGGCAAAGAAGACCACCCGGTGGCCGCTGGGCGCGTCGGCGTGCTCTTCCACGCGCCAGCCCAGGCCGGCTTGGGCGAGCAGGCGCTGCATGAAGGCGAGGTCCGACTCGCGGTATTGCGTGACGGTGGGGAAGACGCCGCCGTTGGGGCCTTGGGCCAGGAAGGTGTGCAGGTCTTCACCGGCCTCGCCCCAGGTCCAGGCGGCGTGGCCGCTGTAGGCGCTGGCGCCAAGCACGTCGTCGAGGACTTGCGGCAGGGTCTTGTCGTGCCAGATGCGGCTGTTGCGGCTGAAGCCGAGCAGGGCCACCCAGGGTTGCAGCATCAGCTCGAACCGCGCCAGGCCACCATCAGAGGGGCCTTGCGCGGCTTGAACGATGAGCGCGCTGCGGCTGCTGCGGCTGCCGTCTGACAGCGTGGTGCGCAGCGTGATGCGCTGGCCCAGCAGCGCGAGCAAGTCGATGTGGGCGTTGAGGCTGAGGGTGGTGAGGTGGAGCTGGAAGGGATCGCTCAGCGCGTCCACCGCGCTGAAGCGCTCGACCATCAACTCGGCCACTTGCCCCTCGCCCGCCAAGGTGTAGAGCCGCTCGGCGCTGCCCCAACCGGCCAGCAGTTGGGCCAACTGGTTTTGCAGGGCGTGGCCGGCGCTGTGTGCGGCGTCGCTGAGGCGGTCAAACATGAGGGGCTCCCCGGCTGACAGGGCGAGTGGGATCGACGCCTTGGAGTCAGCGGGGCGAATTATGGCGGGGTTAGATGAGGGGGCTTGGCCCTCTCATGGGGGGCGGCCAGCGTGCACGACGCTGCCGATCTTTCGGCCATCTCGCCCACCAACCTGCTTGGCCTCACGGCCGACTGCCGAAGTTCCTGCTTCAGGGCCAAGGGGACACGGAGCACATCGCCCCGGCCCATCGCCGCACTCGCGCAGTACGTCAACCGCGGCCCCCCCCTGAACCGCCAGCCCGCCAGCTCAGAAGCTGGTGCCCAGCATGAACAGCACGGCCAGCGCCATCACGGCCGTGGCCGCCCAGCCGAAGAAGCGGTGCCGCGGGCTGATGGTGAGCGCACCCATCAGCGCGGTCGACTGGCCGATCCACATCATCACCACCATGATGGGCACCGAGATCACGCCGTTGACGATGGCGCTCCACACCAGCGCCTGCATCGGGTCCACCTCCAACACGCCACCCAGCGTGCCCATCACCATGGCGGCCAAGATGATGAGGTAGAAGCCGCGCGCTTCGTGGAAGCCGTGCGAGAGCCCGGCCTTCCAGCCCAGCGCATCGCTCACCGCATAGGCGGCCGAGCCAGCCAGCACGGGCACGGCCAACATGCCGGTGCCGATGATGCCGAGCGCTAACAGCGCGAACGCAAACTCCCCCGCGACGGGCCGCAAGGCCTCGGCCGCCTGGGCGGCGGTCTGGATGGTGGTGATGCCGTGCTGGTTGAGCGTCACCGCCGTGGCCACCACGATGCAGATGGCGATCAGGTTGGAGAAGATCATGCCCACATGCGTGTCTTGCTTGATGCGCGACAGGTGCTCGGCGGTATAGGCCGGGTGGGCCTTCAGCTCAGCGGCGTCGGGCCGGCGCTGCTGGTCTTCCACCTCTTGCGAGGCTTGCCAAAAGAAGAGGTAAGGGCTGATGGTGGTGCCGAGCACCGCCACCACCATCGAGGCGTAGTCGTTCATCGACACACCGGCGGGGAAATACAGCCACGGCGCCATGCCCTCGCGGAAGAACTGTCGCCACGGCACCGCCACCGAGAGGATCACCGCCACGTAGGAGAACAGCGCCAAGGTCAACCACTTCAAGATCCGCACCGTGCGCTCGTACGAGAAGAACACCTGCGCGGCCATCGAGACCAGGCCAAAGGCGATCACCCACAGCGACACGTGGCCGCCGCCCACCAGCAGGCGCAGCGCCTCGCCCATGGCCCCCAGATCGGCCGCGATGTTGATGGTGTTGGCCACCACCAGCAGACCCACCAAACTGAGCGTGACCCAGCGCGGGCAGAGCTTGGCGATGTTGGCGGCCAAGCCCTGGCCGGTGACCCAACCGATGCGTGCAGACAGCATCTGGATGCCGATCATCAGCGGCGTGGTGAGCAGCAGCGTCCAGGCCAGGCCGAAGCGGAACTGCGAGCCGGCCTGCGAGTAGGTGGCGATGCCGCTCGGGTCGTCATCAGCGGCACCGGTGATGAGGCCGGGTCCCAGGCGTTGGGACAGGCGTTGGACGCGGGAGACGGTCATGGGCAAGGGGAGCTTCTCAGGAAAAAGGGGCGGCACCGGGTGGGCCAGCGTGCCGGCCACCGGGTCTGAGCCGGACCACGCGGAATCGTTCAGCATCATGCCCACACTCCTCGGTGCGCCCATTGGCAAGGCGTGCCCACCGGGCTATAAGAGGCACACCGAGCGGGGCGACAGGCTGGAGACAGGTTTGAGCGAGCGGAGTCACGCGACATGGCGGCGGTCTTTTCGGCGATTGATCGCTGGGGCGGTGCTGTTTTTGACCGCGGCCGGGGTGTTTCTCGCGATCGCGCTTTCGGCCAGCCACCAGCGCTACATGGCGGCCGCCGACGACGACCTGCAGAACCTCACGCTCAACCTCGAACGCTACCTGTTCGCGCGGCTGCAGTCGACCGACGTGGTGCTGCAATCGGCCACCCAGGCCTATGCCGACCTGAGCAGCGAGCCGGCGGTGCGCGAGGCGCGTTTCACGGCCGCGCTGATGAACTTGCAGCAGTGGCTGCCGGCCGCCTCGGCGCTGCGCGCCACCGACCGCGAGGGCAGGGTGATCCACGGCCTGGGGCTGAACCCGGGCGTGGCGCCGCCGAGCGTGGCCGAGCGCCAGTTTTTTCGCGAAGCCCGCGACCGCGATGGCCTGGTGATTGGCCTGCCGCTGCGCTCGCGGGTGAGCGAGCGCTGGGTGCTGCCGCTGGCCCGCTCGCTGCACGACGGCCAGGGCCTGTATGCCGGCGTGGTGTACCTGACGCTGGACCTGGAAGAGCTGAGCGCCATGATGCGCGCGCTGCGCATTGGCGAACACGGCGTGATCACGTTTTTCAACCACCGGCGCGAGGTGCTGATGCGCCTGCCCGAGGTGCTGCCCACGGTGGACGAGAAGCCCGTGCGCCTGTCGGCCCCGGAAACCCAGAAGGCGCTGGCCGCTGGCTTGCAAACCGCGCGCTACACGTCGCGCAGCTCGATCGACAACGAGGAGCGCGCGCTGATGTACCGCCAGATCGGTGGCTACCCGGTCTACATCCTGGCCGGTTTGTCGCGCGCTGAAACGCTGGCACCGTGGCGCACCGAGATGGGCATCACGCTGCTGTTTTGGCTGGCACTGGCGGGCGGCGCGGTGGCGCTGCTGGCCACCGAGCGCCAAGCCGGCAGCGAGCAGCTGCGCGCGGTCCGCGAACTGGACCGCGCGCGCAAACAAGCCGAATCGGCGAACGCCTCGAAATCGCTGTTCCTGGCCAACATGAGCCACGAGATCCGCACCCCGCTCAATGGCGTGCTGGGCTTTGCGCAAATTGGCCACCGCGACCCCGGCGCCTCGCCCGAGGCGCGGCTCAATTTCGGCCGCATTCTGGCCGCCGGGCAGTTGTTGCAAGGCATCTTGAACGACGTGCTCGACATGTCCAAGATCGAGGCCGGCAAGCTGCGCCTGGAGGCCGCCCCCACCCTGCTGCGCCCGCTGATCGACAGCGCCTGGGAGCTGGTGGCGCCGAGTGCCGCCCACAAGGGTTTGCAGCTGCGCCAGCACATCGACCCACAGCTGCCCGAGCGCGTGGTGCTCGACCCGCTGCGGCTGGGCCAGGTGCTGCTGAACTTGCTCTCGAACGCGGTGAAGTTCACCGACGCGGGCGAGGTGACGCTGAGCGTCAGCGCCGAAGGCCCCACGCTGCGCATCGCGGTGAGCGACACCGGCGTGGGCATGTCGGCCGAGGAGGTGGCGCGGCTGTTTCGCTCCTTCGAGCAGGCCGATCCGTCCACCACCCGACGCTATGGCGGCACCGGCCTGGGCCTGGCCATCAGCAAGCGCTTGGTGGAGCTGATGCAGGGCAGCATCGAGGTGACGAGCGCTCCGGGCGAGGGCTCGGTGTTTGCGGTGCGGCTGCCGCTGCTGCTGGGCGAGGCCCCCAGCGGCGGGACGGCGGGGGCAACGATCGCGCCGGCCACCGCCACTGCCCCACCCCGGCCGGCGCCGCGTCTGGCCGGGCAGCAATTGCTGGTGGCCGAGGACAACCCGGTGAACCAGATCGTGATCGAGAGCATGCTCGCGCTGGAAGGCGCGCACGTGACCCTGGTGGCCGATGGCAACGAGGCCATCGACCGCGTGAACGCCCAAGCGCACGGCGGGCCGCGCTTTGACGCCTTGCTGCTCGACGTGATGATGCCCGGCATCGACGGCTACGAAACCGCGCGCCGTGTGCGCGGCATCGACCCCGGCCTGCCCATCATCGGCCAAACGGCCCATGCCCTGCCCGAGGTGCTGCAGCTGTGCCTGGACGCGGGCATGGTGGCGCGCGTGACCAAACCGATCGATGTTCAGGCCTTGGTGCAGACGGTGCTGGCGCACAGCCGGCGCGATGCGCCGACCGCCAACGCCGACAGCGGGCCGGCGCGGCCGTCCTGAGGGTTCAGCGCCCCGCCGCCGGAAACAGCGGTGTGCCCAGGTGCATCACCCAATGCGTGCGGTAGGTGCTGTCGGCCCGGCCCACGCAGGCCAGGCCCACCTCGCTCAGCGCCTCGCTCATCAGCGCGGCGCAGTGGGTGGGGCTGGCCAGCCAGGCGTCCAGCACGTCGGGCACGCTGCGTTGGCCACCGGCGATGTTTTCGGCCGCAGCCAGGTAGCGGTAGCCGTTGCGCTGCAGGCGCACGCCCAGCGGCTGGCCATCGCGGTCTTGGTGGGCGACGCGGTTGAGCTCGGCCATGTCTTGCGCCAGCTGGCGCGCGGTGTCGGCCAGGCGCAGGCTCCAGGCCAGCGGCGGTGCCGCGGGCATGCGGTGCTCGCCACATTGTTGGGGCTGGGCACGCAAGGCGTTGATGAGTGGCAGGGCCTGGCTGGCGCTCAGCGCCGCCGGGCACTGGGGCGGGCCCTCGGCCCCGGCGAGCGCCGGCCACACGCCCACCGCGGCCAGCAGCAGGGCGAGCGCTGCCCGCCGACGGGGCAGCGCATCGGCCTGAAATCGAAAGCTCTTTGACAGCATCATCGTGGGGTGGCATGTTAGGCCACGCTGGCCTCTGTCGCAGGCGAGGCCGGCGACGCCGCGCCGGGCAACGGGCATCCAAGCGGCATCCGGGCGGGCGCCAACAACCGGCCACCACGCCGGTCCGACACAGGGTGAACGTCAAGCACGCGCGGCAACGGCCGATAAGCAGAAGGACCGCACCCGCCTCGGTGCTGCCGGCCTGTTGCCGGCGCGCCGTGTTTGCACGCTTTGCCCGAACGCCCCCCTCTGCACCCCGCCCATGGCTGCCTCTTGTTCTGCCCGCCCGCTGGCTCACCGCTGCCGCTGCTTCTGCTGCTTCTGCCTGATGGCGGGCGCCCAGCGCGGCGCGGCCGTGGCGGCCCTGGCCG
>JBEAOO010000224.1:0-7356 GCA_041164825.1 Pseudomonadota bacterium | reverse complement strand
CCCACCGTGGTGGTGGTCGGCGCGGGCGCCGCGCCACTCTCATGCGGTACATCAAACGCCACGCTGGCCCTCGCCCGAGCCGGCCACGTGTGAAGCCCTAAAATCACGCCATTGGCAGCCTTCACGGGCGGCCCCAAACACCACCCGAGCTTCACCATGACCCACGTCGTTCTTGAATCATGCATCCGCTGCAAATACACCGATTGCGTCGATGTGTGCCCCGTCGATTGCTTTCGCGAAGGCCCGAACTTCCTGACCATCGACCCTGATGAGTGCATCGACTGCGCCGTGTGCATCCCCGAGTGCCCGGTCAATGCGATCGTGCCCGAAGAAGACGTGCCCGGCGACCAGCAGCACATGATTGCGCTCAACGCCGAGCTGGCCATCAAGTGGCCCAGCATCACCAAGCGCAAAGGCCCGCTGCCCGATGCCGAAGACTGGAAAGATCGCACGGGCAAGCTGTCCGAGCTGATCAAATAAAGCCGCATCACATGCCCACCCCGGGCCTTGCGGCACACACCTCTGCGCAAGACACCACGCTGGCCGCTGAGCCCTCTCAGCCGCCGGCGTTTTTCGTGTCCGACGCCATCGTGATCGGTGCTGGCCCGGTCGGCCTGTTCCAGGCTTTCCAACTCGGCCTGCAAGGCCTCACGGTACAGATCGTCGACACCCTGCCCCACCCCGGCGGCCAGTGCGCCGAGCTCTACCCCGACAAGCCCATCTACGACCTGCCCGGCATCAAACGCTGCACCGGCGCCGAGCTGGTGGCGCAGCTGATGTCGCAGATCGAGCCCTTCCACGTGCGCATGCACCTGGGGCAGGAAGTGCAAACCTTTGAGCCCGGCCCCGGCGGCGAGGGCTACACGCTCACCACCTCCGCGGGCACCCAGCTGCAATCGCAGGTGGTGGTGATCGCCGCGGGTGTGGGCAGCTTCCAGCCGCGCAGGCTCAAGGTCGAGGGCTTGGCAGCGTTTGAGGGCACGCAGTTGCACTACCACCTGGGCGCCCACCAAGTCGCACCCGGCCAGCATGTGCTGCTGCAAGGCGACAGCGATGCGGTAATTGACGAAGCCCTGGCTCTGGCCACCCTCGGCCGCACCCGCAGCGGCCCGGCCAGCGTCACGCTCATCCACCGCCGCGATGCCTTCAAAGCCGCGCCCGAGCGCGTGGCCGACCTGCGCGCCGCCTGCGCCGCAGGCTGGATGCATTTCATCGCCGGCCAGATCGACGGCCTGCGCACCGATGGTGGCCGCCTCGCGGCCCTCACCCTCGCGCTGCCCGACGGCAGCACCCACGAGCGCCCGGTCGACACCCTGCTCCTGCGCACCGGCCTCAGCCCGCAACTCGGCCCCATCGCCGATTGGGGCTTGCCGCTGGCGCGCAAACAGTTGGCCGTCGACACCGCGCGCTTCGAGACCGGTGTGCCCGGCATTTTTGCCGTGGGCGACATCAACACCTACCCCGGCAAACGCAGGCTCATCGTCTGCGGCTTCCACGAAGCCACGCTGGCCGCATTCGCAGCCGCCGAGCAGGTGCACCCCGAGCAAGCCGGCCCGCTGCAATACACCACCAGCAGCACGCTGCTGCAACAGCGGCTGGGCGTGTTGCCCGCCGCCCCTGCCACACCGCCCGACGCATCACGCTGAGCCCCGCGCCGCCCACCCCGCCGCACGCGCTTTTGCAGTCTTTTGAAGAAATATTGGCATTTGCTTGCCAAGCCCAAAAAAGTCTGCCTATAATCATGGCTTCAGTTCCTCGATAGCTCAGTTGGTAGAGCGCCGGACTGTTAATCCGTAGGTCCCTGGTTCGAGCCCAGGTCGAGGAGCCACTGGCTCTAAAGAGAAAGCCCTGACGCCACAAGCGTCAGGGCTTTTTTCTTGGGTCGGCGAGGACGGCGACATGAGACGTATCTTGTTGGCGCCGATCGAAAATAGACCCTCGAATTTAGACCTCAAACCCGTTCAACCTGCCCTGACAAAAACGACCGCGTGAGGGCCTGCGCAATGCGGGTGGCCTCGGTGGCGTCGTGCAGACTGGCAGGCAACGCGCCCTGGCCTTGGCACGCTTGCACAAACGCCAGCATCTCGCGCTGAAACGCGGGCTCAAAGCGCGCGTAGAAGTCGGGCAAGGCGCGGTGTTGCACGCCACGCGCGGAGCGGAACACGCTGGCGTCCGCGTGCGCGCCCACGCCCACCTGCACCGTGCCTTCGGTGCCGATCACTTCCAACGTGGTCTCGTGGCCGTGCGGCATGGTGCGGCTGGCATAGAGCATGGCGCGCGCGCCGCCTTCAAACTCGACGATGGCCATCGCGTTGTCGACATCGTTGTGCTCGGCCAAGCCGGGGTGCAGTGCGATGGTGCCGCTGGCGTAGACCTTGAGCGCTTTCGGATTGCCCAGCATCCAACGCGCGAGGTCGATGTCGTGCACGCAGCAGTCGTTGAAGATGCCGCCCGAGGTGGGCGAGAAGCGCACGAAAAAACCGTTCGGATCGTTCATGTCGCAGGTCTGCGAGCGCACCAGAAACGGCCGGCCCAAGTCACCGCGTGTGATGGCCTCGTGCACGCGCACGAAGTCGGGGTCAAAGCGGCGCTCAAAGCCCACCATGGCGACCTGCTGCGGGCGCGTGGCGGCCAGGGCCGTCAGGGCCTCGCAGGTGGCCACGTCGAGCGACAAGGGCTTCTCGACGAACACATGTTTGCCGGCCAGCAGCGCGGCCTCACATTGCGCCGGGTGCGCGGTGGTGGGGCTGGCGAGCACCACGGCATCCAGGCCCGGGTGCTGCAAGAGCGCGGCCAGATCGGTGTAGGTCGCGGCCACGCCCAACTCGCTCTGGGCCCACTGCAAGGCCTCGATGCTGGGGTTGCAAGCGGCCACCAACTGCGCGCCCGGTGTGTGACGCGCCAAGGCCTGCGCATGGCGACGGCCGAGCCGGCCCAGGCCGACGATGCCCACGTTCAACAGCGCTGGTGCTCGCATCATTCGGCTCCTTGGTCGGCGGTGCTGCGGCGCAAGGCCAAGGTGTCCAGGTGAGCGCCCAGGCGCTCGGCCGACCAGCCCTCGTCCAGGGCGCGGCGCACCCAGCGCTGCGGGCTCATCGGCGCCAAGCCGCCCAAGGGCGGATCGCGGTCGAGGTTGGTGGGAAAGGCATAGCCCTCCGCCGACGCAGCCAGCACCCGCTCGACCTCGGGAGGGCTCAAGGCGCCAGACTGCCGCAGTGATTGCAAGGCTGGGTAGAGCGCCCGCACCATGCCCTGCCGATCCACCGACTCCATCGCCCGGCCAAAGGCGGACGACACCTGCAGCAGGTTGGCCATGCGTTGGATGTCGGTGGATTGGTTGGTGCCTGCGGCGTGCAGCAGCGCCGGGTTGAAGAAGACGGCATCGCCCTTGCGCAGCGGCAGTTGCACGCGGCGCTCGGCAAAGCAGGCGCGGAAGTCTTCGCGCTCGGCCACCAGGTAGCCGTGGCTGAACTTTTGCGAGTGCGGCAGGTAAAGCGTTGGGCCGCTCTCCAGCGGCATGTCCACATGGGCCACCGCGCCCTGCAAGGTCAGCATGGGCGACAAGCGGTGCACATGCGCCGGGTAGGCCTCGGCCTGCGACGGGGTGCAAAAGCCGAGGTGGTAATCGCGGTGCGGCACTTGGGCGGCACCGCCGGGGCGCACATTGTTGACCTGCGAGGTGATCTGGTAGGCCGGGCCCAACCAGGCCTCGCTGGCCAGCGCGATCATGTCGTTGGCGTAATAGCGCGCAAACAGGGCCGGGTCCAGCAGGCACAGCTTCTCCAGCGCGTTCCACACCCGGTCGTTGGCGCCGGCTGGGGCAAAGTGGTCGCCGCCACTGCCGCTGTCGCGCTCTTGCGCAATGATTTCGAAGAAGCGCGCCGTCACCGCATCCACCAGCGGGGCCGACGCCACCGCCCCCTGCAGCACCAGAATGCCCGGGCCATCTTCCCACACCCAAGCCCACTCGGCCATCAGGGCCGCACGCTGCGCCGCGCCACCCTCGCGCAGCACGGTGCGCAAAGCGGCGCAGTCGTAGACCGGCACACCCTGTGTGATGTGGCTGGCGGCGGGGCAATCGGCGGGCTCGGTCGCCTGCAGCAGCAGGGCTTGCAGGTCGGCCAGATTGGCCTCTTCAGCGCGCAGCCAGCGCGCGGTGTGGGAACGGGGCATCACAGTCTCCGGATGTCGTTTTTGATGGCATCAGTGTAGAAATCCAGCCGCCGATCGCCCAGCCTCAAACACCTCAAAAAGACCTCAACATGGACCCCACACAGGGGCCAGAATGCAGCCACCTGCTCATCACCACCGACCACAAGGCATGCCGTGGCCCACCCCATTTCCATGAAGGAGATCGCGCTGCAAGCGGGCGTGAGCCTGGCCACCGTGGACCGCGTGCTGCACCACCGCCCGGGCGTGCACGCGGCCACCCGCCGTCGCGTCGAACAAGCCTGTGGCGAGCTGGCGCGGCAACAGCAACAAATTGGGCTCAAGGGCCGGCGCTTCATGATCGATCTGGTGATGGAGGCCCCCGAGCGTTTCAGCCGCATCGTGCGCGAGACCTTGGCGGAGGCCATGCGGCGCGTGCAACCGGCCGTGTTTCGCGCCCGAGACCATGTGGCCGAGACCCTGAGCGTGCCCGACCTCGTGGCGCTGCTCGATGCCATCGGCCGCCGCGGCAGCCACGGGGTGTTGCTCAAAGCCCCCGATGTGCCCGCCGTCACCGCGGCGGCCCTGCGGTTGATGGCCCGCGGCATTCCGGTGGTGACCCTGGTGACCGACCTCAAGGGCTTGCCCAGCCATGCCTATGTGGGCCTCAACAACCGCCGTGCCGGCGAGACCGCCGCCTATTTGATGGCGCAGTGGCTGCGCTCACCCACCGCGCAGGTGCTGGTGTCGAGCAGCGGTCAGCGCTTTCAGGGCGAGGACGAACGCATCCACGCGTTCGTGCAAACACTGGCCACCACGCTGCCCGCTTGCCAGGTGCATGTGCTGGACAGCGGCCAGGGCCTGCACGGTCCCACAGCCGCCTCGGTGGGGCGTTTGCTGGCCACGCATCCCGAGGTGTCGGCGGTCTACTCCGTGGGCGGCGCCAACGCGGCCATCCGCGCCGCCTTCGACACGGCCGGCCGCACCTGCAGCCCCTTCATCGGCCACGACCTCGACGCCGACAACCTCGTGCTGCTGCGCCAAGGCCAATTGAGTGCCGTCTTGCACCACGACCTGCACCACGATTTGCACATGGCCTGCCTGCACGTCATGCATGCGCAAGGCCTGCCCTCCGGGGTGAAGGAGGTGAGCCCGTCCAATGTGGAGGTGATCACACCCTTCAATGTGCCGGCCTCAGCGGATCGCTGAGCGGCACGGTCAACGAAGGCCCAGCAGGACGGCCAGCAGCAGCGGCGTGGATGGACCCGACCCGGGCGCCCGAGGGTCTGGCGAATCCCGCCAAGGGGGTTGCCCCGCCCACGCAGTGGCCGCGGCACAAACCACCCCGTGCCAAGTCTTGCATCGCTCAACGCTGCCAGCCCCCGAGCCTCCCGAGTTCGACACTTCCCGCACGTAAGTCTTTGATTTGTATAGAACGCAGCCCCAAAGCGCGGACTACAGAATGGGGTGGGAGAGTTCGGCTGGGGTGGGGACGGGAAGTTGAAGGGCGGTGAACAGCGACTTTTGCGCTGGCGTCATCTCGGTCAGCCCGTGCAGGGCTTGCCCGTCGGCGGTGCGCACGGTCTGTTGGTGGATGCGCTGGAGTTGCTGCAGCAAACGGGTGGGGGACTCATCCCGGTCGTTGGCCTTCAGGCGCATTCGCATCACCCGGTACAAGATCAACGCCATGAAGCACACCAGCGCATGCGCGCGAATGCGCCTGGGCAGCCGGTGGTACACCGGGCCGATCTCGATGTCGGACTTCAGCACCCTGAATCCCCGCTCGATGTCGGCCAGGCTCTTGTAGCGCTGCACCACCTCGGCCGCGGACGCGTCGGTGTTGCTCACCAGCAGCAACTTGCCGTCGAGCAGTTCGAGGTAGCGCTGCTTGTCCTCGTCGATGTGGAAGCTGAAGGCCTCAGCCTGCAGGTCGACCTTGATCAGATGGGCCAGGTTCGCATCCTTGACCGCGTGATAGAAGCGCGCCTTCGCACCAGAATCAGACAGCGGCCGGCCGCGGCGGCGCGCACCAGCGTCCTGCGCATCAAGCTTGCCGCCCCACTGCTCGCCCAGGGCCAGCAGCTCTGCGATGGCCTTGTTGCGCGCCTGGGTGCGGCGCTGGGCCACGTCCGGGTCGTGGGCGATGACCAGCCGGCGCGACGTGATCACTGATGGGGGCGAGGCTTTGGACGACGCTTTGGGCCCCAATGGGGAAGAAGACTGCCAAGTGGTCTCGGCCACCCACGGTTTGTCCGCGGGCTGCGCGCTGGCTGACGCGCGCAAGGCCTCAGCGAAGTCCCCGTATCGCGCCGCAGGTACCGCCAGCACGTACTCCACACTCACTGCACGTCCCTCGACGGCCAGCGCGGCCTGCAGCTTGCTCAACTCGTCAAGGTTGTTGACGCTGAGCAGCCCACGGTCGGCCACCAGCACCACGCGCTTGAGCGGGTAGCGCGCCAGCAGCGACTTGATCATCGGCAGCAGCGTCTTGGCTTCAGCGATGTTGCCCGGGTGCACCTCGTGCGCGATGGGCAGGCCTTCGGCGGTTTGTACCAGCGACAACATGAACTGGCGCGCCACCAAGCCCGACTTGCTCAGCCCATAGGCCCGCACGTCGTCTGCCACCTCAGTCTGGCCGGTGACCTCAACGGTCGTGAGGTCGTAAAACACCACCGACAGGTCTTCGTCGATCAAGGGGCGCATCAACGTGGCCAAGCGAGCGCCGAGCGCGTCGCTGTGTTCGTCGATCACGTCCATGGCGCGCAGCAGGTGCTGGTGCTGTGGGGAACCATCGGCAAACCCGAAGCCCAGGGGCAGCGCCACCGTCTGCAGCCAACGCAACACGCCAAGCTTGCTGCCGGGGTCGCACAGGCGGTTGAACACCATGGCGCGCAAGCACCCCAGCACATCGACCGCCACCTTCGAGCGGCGCCATGCGACAGCCAGTTCATCAAAGCCCAGAGAGCGCCACAACTGCCAAAGCGCCCACACATCACCAGCGCCACGGCTGCTCTCAAAGCGCAGGCCGTCGAAGGGGTTGGCCGCAGAGGCTGCCGGTGTGGCGTCCAAGCCGCGCGCGCGCTGCAGCGCCACGATCAGTTTGTCGATGTCCCCGCCCGGCTCAAGCCGCCCGAGCGTGCAAACGGTTCGCTGGCGCGGTTGACCAGCCTCATTGCGAAACGACTCCACGAGCTGCGCGTACTGCCG
>JBEAOO010000223.1:0-15697 GCA_041164825.1 Pseudomonadota bacterium | reverse complement strand
CAGTCCAGGCCGCTCAGCGCGGCGCAGCGGGAAAGGTGGCGTGCACGCGGCCGGTGAGGTCGATCACACGCTCGGCGTGGCGGTAGTCCATGGCGTCGGCGGTGATGCGGGTGCCGCCGCGCACAAAGGTCACGGCCTGGTCGGAGCGCAGCACCTGGCTGCCGCGCAGAATGTGCAGCGATTCCCCCAAAAACTCCAGCGGCGGGTTGGGGCCGATGGCCTCGCGCACCACCCGTGCGCCACCAGTCAGCGTCACTTCGCTGGCGTCGCCCTTGGACAGGGCTTGGCGCGCGGTGGCCACGGTGATGCGGCCCTCGGCGTTGTAGGAATGCACGGTGGCGTGGTCGATTTCGAGCGTGTCGGTGTCGGGATAGTGGCGCAGCGTGCTTCCCTCGATCTGCGCGCGCAAGGCCCCGTCGGCACCAAAACGCTGCACGCTGAAGTCTTTCATGCGGTAGTCGGGCTCGTGGCGCAGTGCGGCCTCGGCCTCAGGGGCGTCCACCGCGGGCGCCAGCTTCACCAACCACCAGGTGCCCAGCGCCAGCAAGGCCATCAGCAGCAGCGGCAGATAGCTCGACAGCACGTCGGCGGCACGGCGCAGCCAAGCGCGGCGTTCGCGCGGTGGGCGCGATGCGGCGGGGCCCAAGGGCGCGGGGGAGGCGACAGCCATCACGGGTTCAGCGGCCGCCATCGAGCGTGGCCAAGTGGCCTTGCAGCAACCGGGCATACGCGCCACAGGCGCACAACAGCACATCACAGCACTCGCGCGCGGCGCCGTGGCCGCCGGCCGCAGCGGTGACGTGGTGTGCCACCGCACGCGCTTCCGCATGGGCGCCCGAGGGTGCGCAGGCAAAGGCGGCGCGGGTCATCAAGGGCAGGTCGGGCCAGTCGTCGCCCATCACGGCCAGCGCGTCCCAGCCCCAGCCGAGTGCGGCCAACACCGGCTCGGCAGCGGCCAGCTTGTCGGACGCGCCATAAACCGCGTGCTGGATGCCGAGGTCGGCCACGCGGCGGCGCACCGCCGGGGAGTCGCGGCCGGTGATGACGATGGGCGTGATGCCGGCTTGCGCCAGCAGCTTCAAGCCCTGGCCATCGAGCGTGTTGAAGGCCTTGAACGATTCACCCTGCTCGCTGATGTAGATGCGGCCATCGGTGAGCACGCCATCGACATCGAAGATGGCGGCACGGATGCCTTGCGGGCCACCTTGCGCCTGCAGCAGCAACTCGGGGGCGAAGCGGATGGCGGGGCTCACGGGTCGTGGGGCGTCGTTCATCTCAAATCACCTTCGCACGCATCAAATCGTTGGTGTTGAGCGCGCCCACCAGGCGCTGCTCGGCATCGACCACCAGCACGCTGGTGATGCGGGCGGCTTCCATCACCTCGGCGGCGTCGACGGCCAACGCGTCGTCGCGCACCACGCGCGGACTGGCCGTCATCACCTCGCGTGCGGTGAGCGCGCGCAGGTCGCTGCCACGCTCGATCAGGCGGCGCAAATCGCCGTCGGTGAAGATGCCGAGCACCCGGCCCTCGCCATCGGTGACCGCGGTGGCGCCCAGGCCTTTGCGCGTCATCTCGCGCATGGTGTCGATGAAGGGCGTGTCGGCCGCCACAGCGGGCACGGCCTCGCCGCTGCGCATCACATCGCGCACATGGGTGAGCAGCTTGCGGCCCAGGCTGCCGCCGGGGTGCGAGCGGGCAAAGTCTTCGGCGCGAAAACCGCGCGCATCGAGCAACGCCACGGCCAGCGCATCGCCCAGCGCCATCTGCGCGGTGGTGCTGGCGGTGGGGGCCAGGTTGAGCGGGCAGGCTTCTTGGTCGACGGCACACGAGATCACGATGTTGGCGTGGCGCGCCAGCGTCGATTCGGCGCGGCCCGTCATGCCCACCAGCAGGATGCCCAGGCGCTTGAGCGCGGGCAAGATGGCGGCCAGCTCGTCGCTCTCGCCCGAGTTGGAGATGGCCAGCACCACATCACCTGCCTGCACCATGCCCAAGTCGCCGTGGCTGGCCTCGGCCGGGTGCACAAACATCGCGGGCGTGCCGGTGGAGGCGAGCGTGGCGGCGATCTTGCGGCCCACGTGGCCGCTCTTGCCCATGCCCATCACCACCACCCGTCCGGGGCAGTGCAACAAGGTGCGCACGGCCTCGGCAAACGAGGCGCCCGTGCGCGCCTTCAGGGCCAGCAGCGCCTGGGCTTCGATGTCGAAGGTATCGCGCGCCAGGCGCAAGGCGCGGTCGGCATCAAATTCAGCGGCAAGGGGGGCGGTGTGGGGCACGGCGCGACCCAGCTCGGCGCCGGGTGTCGTTTACGATCGGGCGATTGTAGGCACCGCCTTTTCTCTGCTGCCCGGCCCGCGCCGGAAGACGTCTCCCCGCCCATGGCCACCACCCTCGAACTCGTGCTGCTGTACCTGATTGCCGCGGTGCTGGGCGTGGTGGCCTGCCGCTTCATGAAGCTGCCGCCGATGTTGGGTTACCTGGCGGTGGGCGTGCTGATTGGCCCCAACGCGCTGGCGCTGGCCAAAGACACTGCGGGTGTGAAGTACCTTGCCGAGTTTGGCGTTGTGTTTTTGATGTTCGTGATCGGGCTGGAGTTCAACCTGCCCAAGCTCAAGAGCATGCGCAAGCTGGTGTTTGGCCTGGGCCTGGCGCAGGTGGTGCTGACCTGCGTGGGCACCATCGGCGGGCACTACTTGTTGCAGTGGGCTTTCTCGTTCGGCGGCCGGCCATGGGAGTTGAGCTGGCAGGGCTCGGTGGTGCTGGGCGGGGCGATTGCGATGTCGAGCACCGCCATCGTCGTGAAGATGATGGCCGACCGGCTGGAGCTGGAAAGCGAACACGGCCGGCGCGTGATGGGCGCGCTGCTGTTTCAAGACTTGGCCGTGGTGCCGCTGCTGGTGCTGATTCCGGCGCTCAACTCCAGCCCCGCAGAGCTGGCCACCTCGCTCGCCTGGGCGGGCCTGAAGGCAGCGGTGTTGCTGGGCATTTTGCTGGTGGGCGGCCAAAAAGTGATGCGCGCCTGGCTGACCGTGGTGGCGCGGCGCAAGAGCGAAGAACTCTTTGTGCTCAACCTGCTGCTGATCACCTTGGGCCTGGCCTGGTTGACCGAGCACTTCGGCTTGTCGCTGGCGCTGGGTGCCTTTGTGGCGGGCATGTTGGTGGCCGAGACCGAATACAAACACCAGGTGGAAACCGACATCCGACCGTTCCACGACGTGCTGCTCGGCCTGTTTTTCATCACCATCGGCATGAAGCTCGACTGGCGCCCGGTGTGGGACCAATGGCTGCTGGTGTTGTTGCTGACGCTGCTGCCGATCTTCGCCAAGTTTGTGATGGTGGCGGCACTGGCACGGCTGTTTGGCGCGCCCACCGGTGTGGCGCTGCGCACCGGCATTTACCTGGCCCAGGCGGGCGAGTTTGGCTTTGTGCTGCTCACGCTCGGGGCTGATCTGAACCTGGTGCAACACCAGTGGCTGAGCCCCGTGCTGGCCAGCATGGTGCTCAGCATGTTGGCCACACCGCTGCTGATCTCACACAGCGACCGCATCGTGATGCGGCTCTCGGCCAACGATTGGTTGATGCAATCGGTGGCCATGACCAGCATTGCCAAGCGCGCCATCAACACCGAAGCGCACGTGATCATTGCCGGCTATGGCCGAAGCGGCCAAAACCTGGCGCGCATGCTGGAGACCGAGCGCATCCCCTACATGGCGCTCGACCTCGACCCTGACCGCGTGCGCCAAGCCGCTGCGGCTGGCCAGAGCGTGGTGTTTGGCGATGCCGCGCGGCTGCAAAGCCTGATGGCCGCCGGGCTGGCGCGCGCCAGCGCGGTGGTGGTGAGTTACCACGACACGGCCTCAGCGCTGAAGATCTTGCACCTGGTTCAGGAGCACGCACCCCAGGTGCCGGTGATCGTGCGCACGCTCGACGACACCGACCTCGAAACCCTGCGCGCCGCCGGTGCCACCGAGGTGGTACCCGAAGCCATCGAGGGCTCGCTGATGCTGGCCAGCCACGCGCTGGCGTTGGTCGGTGTGCCCATGCGGCGCGTGATTCGCGTGGTGCAAGACCAGCGCGATGCGCGTTACGGCCTGCTTCGTGGCTGGTTTCACGGTGCCGATGACGACTCGGTGGACGAGTTGCAAACCGCCCGGCTGCTGAGTGTCACGCTGCCACTGGCCGGCAGTTGCATCGGCCAAACCGTGGCGCAACAGGCGCTGCACGCCGTGGGCGCCAGCGTGATCACGGTGCGCCGGGCGGCCGGCATGGTGACGGCGCCAGTGGACGAGTTGGTGCTGGGCGCGGGCGACACACTGGTGCTGTCGGGCCTGCCCGCCGCACTGGCGCTGGCCGAGGCGAAGTTGCTGGGCCGCGGCTGAGGCAGCGTTGCGGCATCCGCACCGACTCAGCGCCGGCTGAGCCTCCGGCGCAGCATTGAGCGCGGCGGTGGCAGCCTCACACCACCGGAATCTGGCGCGAGAGGTTAGCGCGCATGCGGATCGCCATCACGGCGCCCGCGGCGCGCAGCAGTTGCATGGCCAAGGCCGGCGAGCGCTGCATCAGTTCTTCACAGCGCTGCACCCGCAGCGCCCAGACGATGCAGGTGGTCACGGCCTCCACATTGGCCATGCGCAGACCATCGCCAAACAAGGAGGGCTCACCAATCACCGAGCCCGCCCGCAACAACGCAATGCGCGCCGCGCCCGGCGCTGCGTTGCTCACAAACACCTGCACCGAGCCCTGGCCCAGCAAATACATGGTGCGGTCGACATCGCCTTGTTTGATGAGCAGGTCGCCGGCGCGAATTTCATGGCGCGTGAGGTAGGGCTCCAGCGCCTTCCATTGATCAGGCGCCAAGCGCGGCCGGAACGCATCCTCGGCATTCAGCGTGCGTACGGCGTCGATCAACTGGCTGTAGTCCATGCGGGTCTCCCTCAACAGGCCGCAGCCCTTGCGGACACAGCCATGTGAAAAAAAGCCATTATGAAACCGGACGAGCGACTTGCCACCGTTGCGGTGACCCCGGCTTGGCCGTCCATCCGGCCATTTTGACCCTTTGGCCGGCGCGGTGCCGGGCGAGTGCGCTCAAGGCGATCCCACAGACCGTTCACAGCCGGTTGCCAAGGCTCACTTGCCGATACAAAAGCGGCTGAAGATTTCGCCCAACAGGTCGTCGGGAGTGAACGCCCCGGTGATTTCACCCAAGGTGTTTTGCGCCAGGCGCAGTTCTTCGGCCAGCAGGTCGAGTGCGGCGTCGCGCAGGTCGGCCTGAACACTGGCCTGGGCCAGGTGTTGGCGGGTACGCTGCAGCGCGTTGACGTGGCGGGTGCGGGCAATGAACACGCCGTCGGGCTGGGCTTGCCAGCCGGCGAGTGTGAGCAAGGCGTGGCGCAGGCCGTCAAGGCCGCTGCCGGTGCGCGCCGAAATCACGTGGCCGGCCTCTGGTGGTACCACTGCGTCGGCCTTGTTGTAAACATGAAGCAGGCGCTCACTTTGTGCCAAACCCGCGGGCAACTGAGCGGCAATGTGTGCCTCACCAGCGTCGTAGTCGAGCTGCCCTTGGCGCGTGAGGTCGTGCAAAAACACCACCGCGTCGGCCGTGGCAATTTCAGCCCAGGTGCGCGACATGCCAATGCGCTCGACCTCGTCGGCCGCGTCGTGGTCGGCGCGCAAGCCGGCGGTGTCGATGATGTGCACCGGCACACCGGCAATCTGGATGGTCTCGGTGACCTTGTCACGCGTGGTGCCGGCAATGGGCGTGACGATGGCGCGCTCGGCGCCGGCCAGCGCGTTGAGCAGCGAGCTTTTGCCCACATTGGGCTGGCCGGCCAGCACCACGTTCATGCCCTCACGCAGCAGTGCCCCTTGGCGCGCCTGGGCCAGCACACCGTCCACACCGTCCAACAAATCACGGAGTTGGCCGCGCGCGTTGGCCTTCTCCAGAAAGTCGATTTCTTCTTCCGGAAAGTCGAGCGTGGCTTCGACCAACATGCGCAACCGAACCAAGCGCTCCAGCAGCGCATGGATTTGCAATGAGAAACCACCGGAGAGCGACCGGCTGGCGGAGCGCGCTGCAGCTTCGGTGCTGGCGTCGATCAGGTCGGCCACAGCCTCAGCCTGGGCCAGATCGAGCTTATCGTTCAAAAACGCGCGCTCGGTGAATTCACCGGGCTCGGCCAAGCGCAAACCACTCAGCCGGGCCGAGCCGCCGGGCGCCTCCACTTCGGCCGCGGCTTGCAAACAACGCGCGAGCAGCAGTTGCAACACCACCGGTCCGCCGTGGGCCTGCAACTCCAGCACGTCTTCGCCCGTGTACGAGTGCGGCGCCGGGAAGTAGAGCGCCAGGCCTTGGTCAATGGGCTGGCCTGCATCATCCAAAAACGGGCCGTAGGTGGCCAGGCGCGGCTGCAGGGTGCGGCCGGTCAAGGCCTGGACCAGTGCCGTCAGGCCACGGCCCGAGACACGAACCATGCCCACGGCACCGCGGCCCGGGGCGGTGGCAATGGCGGCGATGGGGTCGTGATGGCGTCCGAGCATGGGCGGCGATTGTCCTGCAGCGCGGGTGACGCGGGCTGCGCAAAGGGTCGGAGCAATGAAAACGCCCCGCTGAGCGGGGCGTCTGTGGCCGTCGCGGGCCGTTCGTGGGAGAGGTCAGAGGGCTTATTTGCCCAGCACGCCCAGCTTCTTGTTGATCACGTACTGCTGAGCGATCGACAGCAAGTTGTTGGTCAACCAGTACAGCACCAAGCCAGCCGGGAACGAGAAGAACATGAGGCTGAACACCAGCGGCATGATCCACATCATCTTGGCCTGCACGGGGTCCGGCGGGGTCGGGTTGAGCCAAGTTTGCAGCAAGCTGGACGCGGTCATCAAGATCGGCAGCAAACCGATCGGCGTGTGCAACACGGGCAGCACGCCAAACAGGGTGTCCGGCTGCGACAGGTCGGTGATCCAGCCGATCCAAGGTGCGTTGCGCATTTCAACGGTAGACAGCAACACCCAATACAGCGCAATGAAGAACGGCATCTGGATGAAGATGGGCAAGCAACCGCCAATCGGGTTGACCTTCTCTTCGCGGTAGATGCGCATCATCTCTTGCTGCATCTCTTGGGGTTTGTCTTTCAGGCGCTCGCGCAGTTCGGTCACACGCGGGTTGATGGCCTTCATCTTGGCCATCGACTTGTAGGCGCTGGCGTTGAGGTAGAAGAACGCGGCCTTGAGCAGCACCACCAAACCAATGATCGACCAGCCCCAGTTGCCCAGCAGCTTGTGCAATTGCGTCAACAGCCAGAACAGTGGCTTGGACAGGATGGTCAGCCAGCCGTAGTCTTTCACCAGTTCCAGGCCGGGGGCCAGGGCGGCGAGCTTGGTTTCTTCTTGCGGGCCGGCAAACAAGCGCGCTTCCTGCGTCACCGAGGTGCCGGGTGCAATGCTGCCCAGCGGCAAGACACTGCCCACCGCGTACAGATTGGTGTCCACCTTGCGGGCGAACAGCTCGCGCTGTGCCTTGTCGGCCGGCAACCAGGCCGAGACGAAGTAATGCTGCACCATGCCGACCCAGCCGTTGTCGGCCGTCTTGTCGATCTCGACGCTGCCCTTTTCGATCTTGCTGAACTCGATCTTCTTGTACTTGGACGCGTCGGTGTAGACGGCCGGTCCGGTGAAGGTGCTGTAGAAGCTCGACTCACCCGGGGGAGGGTTGCCGTCACGCACCAGCTGCAGGTAGAGCTGCGGGCTCACCGCAGCGCCTGACTGGTTGAACACCTCGTGCTTCACGCCGACCACATAGTCGCCGCGTTTGAAGGTGTAGGTCTTGGCCAGCTTCACGCCGCCGACTTCTGGCGATTCAAAGCGCAAGGTCAGGCTGTCGGTGCCGTCTTTGAGGGTGCGTTCACCGGGCACCAGCGCCATGATGGTCTGGTGGTTGGGCAGCGCGGCAGCGCCGGCTGCCGGAATCAGCCCGGTCTGGCCCAGGTAGACCCGACTGGCACTGCGGTCAAACAGCACCACATTGCGGGTCGGGTCGGCGTTGTCGGTGTACTTCAACAACTCCAAGCGCACGAGGTCGCCACCCCGGGTGTCGAAGCTGGCCTTGACCAGATCGGTGCTGATGTCCACTTTTTCTGAGGTGGACGCTGCGACCACGGCCGGGGTGACCGGTGCGGCACCGGGCGCAGCAGCCACAGCCGCGGCAGGCACACCCGAAGTGGGCACCGCACCCGGCTTGGCCGGCGCGCTCTGGGTGGCCACCGGGCCACCGAACATCGACGGCTTGCCGTTGTGCTTGCCCCAGGCATCCCACAGCAGGACGAGCGACATCGAAAACACCACCCACAGCAGGGTGCGACGCATATCGGTCATGGAGAGGTCTTTGAGGAGGAAGAAGAGGGAGTGGCAGACGCCGCGCAGGGCTTGCGCAACGTCAACCCGGCAAAAAGGCGTGGTGCCTGGGCAGGCACCGGGTCGTGGCCACCATCGCACCAAGGGCTGCAACGCAAAATGCGCGTGACCGCCAAGTAGCTGCCTGCCGCCGCACCGTGCGCTTGCAGCGCGCCGAGGGCGTAGACAGAACAGGTCGGTTCAAAACGGCATTGATTGCCCAACCAGGGGCTGAGCACCAGACGGTAGCCGCGCACCAGCGCCATCAAGGCGCGGCGCGGCCACAACTGCAGCCCAGATGGTGTGCGCATGGCGGGTTTCAAGCCGCCACCGCCGGTGTGGCAGCACGCGCCATGCGGCGCACCGCGCTGCCAAACAGCGCATCCAATTCGTCGCGCGCTGCTGTGCGCAGCACGTCACTGGCGGCGCTGACGAATTGTTTTTTGTCGAACGGCGACCGCAAGCGCACCACCCACAAGCCCGCACGCAAATTCACACCGTGGCGCTTGGCGGCTTCGCGAATCTGCCGTTTGAGCAGCGTGCGCGTCACCGAGCGGCGGGCATTGCGTTTGGGAACGACGCAACCCAACCAGACCTGTTGCGGGTCGGCCGGGGGGGCGTTCGAGGGAGCTGGCGCTTGGTCATCCACAGCCGCTGTCACTTCCGTGGCCTTGCCTGTTGACAACTCGAGCTTGCGGCGCAACGCGGCTGGCTTGAGGGGCACGCTTGGCACCGTGGCCACGTGGTGCACCGCGAAGTGCGCAGTGCGTGCGCTCGACGGCGTGCCAAGCACGCGCTCAAAGTCGGCCGATCGTTGGATGCGGCCGATGATCACGCTGAGGCGTGAGCTCAGACAGCCAGGCGCTTGCGGCCCTTGGCGCGGCGAGCGTTGATGACGGCACGGCCGCCGCGGGTCTTCATGCGCACGAGAAAGCCGTGGGTACGGGCGCGGCGGGTCTTGGATGCTTGGTAAGTGCGTTTCATGGTCTCAGTCCTCGGTACAGCCCGAATCGGCTTGCCGAGTGAGCCCCGTTGCATGGCATGCAACAAAAGACCACCAAGCCCAGCGTTCGCGCGGCAAATTGCTCCGTTGCTCGTTTGAGCCCATGTGCGCGTTGTGCGCCCATGGCGAAGCTGCCCGCATTCGGGAAACCGACTATTACACCAAAACGCGGCCACAAAGTCAAAGCCCTCGCGCATTGGGTGGGCCGAAGGACCGCGAACAAGTCTGTGGATAACCCGTGGGAATCCGGTGGCAAAGACGTAGAATCCGGCCGCTCCAATAAGACCTTATCCACACATGAGCGCCGACCTGTGGCAGCGTGGTTGTGAACGGCTTGCCGCCGAACTGCCCGAACAACAATTCAACACCTGGATCCGCCCTTTGCCGGCGGCCAGCCTCTCTGACGCCGAGGAAGGCAGCGTCGACGGCCGCGCAGTGGCCACGCTGCGCGTGCCCAATCGCTTCAAGCTCGACTGGATCCGCAACCAGTACGCCGGCCGGATCGAAGCCCTGCTGAGCGAGCTCGCAGGCAAGCCCGTGCGCCTGGACTTGCAACTCGCACCGCGCGAAGCCGCCGCCATCGTGCCGCGGCCGGTCTCCAGTGGCCAGCCGATGTCGCCCGGCGCCGTGCCCGGGGGCAGCCTGCCGGCCCTAGCGCGCAACGGCACCATGCCCACCGGTGCCTTGGCACCGCACCAGCCCTCGCGCTCGCGGCTCAACCCCAGCCTCACGTTTGACACCTTGGTGCCTGGCCGCGCCAACCAAATGGCCCGCACTGCCGCGCTGCACGTGGCGGGCGCACCGGGTGCGATGTACAACCCGCTGTTCATTTACGGCGGTGTGGGTCTGGGCAAAACCCACTTGATCCACGCCGTGGGCAACGCCCTGCTCAAAGACAAACCCGACGCTCGCATCTTGTACCTGCACGCCGAGCAGTTCATCACCGACGTGGTGAAAAACTACCAGCGCAAGACCTTCGACGAGCTCAAGGCCAAGTACCACCAGCTCGATCTGCTGCTGATCGATGACGTGCAGTTTTTTGCCGGCAAAGAGCGCACGCAAGAAGAGTTTTTCAACGCGTTTGAGGCCCTGCTCGCCAAGCGCGCCCACATCATCATGACGAGCGACACCTACCCCAAGGGGCTGGTGGACATTGACGAGCGCCTGACCAGCCGTTTTGACGCTGGCCTCACCGTCGCCATCGAGCCACCGGAGCTCGAAATGCGGGTGGCGATTTTGATGAAAAAGGCCGACGCCGAAGGCACAGCAATGCCCGAGGACGTGGCGTTTTTTGTGGCCAAAAACGTGCGCGCGAATGTGCGCGAACTCGAAGGCGCACTGCGCAAAGTGCTGGCCTACAGCCGCTTCAGCCACAAAGAAATCAACATCGCCTTGGCACGCGAAGCGCTCAAAGACCTGCTGTCGATCCAGAACCGCCAGATCGGGGTGGAAAACATCCAGAAAACGGTGGCCGATTTTTACAAGATCAAGGTCGCCGACATGTACAGCAAGAAGCGCCCCGCCAGCATCGCCCGGCCGCGCCAAATTGCCATGTACCTGGCCAAGGAAATGACCCAAAAGAGCTTGCCCGAAATTGGCGAACTCTTTGGCGGTCGCGACCACACCACCGTGCTGCACGCCGTTCGCAAGATTGCCGCCGAACGCACCAAGAACACCGAGCTCAACCAGCAACTCCACGTGCTGGAACAAACATTGAAGGGTTGATGAACGAAGGAGCGCAGTTTGCCGGCCCCAAACAGCCTGTCAACGCACAACGCTGGGGACAAGTCGGGAACAACTTCGGAGTTATCCACAGAAAAATGGGCCTCGCCAAAGTTGTTATCGCTGAGTCCCGCTCAATCGGCGTTTCGGCGCACAGGGTTCAAAACGATGCAAGTGCTTGATTTGATGAGTGAAAAGTGACTTGTCCACAGAAAGTGTCTGACACCTACTATGACGACTACCTTTGAGACCTTGAAAACCAAGCAAATAGAACAGAGAACAAAAATTCAAGACCGGGTGGGGAAAAGGAATCCGGGGTGGACAAGTCGATGGGTTTTGGACATGAAAGTGCCGTTGAACTCAACGCAAAATGCGGTTTGTCAATGCACAAGTCTGTGGACAAGTTTTGAACAACTTGATGCTTGTCCACAGCTTTGGCGCCAAGCTGAAAGTTGTTATCGATGAAGGCCTTCACAATCCGTGCTGAATGCACAGGGTTGTTGATGAGCTAAAGGCTTGTTGGAAAAAGAGAAAATGGGCTTGTCCACCGTTGGGGCCCTGCTCTACTAAGACGACTACTTTGAGAGGTTCACATGATTGTCTTGAAGACAGCACAAGAAAAAGTTTTGAGCGCCCTGCAAGCCGTGGCCGGCATCGTTGAACGCCGCCACACCCTGCCCATCCTCGCCAATGTGCTGATCCGCAAGACCGATGACCAAATCGAGCTGACCACGTCAGACCTTGAAATACAGGTGCGCACCACCGCCGAGCTGGGTGGCGATGCCGGCAACTTCGCGACCACCGTGGCCGCACGCAAGCTGATCGACATCCTTCGCTCGCTGCCGGCCGATCAAAACGTCAGCCTCACGGCCAACCAAAACAAGCTCACGCTGCAAGGAGGCAAAAGCCGCTTCACGTTGCAAAGCCTGCCAGCCGATGATTTCCCGCTGGTGCAAGAAGCGGCCGATTTCGGTCCCGTGTTCAGCGTGCCGCAGAAGACGCTCAAGAGCCTGATCAACCAGGTGCACTTCGCGATGGCGGTGCACGACATCCGCTACTACCTCAACGGCATCTTGTTCGTGGCCGAAGGCCAAACGCTGACGCTGGTGGCCACCGATGGCCACCGTTTGGCGCTGGCACAAGCGACGCTCGATGTCGAAATCCCGAAGCAAGAAGTGATCTTGCCGCGCAAGACCGTGCTCGAACTGCAGCGCTTGCTGAAGGACGAGAAGGAAGGCGCTGATGCGCCCATCGAGATGCGATTTGCCGGTAACCAGGCCAAATTCAGCTTCAACGGCATGGAATTCGTCACCAAGTTGGTTGAAGGCAAGTTCCCGGACTACAACCGCGTGATCCCCAAGAACCACAAGAATTCGTTGACCTTGGGTCGTGTCGCTTTCTTGTCGAGCCTGCAACGCGCGGCCATTCTGACCAGCGACAAGTTCAAGGGTGTGCGCGTCAACTTTGAGCCCGGCGCGCTGCGCATTGCGTCGAGCAACGCCGAGCAGGAAGAGGCCAAAGAAGAACTCGAAGTCGATTACGGCGGTGACGCCATCGAGATCGGCTTCAACGTCACTTACCTGATGGACGCGTTCTCGAACATGAGCGTCGAGATGATCAAGATCGAGCTGCAGGACACCAATTCCAGCGCGCTGATCACCACGCCCGAGTTGCCCGGCTTCAAGTACGTGGTGATGCCGATGCGCATTTGAGCGCGACCGGCGGCTGGCCTGTGTGCCCGCCTCAGGCACGTTGTTGCGTTCTGCAACGGCGGCGCCTTTTGAACGTGACCCCTTTCGGATGGACCGACGCGCCCCGTGCGTGTGAGTGTAGAAAAGCAAAGCCCTGCCATGAGTGATCAAACCCCTGCCCAAGCCCCCCAACCCGGCGACGATGGCGTCACGCGTCGCGAGGTGCCGTCGGCCGAGGGCCAGGCCATTTCCACCGGTTCGGACGCGTCCGCCGCCTACGGCGAAGGCAGCATCCAGATCTTGGAAGGCCTGGAAGCCGTGCGCAAGCGCCCCGGCATGTACATCGGCGACACGTCCGACGGCACCGGCTTGCACCACCTGGTGTTTGAGGTGGTCGACAACTCGATTGACGAGGCACTGGCTGGCCACTGTGACGACATCGTCGTCACCATCCACACCGACAACTCGATTTCCGTCACCGACAACGGCCGCGGCATTCCGACCGGTGTGAAGATGGACGACAAGCACGAACCCAAGCGCTCGGCGGCCGAGATCGCGCTGACCGAACTGCACGCGGGCGGCAAGTTCAACCAAAACAGCTACAAGGTCTCAGGCGGCTTGCACGGCGTTGGTGTGAGCTGCGTGAACGGCTTGAGCAAGTGGCTGCGCCTGATGGTGCGCCGCGACGGTAAGATTCACCAGATCGACTTCAAACAAGGCGTGCCGCAAGACCGCCTGATTGAGATCCGCAACGGCGTGGAAACCAGCCCCATGCGCATCACCGGCGACACCGACAAGCGCGGCACCGAGGTGCACTTTTTGCCGGACACCGAAATCTTTCAGCAGAACAACGAGTTCCACTACGAGATCTTGGCCAAGCGCCTGCGCGAGCTGTCGTTTTTGAACAATGGCGTGAAGATCCGCCTGGTGGACGAGCGCAACAACAAAGAAGACAACTTTGCCTACGCCGGTGGCGTGAAGGGCTTTGTGGAGTTTGTGAACAAGGGCAAGAAAGTCCTGCACCCGAACATCTTTCACGCCGTGGGCGACAAGACCAGTGACCAGGGCACCAACGTCGGCGTCGAAGTGGCGATGCAGTGGAACGAGTCGTTCAGCGAGAACGTGCTCTGCTTCACCAACAACATCCCGCAGCGCGACGGCGGCACCCACCTCACCGGTCTGCGCGCCGCCATGACGCGGGTGATCAACAAGTACATCGAAGACAACGAGATCGCCAAAAAGGCCAAGGTCGACATCACTGGCGATGACATGCGCGAAGGCCTGGCCTGCGTGGTCAGCATCAAGGTGCCCGAGCCCAAGTTCAGCAGCCAGACCAAAGACAAGCTGGTGAGCAGCGAGGTGCGCGCCCCGGTGGAAGACATCGTCAGCCGCTTGCTGACCGACTGGCTGCTTGAGAACCCGCTCGACGCCAAAACCATCTGCAGCAAGATCGTGGACGCCGCCCGCGCCCGCGACGCCGCCCGCAAAGCCCGTGAAATGACCCGCCGCAAGGGCGTGCTCGACGGCATGGGCCTGCCCGGCAAGCTGGCCGACTGCCAGGAAAAAGACCCGGCGATGTGCGAGATCTACATCGTCGAGGGCGATTCCGCAGGCGGCTCGGCCAAACAAGGCCGCGACCGGAAGTTCCAGGCCATCTTGCCCCTGCGCGGCAAGATCTTGAACGTGGAAAAAGCGCGCTACGAGAAGCTGCTGGCCAGCAACGAAATTCTCACGCTGATCACCGCGCTTGGCACCGGCATTGGCAAAGGCATGGGGGGTGACGACTTCAACCCCGACAAGCTGCGCTACCACCGCATCATCATCATGACCGACGCCGACGTCGACGGCGCCCACATCCGCACCTTGCTGCTCACCTTCTTCTACCGCCAGATGCCCGAGCTGGTGGAGCGCGGCCACATCTACATCGCCCAGCCGCCGCTCTACAAGGTCAAACAAGGCAAGCACGAGCAGTATTTGAAGGATGGCACCGAGCTCGACGCCTACCTGCTGCGCGTGGCGCTCGACAGCGCCATCATCGAACCTGGTGAAGGCAGGCCCGCGCTGCAAGGCGAAGCACTCAACGAACTGGCCCGCGCCTACGTGGCCGCCACCAGCGTCATCACCCGCCTGAGCAACTGGATGGACGTGGAAGCCCTGCGCGCCATCAGCGATGGCCTGGTGCTCAACCTCGACGACGTGGGCAGCGCCGAAACCAGCGCCATTGCGCTCAAAGCCGCCCTGCACGACGCCGAAGTGGAAGCCGTGTTTGACGAGCGCAGCGACAAACACATCCTGCGCATCAGCCGCCGTCACCACGGCAACGTCAAGAGCAGCGTCATCACCAGCGACTTTGTGCACGGCGCCGACTACGAAGCCCTGGCCCGCGCCGGTGTGACCTTCAAAGATCTGTTGACCGCAGATGCCGTGGTCAAGCGCGGTGAAGGCGACCGCCAGCGCGACGCCAAGGCCGGCGACTTCCGTGTGGCCATGGCCTGGCTAATGGGCCAGGCCGAAAACGCCGTCGGCCGCCAGCGCTACAAGGGCTTGGGCGAAATGAACCCCGCCCAGCTCTGGGAAACCACCATGGACCCAACCGTCCGCCGCCTGCTCCGCGTGCAGATCGACGACGCCATCGAAGCCGACAAGGTCTTCACCATGCTCATGGGCGACGAAGTGGAACCGCGCCGCGATTTCATTGAGACCAATGCGCTGCGGGCGGCGAATATTGATGCCTGATGTGGGTGTCGCGTCGCAGGGGAACTGACAACCGTGTGGAGTGGCTGAAAAGCTGCTGATGCGAGAAACAAAAACGCCCGGGTTGACCGGGCTTTTTGCTTTATGGCATGAAATATTTGAATAGTTTTATCCGGAATAATTTCAGACCTCGGCCTCAGTATTACT
>JBEAOO010000222.1:0-2508 GCA_041164825.1 Pseudomonadota bacterium | reverse complement strand
GATCGCCAGGATCGCGAGCGTCAGCCCACGCCACGCCCACACCGTCCAGGCGCGTTGAGGCAGTGATGACGTAGCGAGGTCCATGCCTGACGAGATCACGGATGTGATCAGAGGTCAAACGGCCTATTCGTATCGACGTGAACGTGCGCCAATCGGAATCACCGTCGTGGCAAAATTCTTACTCCCTGGGAGCGCCGGCTCAATGCCGTTTAGCTAAGAACCCAAGAAATTCCACTTGACATCGATCTGCTTTCGAGGCGCCGGCCTTGATGCAGATCTCTGATTTCCCCGCTGTTTTCCCCACTCTTATCGGTCAGGTGCTGGCTGGCCTGCCGTCGTGTTTCCAGCGTCGGCGAGGAACGCTTGGTCCGCGAGCGGTGTTCCTGACGCTGATCACCATGTCGGTGTTGGGTCATCGTAGTTATAGCCGTGCGCTGCATGAACTGCGCCTGGTGCTGGGCCGTGAGTTGGGGTGGTTGCAGAAGGAGCCCGGTCGCAGTGCGTTTTGCCAGGCACGCAAGAAGCTGTCACCTGCGGAGTGTCAGGCGTCCTTTGCTGGCGTGCGGGCAACGTTGACGCGCGCTCGGGAATTGCCGCGGCTGTCGTTCCACGGTTTGCGGGTGCATGCGATAGATGGGACGCGGTTGTCGTTGCCGATGAGCGCCGAGTTGAAAAAGGTGTTCGGTTGTCCGCGCAATCAGCAGACCGCACCGTGTCCGCAAGCGGGGTTGGTGGTGCTCTGGGATGTGGGCGCCAATCAGCCAGCCGCATGGGAGGTCGGCGGGTATGATCTGGGTGAACGTGAAGCGGGCATGCGTCTGCTGAGTCACCTTGGGAAAGACGATGTGGTGCTGGGTGATCGGGGCTATCCGGGCATGGAGTTCTTCCATGCCGTGCGTGCACGTGAGGCTCACTTCATCATCCGCATGAACACCACGGCAGTGGCGAAAACGGCTGACTTCATCGACTTTCTCGCCTCGACCGACCCTGAGCGAACCGTCACGTTTGCTCCCATCCACAACGGGTACCGACGTTTCCCTGGAGACCAGCCGCTGACCGTCCGTTTCGTGCGCGACCCAGCCAATCCGGAACGCGTACTCGCCACCTCGCTCCTCGATCCGACCATCACCGCCGCCGAACTCTGGGCCGTCTATGCCCAACGATGGAACATCGAAACCGCCTTCCGCGAAGGCAAGCAATGGCACGGACTCGAAGACTTCCACACCCGCTTCGCTGATGGCATCCACCAAGAAATCGCCGCCATCATGACCTTCATCTACCTCACCGGAGAACTCGAAGTCGAGATGCGCCGCAAAGTCGCAGAACGCATCGCCACCGGCGAGGAACCGGCCGAATCAGCCACCACCTTTCCCTACCGCTTCAACCGCCTCCTCATGGCGGACATCACCAAAACACTCCTCTGCCTGGCCATCAAAGACCCCCACGCCATCGAACGCGAATGGCAGTACGCACTCGCCACCCTCTGGAGAAATCGCGACCGCGTCAGACCCGGACGATCCTATCCACGGCTCTGCAAATCCCCACGCGGCCTAAGGCGACGGAAGAAAACCAAGAGAAAGAACCTGAAAACGACGGTTCTTAGCTAAACGGCATTGAGCCGGCGCTCCCAGGGAGCAAGAATCCTTTGCTGAGGATTGCCTTGATGGCAGGCAGCACGCATCGTGATGGCGTGTTGCCACCTCGCCTTCGCTGTCTGGTTTTCTTCGCGGTGATTGCACTCGGCCCACTGCCCTTGCTGGCGGTGGACGCCCAGCAACGCGCACTCAACGCAGCACGGGTACTCGCGCATACGCCGCTGCCAGCAACGCACGTCACCCTCGGCGAGCCGGTTAACATCGATGTGCGCCTGCAAGCCGACATCAACGCGCCGAAACTGGAGGCCAAACGCTGGCAGTTCGTGGTCGCCGGTCCGGCTACGATTTCGGGACAGCGCGTGGTGTCGGTCGATCTCGTTCCCGCCGGAAAAAAAGCTCAGGATCGTTCCGTGTGGCATCGTCCATTGCTGATCGGCGAACTCGATGCTGGTAAACGCCAGGGCCAACGCGCCACCAGCATCTGGTCGATGCGCTTGGAACTACGCAGCCGGACGCTGACGGACGGTGCTGACCAGGATCCCGTTCCTGCTTTGCCGGTGGCGGAGCGTGCCGCTGCGCTGGCTGCGAATGCGGTCAGCGATTGGACCAGCGAGGCCTTCCAGCACGGGCTCGACACGGCCGACCTACGCCCGCACGAGGGTGAACACGCCCTCGCCTTCGCCCGCCGTGCCCTGCGTCACGTGCGTAGCCTGCACTACGCATACACCAATGACCTTGATCGCTGCGCTTCAGCGGTGCTCGCCAATGGTGCCAGTGACTGCGGCGGCCTCGGCGGCCTGATGGTCGCGACGCTCCGTGCCGCGGGTATTCCGGCACGCCTGCTCGTTGGTCGCTGGGCGAAAAGCGCTGATCCCGCCGAGAAACTCGAAGGGCTGCCCTACCGCCAATGGCA
>JBEAOO010000221.1:0-4454 GCA_041164825.1 Pseudomonadota bacterium | reverse complement strand
CTGCGCATCTTCGACCTGATCTTCGTGTTGACCTCCAACAGCGGCAGCACCATCAGCATGTCGGGTTTTGTGCGGCGCGAGATGGTGGACAACGGCAACCTGGGCTATGGCTCGGCGGCGTCCACCTCGCTCACCCTGATCATCTTTTTGTCGGCACTCGTGTTCATGCGTGCCGCCCGCGTCAAGCTCAATGAGGAGTCCAACTGATGAACCAACGTCCGCTTTGGGGCAATGTGGTCCTCTACGCGCTGGCGGCCCTGGTCGTCGTCGTGTCGGTCTACCCCTTTCTGTACACGGTGGCCACCTCGCTGAAAACGGGGACCGCCCTGTTCAGCGCGTCGCTGATCCCCGACGCCCCCACCATCAAGAACTACGTGCAGCTGTTCGAGGGGCGTCAGCCCTTCGGGCGCCAGCTGGCCAACTCGGTGATGGTGGCCTCGGTCACGGTCATCATCTCCATGCTGATGGCTGTGACGGCCGCCTACGCGCTGGGCCGCATCCAGTTCAAGGGCAAGGGCACGCTGATGCTGGCGATCTTGGCGGTGTCGATGTTCCCGCAGGTGGCGGTGCTGTCGGGCATGTTCGAGCTGATGCAGGCGCTGGGCCTGTACAACCGCTCGATCGGCCTGGTCGTGCCCTACACGATCTTTACCCTGCCCTTCACGGTCTGGATCCTGACCACCTTCATGCGCGGCCTGCCCAAGGAGCTCGAAGAAGCCGCCATCATGGACGGCTGCGGCCCGCTGCGCATCATCTTCGAGGTGTTCATGCCGCTGCTCGCACCGGCCCTGGTGTCGACCGGCCTGTTGGCCTTCATCGGTGCCTGGAACGAGTTCTTGTTTGCGCTCACCTTTGTGTCGGACGACAGCCAGCGCACCGTGCCCGTCGGCATCTCGCTCATCACGGGCGCCACGGCGTATGAAGTGCCCTGGGGCAGCATCATGGCCGCCTCGGTGATCGTCACCGTGCCACTGGTGATCTTGGTGCTGGTGTTCCAACAAAAGATCGTGTCAGGCCTGACGGCCGGCGCCATCAAGGGGTGAGCGTGGGCGCACATGGGCACCTGGGTGCTGATGTGCGCCTCACGAACGACCGGCGCCTGCGGGCCCCGGACTGGGAAGCGGTTGCCACCAAAGAACGGCGCCGCAACGTGTGTTGGGCCAAGGCGTGTTTGGCCGAGATGAGGAAGTACCCGAGATGACCCAGGCTGCCAACAGCGGCTGGTGGCGCGGCGGCGTGATCTACCAGATCTACCCGCGCAGCTACCAAGACAGCAACGGTGACGGTGTGGGCGATCTGCCCGGCATCACGCGCCGGCTCGACCACATCGCCGCCCTCGGCGCCGACGGCATCTGGTTGTCGCCGTTTTTCAAGAGCCCGATGAAGGACTTCGGCTACGACATCAGCGACTACTGCGATGTCGACCCGATGTTCGGCACGCTCGACGACTTCCGCGCACTGGTGACCCGCGCCCACGAGCTCGGCCTGAAGGTGATGATCGACCAGGTGTATTCGCACACGGCCGATGCGCACCCTTGGTTCGCCCTGAGCCGCAGCAGCCGCGACAACGCCAAAGCCGATTGGTATGTGTGGGCTGACGCCAAAGACGACGGCAACCCGCCCAACAACTGGCTCAGCATCTTCGGCGGCAGCGCCTGGCAGTGGGACACCCGCCGCCGTCAGTACTTCCTGCACAACTTTCTCACCAGTCAGCCCGACCTCAACTTCCACTGCCCCGCTGTGCAAGACGCGGTGTTGGCCTGCGTGAAGTTCTGGCTGGAGCTGGGTGTCGATGGCTACCGCCTCGACGTGGTGAACTTCTACTTCCACGACCGCCAGCTGCGCGACAACCCCGGCCGCGGCATGCCCGATGGCAGCGACCCGGCCGTCAGCCCGGTCAACCCCTACGCCTGGCAGTGGCACCACTTCGACAAGAGCCAGCCCGAGAACCTGGCCTTCTTGCAACGCCTGCGCGCCTTGGTCGATGAGTACCCCGAAACGACGATGGTCGGCGAGATCGGTGACGACGATGGCCTGGCCCGCGTGGCCGAGTACACCGGTGGCGGCGACAAGCTGCACATGGCCTACTGCTTCGACCTGCTCGGCGAGCCGCACAGCGCCCCGTTTTTGCACGGCGTGTTCAGCCGCTTCAACGACGTGGTGGGCAGCGGCTGGCCCTGCTGGGCGCTCACCAACCACGACATCCCACGCGTGGCCACGCGCTGGGGCGGCGCCCAGCCGCCGGCCGGATTGCTGCGGCTGGCGGCGGCCCTGCAGCTCACGCTGCGCGGCACCGCCTGCCTCTACCAAGGCGACGAGCTCGGCCTGCCTGAAGCGCAACTGGCGTTCGAGGACCTGCAGGACCCCTACGGCATCACCATGTGGCCCGAGTACAAAGGCCGCGATGGTTGCCGCACACCGATGGCCTGGGAAGCCGCCGCGCCCGACCTCGGCTTTGGCGCCGCGGGCAGCGTCACCCCGTCCTGGCTGCCGGTGTCCGAGAGCCACCGCGCGCTGGCCGTTGACGCGCAGTTGGCCGACCCCAGCTCGCTCTACCACCACTACCGCCACCTGCTGCAGTGGCGCCGCAGCCAGCCCGCGCTGATCCACGGCGAGATGGCGCTGCTGCCCCAAGACGAGCAGGTGTTTGCCTTCGTGCGCGAGCACGCCGGCCAGCGCGTGCTGTGCGCCTTCAACCTGAGCGACAAACCGGCCCTGCTGAGCTTGCCCACCCACCTCGGCACGGCCACTGCCTTGCCCGACAGCGGCTGCAACGGCACCACCGTGGCTGGTGGCTCGGTGAGCTTTGCCCCCTGGGGCGTGCTGCTCGCCCGCTTGGCCTGAGATCTGCACCGGCACACGCACCCAAGCCCGCCTGTTTGAACCCACCTTGCCCCACCCAGCCATGAGCGCCCATCCCTTCCCGGTCAAAGCCCCCAACAGCGAATGGTGGCGTGGCGGCGTGATCTATCAGGTCTACCCGCGCAGCTTCCAAGACAGCAACGGCGACGGCATTGGTGACCTGCCCGGCATCACCGCGCGCCTGCCCTACATCGCCTCGCTCGGCGTGGACGCGGTGTGGCTGTCGCCGATCTTCAAGAGCCCGATGAAGGACTTCGGCTACGACGTCAGCGACTACAACGACATCGACCCGATGTTCGGCACCTTGGTCGACTTCAAAACCCTGATCGACCGTGCCCACGCGCTGGGTCTGAAGGTGATGATCGACCAAGTGCTCTCGCACTGCTCCGACCAGCACCCCTGGTTTGCCCTGAGCCGCAGCAGCCGCGACAACGCCAAAGCCGATTGGTTCGTGTGGGCCGACGCCAAAGACGACGGCAACCCGCCCAACAACTGGCTGAGCGTGTTCGGCGGCAGCTCGTGGCAGTGGGACACCCGCCGCCGCCAGTACTACCTGCACAACTTTTTGGCCAGCCAGCCCGACCTCAACTTCCACCACCCCGAGGTGCAGGACGCGCTATTGGCCTCGGTGAAGTTCTGGCTCGACATGGGTGTGGACGGCTACCGCCTCGACGCCATCAACTTCTGTTTCCACGACGCGCAATTGCGGTCCAACCCCGGCGCCGGCCAGCCCGATGGCAGCAACCCCACCGTGGCCGCCAGCAACCCGTATGCCTGGCAGCACCACATCTACGACCGCAGCCGCCCCGAAGCGCTGGGCTTTTTGCAGCGCATGCGCGCGCTCACCGACCAATACCCGAACACCACCATGGTGGGCGAGATCGGCGACGAGTCGGGCATGCTGATGGTGGCGCAATACACCGCTGGCGGCGACAAGCTGCACATGGGCTATTGCTTTGACCTGCTCTCGCCCGACCGCACCGCCGCCTACGTCCACGGCGTGGTCGACAAGTTCGAGCGCGTGGCCGCCACGCCCGATCTGGGCTGGGCCTGCTGGGCGCTGTCCAACCACGACTGCACCCGCTTGGCCACCCGCTGGGGCGGCGAGCAAAGCCCCTCGCTGCACGCCAAGCTGCTGCGATTGGCCGCGGCGCTGCAGCTCAGCCTGCGCGGCAGCGTCTGCATCTACCAAGGCGACGAGCTCGGCCTCACCGAAGCCGACGTGGCGTTTGAAGACCTGCAAGACCCGTACGGCATCACCATGTGGCCCGAGTTCAAAGGCCGCGATGGCTGCCGCACGCCCATGGCGTGGAACGGCAGCGATGCACAGCTCGGTTTTGGCCCCGCCGGATCGACCCACCAACCCTGGTTGCCGGTCAGCAACGACCACCGCGCGCTGGCGGTCAGTGTGCAAGACGCCGATCCCGCCTCGTTGCTCAACTTCTACCGCCACCTGCTGGCGTGGCGCAAGCAGCAGCCCGTGATGCTGCGTGGCGCGCTGACCCTGTTGCCGCAGCATCCGCAGCTGTTGGCCTTTGAACGCGAGTTCAAAGGTCAGCGTGTGCTCTGCGCCTTCAACCTCAGCGAGCAGC
>JBEAOO010000220.1:0-5360 GCA_041164825.1 Pseudomonadota bacterium | reverse complement strand
CTTCACGTCCCCGAAGAGTTTCCCGGCACCGGCCCAGTTGGAGGGCGCGACATCTTCAAAGATCACGTAGATGTAATTCGGGTCGGTGCCAGTGTTCTTGACGATGCTGGCGGTGATTTCTGCGGCCACGGCTTCTTTTGCGGTGGCGTCTTTGCCTTCAAACCAACTGACTCGGACGACGGGCATGGTGTATTTCCTTTTTGGGTGGGGGAGAGAAGGGTTGCCCTTCGGGCAGCCCGCGGGGGTGAAAATTGCCGGGGCTTAGCGGTTCAGGAACTGCAGCAAGTCGGTGCTGAACTTCACCGGGTTCTTGGCCATGAGGAAGTGGTCGCCCTCTTCGGCCGTGGTGTAGACATGCAATTCGGCGCCGGGGATCTGCTGCTGCATCCAGCGCTGACTCGGCAGGTTGTTGCTTTGCTCTCCGGAGAAGATGGCGGTGGGCACCTTGATCTTGTGCTGGATGACGTCGCGCCAGTCGTTGGCCGCGTGGTCGAACAGCACACGAGCCAGCGCCTTCGGGTCGTTGCGGACCACGGCCTGCGCGAAGCTGTTGGAGTTGGCGAAAGGCTTGGCGTCTTGCATCGCGTGGCGCTCCAAGGCCTTCATGTCGACGATCAGGCTGTGACTGGGCGCACCAGCGGTGAAGCTGGCCACCATGCGCTCGATCGACGAGGTCATACCGCCGGCCTGCAAGCGCTGCTGCTCTGACCAATCGGCATGGGCGTAGATCGAGACGGGCTCGTCCACGAACACGAGCTTGTTCATGCCTTGCGTGCCGAACAGATCGATGCGGCTCCACAGCACGGCCGCGCCCATGGACCAGCCGCAGTAGTCGGCCGAGGCCAGGCCCAGGTGATCACTGAACTCCTTCAAGTCGACGGCAAAGCGCGCCATGCGGCCGCCTCGGTCCACATGCTCGGACAAGCCTTGGTTGCGCGGATCCAGCACGTAGACGCGGCGATGCTGGCGCAACAGGTACATCACGTTGATCATGTCGGCCCCGCTGGCGGCCCAGCCCGGCACGATGATCAGCGGCTTGCCGGTGCCTGCGGCCCAGTAGGCCAACTGCACGCCATCGCTCGTGGTGAAGCGGTTGATGTCGAGGTCGGTGAAGTCGGACAGCTTGGCCGGCAGACCGGAGATCTGGTGGGGGAATCTGTGGTCCTGGCCCAGCACCTCGATGGCGGGTGCGGCGGCACTCCAGGCGGTGGCTGTGACGAGCGCAGCGGCGAGGGTCCAGCGCAGGGTTCGGCGGCAAAGCGATGAGGTCATGGGCGGCGTCGGCCAGGTCAAGGGCAAGATCAGCGTGCTTCTGCAGTCGGTGCATCGGTAGAGACCCGTGCTGCTCTGGGCGTCACTTTAGGAGCCGATGCGTCTTTGATAAATCACCCGCGCCGGGAGGCACTGACCTTGAAACAAGGACAATTCCGCCATGGACCGTTTCCTTGAAATGCAGGCCTTTGTGGCGGTGGTGGATGCCGGCAGCTTTGTCCGCGGGGCCGATGCGCTGCAGATGTCGAAGTCGGTGGTGTCGCGCTTGGTGGGCGAGTTGGAAACGCGCTTGGGCGTGCGACTCTTGCAGCGCACAACCCGCCGCTTGTCACTCACGCGCGAAGGCGAGTTGTTCCACGACCGCTGCCGCGATCTGCTCTCGGGCTTGGTGGATGCCGAGGTCGAGGTCACGCAACACGCAGGTGATGTGAAGGGCGAGTTGCGGGTGAGTGCGCCGGTGACATTTGGGCTGATGCACCTGGCTCCGTTGTGGCCGCGCTTCATGGACGAGCACCCGAACCTGCTGCTCGATGTGACCCACGGCGACCGCTTGGTGGATCTGGTGGACGAGGGATACGACGTGGCGGTGCGCATTGCGCGGCTGCCGAGCTCGTCGCTGGTGAGCCGGCGGCTCGCGGCCACGCGGCTGATCTTGTGCGCCAGCCCGCAGTACCTGCGCGAACGCGCGGCCGTTCGCCACCCTGCCGATCTTGCCGCCCACCCGGTGTTCAGCTTCAAGCTGCTGGCCACTGGCGAGCACTGGCACTTTGAGGGGCCCGAGGGTGCGGTGGTGGTGAAGGTGAACCCGCGCATGCGCAGCAGCAGTGGTGAGGCCTGCTGCGTGGCCGCCCTGGCGCACAAGGGCTTGATCCTTCAGCCGTCGTTTTTGGTGGGTGAGCACTTGGCTTCCGGCGCCTTGGTGGAGGTGCTGCCGGCCTACCGCTCGACCGAGCTCGGCATTTATGCGGTTTATCCCAGCCGCAAACAGCTGGCGCCCAAAGTGCGGCGGATGGTGGACTTTTTGGCGGTTGCGTTTGCGCAGCCGGTGTGGCCCGATTGAGCGGCGGATCGCTCAAGCCGTGAGCTTGCGGCGGGCGGCAAAAGGGCTGACACGAAGCCAGCCCTTGCACGCATGCGAGGCCGCGGCGCGGCCTCGGCAGAGTCCTGAGATCAGACCGGGTACTGCTGCACCGACGGCTCGATGGTGATCCACTTCACCTCGGTGAACTCGTCGATCACGGACCGGCCGTCGAAGCGGCCATAACCGCTGTCCTTGGTGCCACCGTACGGTGCCTGGGCCTCGTTTTGCACAGTGGCGCCGTTGACGTGGCAGGCGCCGGTGTCGATCTGCATCGCCACCTGCAGCGCACGCGTCACGTCGCGGCCAAACACGCCCGAGGACAGGCCATAAGCCGTGTCGTTGGCCACCGCGATGGCTTCGTCCACGCCCTTCACGCGCACCACGGTGGTGATCGGGCCGAAGGTCTCTTCGTCATAGATCTTCATGCCGGGCTTGACGTGGTCGACGATGGTGGCCGGCATCACGGCGCCATCGGCCATGCCACCACAGGCCAGGCGAGCACCCTTGCCGAGCGCGTCGTCGATCATCGCGTTCAAGCGTGCGCCGGAATCTTTCGACACCATCGGGCCGATCACGCAACCGGGGTTCTGCATCGGGTCGCCGGCCACCAGCTCGCGGGCCTTGGCGGCAAACTTCTGCACGAACTCATCGGCCACCGATTCATCCACCACCAGGCGCTCGGTCGACATGCAGATCTGGCCTTGATACAGGAAGGAGCCGAACACCGCAGCCTTGACGGCCTCGTCGATGTTGGCGTCGTCCAGCACCACCAGCGGCGACTTGCCACCCAGCTCCAGCAGGCAGCGCTTGAGCTGCGTGGCGGCCTTTTGCGCAATGATGCGGCCGACGCGGGTGGAGCCGGTGAAATTGATGCGGCGGATGGCCTTGTGGGCGATCAGCGCGTCGATCACTTCGGGGGCGTCTGCCGGGGCGTTGGTCAACATGTTGAGCGCACCAGCGGGCAGGCCCGCTTCCTTCAGCGCGTCGGCCACCAGCAGGTGGGTGCGTGGGCTGCTCTCGGAGGCGCGGAACACCACCGTGTTGCCGCACACCAGCGGGTAGGCGATGGCGCGGGCGGCCAGCACCACCGGGCCGTTCCACGGCACGATGCTCAGGATCACGCCCGCCGGCTGGCGCACGGTCATCGAGATCGCGCCGGGCTTGTCGGTGGGCAGCGTTTCGCCCTGGATCTGGGTGGCCAGCGAAGCCGCTTCGCGGAACACATTGGCCGCCAGGTGCACGTTGAAGCCGGCCCACAGCGCCGCCGAGCCCACTTCGCCCGCCATCGCTTCGATGAACTGCGGGGTGCGTGCTTCCAGCGCGTCGGCGGCCTTCAGCAAGATGCGGCGGCGCTCAGACGGCCCCGTGTGGCGCCAGCTCTTGAAGGCCAGAGCGGCCGAGTCGGCGGCGGCCACGGCGTCGGCCACGGTGCCGGCAGCAGCGCGGGTCACCAGCTCGCCACTGGTGGGGTGGCGGCGCTCAAAGGTGGCGCCATTGGAGGCGGCGCGGAGTTCGTTGTCGATGAAGAGTTGGGAGTCCATGGGAGCCTTCTTTCAGATGTTGTGAGTGGTGGTGGCGACACGGTTGACGCAGCGCACCGTGGGGAATGAGGCCCCCCGCCGGGGCGGCAGGGGGCGTTGCAGGGTCACGTTGGGAGGGGGGTCAGGATCAAGCTTTGGCAGCGAGGATCTCGGCCATGCGCTCGCCGATCAGCGCGCAGGTCGCCATCGTGGCCACGCGCGGGATGCGCGGCGCAATCGAGCTGTCGGCAATGCGCAGGTTCTGCACGCCGTTGACGCGCAGCTGGGCATCCACCACGGCCAGGCGGTCCGAGCCCATGCGGCAGGTGCCGGACTGGTGGAAGTAGGTGGTGGCGCCGTTGCGCACAAAGTCGTCCATCTCCTGGCCCGCCAGCTTCTTGCCAGGCGCCACCTCGCGCTTGACGTAATCCTTCATGGCCGAGGAGTTGCCGATCTCGCGGCACACCTCGATGCCGTAGGCCAGGGCCTTCACATCGTCGGGGTGGCTCATGAAGCGGGCGTCGACCACGGGGCGGTCGGCCGGGTTGACCGAGCGCAGCTTGATCTGGCCGCGGCTCTTGGGCGCGACCAAGCCAGCGCACAGCGCCCACGAGGTGTTGGGCGGCGAATATTGCTTGCCGATCACGTCGCTGGCGTAGGGCAGCTCGATCTGTACCAGGTTCACGTCGGGCGCGGCCAGGCCCGGTTGGCTCATCAAGAAGCCCGCCACGTTGGCCGCGCTGTTGCGGTGGGGTATGTGTTCCTTGGGCTCCCAGATGCAGCCGCCGTGCAGGATGTGGTCCTGGAAGTTCTGGCCCACTTCGGGCGAGTGCACCAGCGGCTTGATGCCGTGCTCACGCAGCTGCATCTCGTCGCCAATGCCGCTGAGCATCAGCAGCTTGGGCGTGTTGATGCCGCCCGAGCTGACGATGACTTCGGTCTTGGCCTGGATGGCGCTGCGCACGCCGCCCCGGTTGATCTCCACGCCTGTGGCGCGGGTGCCGGCAAAGTTGAGGCGGTCAACGTGGGTGTTGACGAGCAGCGTCACGTTGGCTTGCGACAGCACCGGGTAGAGGTAGGCGCGCGCCATGCTTTGGCGCCGGCCCTCGCGGATGATCTGGTTCATCAGTGCAAAGCCGCGCGGCAGTTCTTCGCGAGCGCCGTTTTGGTCGTCCAGTACCGGCAGACCCATCTCACGGCAGGCCTGCAGCATGGCCGGCGCGATCGGGTGCGGGTTGGCGGCAGGCTGGCACCACACCGGGCCGCCTTGGCCGCGGTAGCGGGCATCGGGCTGGCCCTGCCAATTTTCCATGCGGCGGTAGATGCTCAGGCCGTGCTCGTAGCCCCAGTCTGAGTTGCCGCTTTCGCGTGCCCAGTGTTCCAGGTCTTCCTTGAAGGGGCGGGCCCAAATGGTGGCGTTGATGCTGCTGCCGCCACCGACGACGCGGCCCATGTGCTCGGGAATCGCACGGTTGTTGCTGCTGGCC
>JBEAOO010000219.1:0-7896 GCA_041164825.1 Pseudomonadota bacterium | reverse complement strand
CCGAGGCCGAGGTGTCGATCGAGGTCGACCCGCGCACCGTCACCACCGACCGCCTGCGCCATCTGGCCGCGCTCGGCTTCAACCGCCTGAGTTTTGGCGTGCAAGACTTCGAGCCCGCCGTGCAGCAGGCCGTGCACCGCGTGCAAAGCATTGACAGCGTGCGCGAGCTGATGGAGGCCGCACGGGCTTTGGGTTTCGTGTCCACCAATGTCGACCTGATCTACGGCCTGCCCAACCAGACGCCCGAATCGCTGCAGCGCACGGTGGCGCTGGTGAGCAGCTTGCGCCCGGACCGCATTGCGCTTTACGCCTACGCCCACTTGCCGCAGCGCTTCAAGCCGCAGCGCCGCATCGATGCCAGCAAGCTGCCCGTGGCGCAAGACAAGCTGCGCATGCTCTCGGGCGCCATCGCCGGCTTCATCAGCCACGGCTACAGCTACATCGGCATGGACCACTTTGCGCTGCCCACCGACAGCCTGGCCGCGGCCAAGCGCCAGGGCCGCTTGCACCGCAACTTTCAGGGCTACAGCACGCAGCCCGATTGCGACCTGATTGGCCTGGGCGTGTCGTCCATCGGCCGCGTGGGCGCCACCTACAGCCAAAACGCCAAGACCCTGCCCGAGTACTACGACGCGGTGCGCCGTGGCCAATTTCCGGTGGTGCGCGGCCTGGCGCTCACTCGCGACGACTTGGTGCGCCGCGCCGTCATCATGGCGCTCATGTGCCAGGGGCGGCTGGAGTTCGAGAGCATCGAGTTGTCGTACCTGATCGATGTGCCGAGCTACTTCGAGGCCGAGTTGGCGAAGCTGGCGCCGCTGATCGAGCACGGCCTGGTGGTGCGTGAGCCCGCAGCCCTGCAAGTGACACCGCTGGGCTGGTACTTCGTGCGCGCCGTGGCCATGGTGTTTGACCGCCATCTGCAGGCCGACCGCGTGAGGGAGCGGTTTTCGCGCATCATCTGACGATGATTTCTGCGCTCTTCGTCTCGGCCTTGCTGATGGGATTGGCCGGTGGCCCGCACTGCGTGGCCATGTGTGCCGCAGCCTGTGGCGGCATCGCCCGGGCCTGCGGCGGCGGGCGCGACAAACAAGCGTTGTTGGCGATGCTGGCCGGTCGCTTGGTGAGCTATGCGCTCGGCGGCGCGGTGGTGGCGGCCAGCGTTGGCGCACTGGCGCGCCTGGGCGCGGCCACCGCATGGTTGCATCCGCTGTGGGTGATGGTGCATTTGGCGGCGCTGGCCCTGGGGGGCTGGCTGCTGCTGACGGGGCGCCAACCGGCGTGGCTGGAGGGCGCAGCGCAGGCGGTGGGTGCGCGGCTGGGCGGAGCCACCACGGTGGCCGGGCCAAGCGACGCGCAGGTGGTGCGGGTGTTTCGCCCCGGCCGCGCGGGCTCGTTGGGCCTGGCCTGGGTGGCCTGGCCGTGCGGGCTGCTGCAGTCGGCGCTGGTGGTGGCGGGTTTGGCCGCGTCGCCGCCGGAGGGCGCGGGGGTGATGGCGGCGTTCGCGGTGGGTTCAGGCGTGAGCCTGTGGCTGGGCCCGGCCTTGTGGCTGCGGCTGAGCGGCCATGCCCAGGCGCAGTCTTGGGCCATTCGCCTGGCTGGTGTGATGCTGCTGGCCGCGTCTGGCTGGGCGCTGTGGCATGACTTCTGGTTGCGCTTCGGCCCGCCCATTTGCACCTGAGGACGCGCTTGGACGCTGGGATGGACGCAAGCCCCGCGCGGCCTGCAATTGACTCCAATCAACCGCGCCAGCGCCGCCACGGCCTAGACTGACGCGCTCATCACACCCACCCCTCGGGGACACGCGCCATGCCGGTCGAACTCTTCAACCAAGGCGGGCACCAGTGCCTGATGTTCACCGACCTGAGCGGCCCGGGCGCCGAGGCGGTGCAGTCCAACCAGTTCCTGATCATTGACGACGACAACGGCGCCGTTCTCGATCCGGGCGGCAACCTGGCCTACAACGAGCTGTTTCTGGGCATTTCGCGGCACTTTCCGCCGCAGCGCTTGCAGACCATTTTGGCCTCGCACGCGGACCCGGACATCATCGCCTCGCTCGACCGCTGGATGACCTCGACCCAGGCCAAGCTCTACATCAGCGCGCTGTGGGCGCGCTTTGCGCCGCACTTTTGCAAACCCGGCAAAACCGAAGGGCGCATTGTGGGCATCCCGGATGCCGGTATGCGCATTCGCGTGGGGCGGCCTGAGATCTCTGCGCTGCCCGCGCACTTTCTGCATGCCGAAGGCAACTTCCAGTTCTGGGACCCGGTCAGCCGGATTTTGTTCTCCGGCGATCTGGGTGTGTCGTTGGGCGGCACGCCGGGCGAGCCCATCACGTCGTTGGCGCCGCACCTGCCGCACATGCTGCCGTTTCACCAGCGCTACATGGTGAGCGGGCAGGTGCTCAAGTACTGGGCGCGCATGGTCAGCGCCTTGCCCATCGACATGATCGTGCCGCAACACGGCGCGCCCATCATGGGCGCGGCGGTGGGCGAGTTCATCGCCTGGGTGCAGACACTGGACTGCGGCATCGACCGCGTGAGCCAGGCCGACTACGCGCTGCCGCGCTGAGGGCCCGCTGAACAAGCGCTGGGCACCGTGCCCGTGCGGTGACGCACTCAGCGCGGCCCAGGTGCCGCCGCCGCGCGTGGCCGCGCGCTGGCCCGTTTTCTGCTCTGATCGGGCTGCGGCCGAAATGATGGCCGACTGTGTGTTTGTTCTGGCTCTTGTGGAAACCGCTGCTGGCGCAATATCTGTCTCAGACCACGCGACGAGTGACAAGTCGATAGAATCTTTTGCATGCCTGACGATCCTCCTTCCAAGCCGCCCGCACCCCCTGCACCGAGCCTGCCGCCCAACGGCCAGGGTTCGGTGGTGGCTGAGCGGAAAACGGCGAAAACCGAACCGCCTCGCATGTATCAGGTGGTCCTGCTCAACGACGATTACACCCCGATGGAGTTTGTGGTCATGGTTTTGCAGGAATACTTCAAACGCGACCTCGAAACCGCGACCCAGATCATGTTGAAAATTCACCATGACGGTCGGGGCGTTTGTGGCGTCTTCACCAAAGACGTCGCCGCAACCAAGGTTGAACTGGTGCTGGCTGCCGCTCGTCGCGGTGGTCACCCGTTGCAATGCATTATGGAGGCCGCATGATTGCTCAAGAACTGGAAGTCAGCCTGCACATGGCGTTTGTCGAGGCGCGTCAGCAGCGCCACGAGTTCATCACCGTCGAGCACCTGTTGATGGCCTTGCTCGACAACCCGTCCGCAGCCGAAGTGCTGCGGGCGTGTTCGGCCAACATCGATGACCTGCGCAAGAGCTTGGCGCAATTCATCAAAGAAAACACCCCCACCGTGGGCGGCTCCGACGAGGTCGACACGCAACCCACGCTGGGCTTCCAGCGCGTGATTCAGCGCGCCATCATGCACGTGCAGTCCACGGGCAGCGGCAAGAAGGAAGTCACTGGCGCCAACGTGCTTGTGGCGATCTTTGGCGAGAAAGATTCGCACGCGGTGTACTACCTGCACCAGCAGGGCGTGACGCGCCTGGACGTGGTCAATTTCATCGCCCACGGCATCAAAAAATCCGACCCGCCCGAGCCGGCCAAGCCCGCTGAAGGCAGCGCCGGCAACCCCAACAACGAGAGCGAGAAAGACGACGGCGGCGACGGCAAGGGCTCGCCGCTGGATCAGTTCACGCAGAACCTCAACCAGTTGGCGCGTGACGGCAAGATCGATCCGCTGATCGGCCGCGACCACGAGGTCGAGCGCGTGATCCAAATCCTCTGCCGCCGCCGCAAAAACAACCCGCTGCTGGTGGGCGAAGCCGGCGTGGGCAAAACCGCCATCGCCGAGGGCCTGGCCTGGCGCATCACCGAAGGCGATGTGCCCGACGTGCTGGCTGATGCCACCGTCTACTCGCTCGACATGGGCGCACTGCTGGCCGGCACCAAGTACCGGGGTGATTTTGAGCAGCGCCTGAAGGGCGTGCTCAAGCACCTCAAGGACCAGCCCGGCGCGGTGCTGTTCATCGACGAAATCCACACGCTGATCGGTGCGGGTGCGGCCTCGGGCGGCACGCTGGACGCGTCCAACCTGCTCAAGCCCGCGCTCAGCTCGGGTGCGATGAAGTGCATTGGCGCCACCACCTTCACCGAATACCGCGGCATCTTCGAGAAAGACGCGGCCTTGTCGCGCCGCTTCCAGAAGGTCGACGTGGTCGAGCCGACGGTGGAGCAGACGGTGGAGATTCTGAAGGGCCTGAAGTCGCGCTTTGAAGAGCACCACAGCGTCAAGTACGACCTGGGCGCTTTGCAAGCGGCGGCCGAGTTGTCGGCCAAGTTCATCAACGACCGTCACCTGCCCGACAAGGCGATCGACGTGATCGACGAGGCCGGTGCCGCACAACGCATCCTGCCCAAGAGCAAACAAAAAAAGAAGATCACCCGCACCGAGGTGGAGGACATCGTGGCCAAGATCGCGCGCATCCCGCCGGCGTCGGTCTCCAGCGATGACCGCTCCAAGCTCAAGAGCCTGGACCGCGACCTCAACAGCGTGGTGTTTGGCCAAGAGCCGGCCGTTGAAGCGCTGGCCTCGGCCATCAAGATGGCACGCTCCGGCCTGGGCAAGCCCGACAAGCCGGTCGGGAGCTTCTTGTTCAGCGGCCCCACGGGTGTGGGCAAAACCGAGGTGGCCAAACAACTGGCCTACATCCTCGGCATCGACCTGATCCGCTTCGACATGTCGGAGTACATGGAGCGCCACGCCGTGAGCCGCCTGATTGGCGCGCCCCCGGGCTATGTGGGCTTCGACCAGGGCGGCCTGCTGACCGAAGCCGTGACCAAGAAGCCGCACTGCGTGCTGCTGCTCGACGAGATCGAGAAAGCGCACCCGGACGTCTTCAATGTGCTGCTGCAGGTGATGGACCATGGCACGCTGACCGACAACAACGGACGCAAGTCCGACTTCCGCAACGTGATCATCATCATGACCACCAATGCGGGCGCCGAGACCATGAACAAGGCGACCATCGGCTTCACCAATGCCCGCGAGCAAGGCGATGAAATGGGCGACATCAAGCGCCTGTTCACGCCCGAGTTCCGCAACCGGCTGGACGCCATCGTCTCTTTCCGCGCGCTGGACGAGGCCATCATCCTGCGCGTGGTCGACAAGTTCTTGCTGCAACTGGAAACCCAGCTGACCGAGAAGAAGGTCGACGTCACCTTCAGCGACGCACTGCGCAAGCATCTGGCCAAGAAAGGCTTCGATCCGCTGATGGGCGCCCGCCCGATGCAGCGCCTGATCCAGGACACCATTCGCCGCGCGCTGGCCGATGAGTTGCTGTTCGGTCGCTTGGTGGACGGCGGTCGCCTGTCGGTCGATATCGACGACAAGGGCGAAGTCACGCTCGACATCACCCCGCTCAAGAAAAGCGACAAACCCAAGGCCGAGCCGGCCACGGCTTGAGGCGGTTTTGCAGCAACACACCAGGGGCCTTCGGGCCCCTTTTTCTTGGGTGAGTCAGGTGGAAGAGCTTCTTTTCGTTCGACGATCGCTGCGAGGGCGGCGATGGGCCGGGGCGATGTGCTGTGTGCCCGGGCCAGAGGCCCGTGCCTTCGCCAGGCACAGTTCGGCCTCAGCGCCCAGAACAGCCCCTGCCGCAGGCTGCACTTTTGATGGCTTCGAATGCGAAGGCGTATCACGCCCCTCAAGTACCCGAGCACTCAGCCGCGTTGGGCGGGATCTTGCCGGTAGTAGCTGGCCAGTAGCGGATACAAGGTGGGGTGCTCGGCCTGCAAATCGTGTGGGCTGACAAAGAACGACTCGCTGGCGACGGCGAAAAACTCGTCGATGGCTTCGGCGCCATAGGGGTCGAGCAGCGTGGCGTGGCCGGCATCCACCGCGTCCATAAAGCGCTGGTAGGCGGGCTCCAGCACGTCCAGCCACGCCTCGCGTGCGGCCCGCGAGGGCAGGGCGGGCACACCATCGCCATGGCCGTCGCGCAGGTCCAGCACGTGGGCGAATTCATGGATCACCACGTTGTAGCCCCAGTCGGCCGACTCGCCCGCATCGTGCACATCGCGCCAAGCGAGCATCACCGGGCCGCCGTCCATGGCTTCGCCGGTGAGGGTTTCGTCGTATTCGTGGACCACGCCGTCGTCGTCGGTCACTTGCCGGCGCGCCACCACCTCGTCGGCATGCAGCACGATGCCCACGAAGCCGGCGTAGGCGTCCAGGCCGAGGTGCAAGATGGGCAGGCACGCCTGCGCCGCCACGGCCACGGCCACTTCGTCGGTGAGCGCCATGCCGGGGCCGGCGGTGAATTCTTTGGCCGCCAAAAAGAGCGTGCTCAGGCGACGCAGTTCGGCCTGCTCGTCGCCGTTGAGTGCCGCCAAAAAGGGGAAGCGCGCGAGTGTCAGTCGCCAGAGTGCATCGGGCACCGCCCGGTGCCGCAGGATGCGCTGCTCGCGGTGTTGCCGCCAAGCGCGGCCAATGCGCTCAAGCACGATCGATGGCGGTGGTGGGCGCGGCCGTCGGCGCCATGCGCTGCAAGCCCGCAGCCGTCCAGCGGAGCACCTCACCGCGCGCAGGGCCGGGGCCGTCAAGGTCCCAGTCGCTGAGCACCCAGCGTTGGACGGTGGGCGAGAGGCTGTGCACTGCAGGGCGGTGGGTGTGGCCGTGAACCAGGGTGTGGCTGCCGGCTTGGCTGCACAGCGCCAGCGCAGCCTCGCTGTCCACATCGGCCCACAGTTCGGCCGGTCCGCCGGCTGCCTTGGCGGCCATGCTGCGCTCGCGCAGGCCGCGGGCGATGGCGCGGCGCTCTGCCAAGGGGCGGGCCAGGAAGTCGTTTTGCCACGCCGCTGAGCGCACCTCGGCGCGGAAGCGCAGGTAGTCGGTGTCGGCCAGGCACATGGCATCACCGTGGCAGAGCAGCAGCGATTGGCCAAAAGCATCCACACGCAGCGGGTCGGGCAAGTCGATCAGCGCGGCATCGGCGCGCATGTCCGCGCCCAATAAAAAATCGCGGTTGCCGGCCATGAAACCGATGGCGCGCTGGCGGCTGGCGGCTTGCAGCACGGCCAGGCATTGCGCCTCGAAGTCGTCTGCGTCATCGAAGCGGGCGTCATCGCCCACCCAGACTTCAAACACATCGCCCAGCATCAGCACCGCATCGGCTGGGGTGTGCAGCAGGTGCTGCGCCCAGGCCTCAAAGGTGCGGGGGGTCTGCGCCGAGAGGTGCAGATCGCTGATGACATCGATGGCTGCCCAGCTCGCAGGTGCTGCCAACACGCTGAAGGCGTGTGACGGCGACACCGGTGCGGCGTTGGGCAGGGGCACGGTGGGGATCAGACCACCACGGCTTCGGTGATGACGACGGCTTCGACCGGCACGTCATCGTGGCCGCCCTTGCGGCCGGTCTTCACCTTTTCGATTGCGTCCACCACATCGGTGCCGTCCACCACCTTGCCGAACACTGCATAGCCCCAGCCGCTGCCGGTGGGGGCTTTGAAGTCAAGGAAGGCGTTGTCGGTGGCGTTGATGAAGAACTGCGCGGTGGCCGAGTGCGGGTCGGAGGTGCGGGCCATGGCCAGCGTGTATTTTTTGTTCTTCAGGCCGTTGTCGGCCTCATTGGTGATGGTGGCGAGCGTGGGCTTTTGCTTCATGTCGGCGTCAAAGCCTCCGCCTTGCAACATGAAGCCCTTGATGACACGGTGAAAAATGGTGCCGTTGAAGTGGCCGCTGTTGACGTAGGCCAGGAAGTTGGCGCTGGACAGCGGCGCATGGGCCTCGTCGAGTTCGATGCGCAGGGTGCCGGCGCTGGTGTCCATCTGAACGGTCTTGCTCATTTCACTTCTCCACGGTGGCTTTGCGGATGGTCACGGGGGTGACCGGCAGG
>JBEAOO010000218.1:0-5157 GCA_041164825.1 Pseudomonadota bacterium | reverse complement strand
TTGTGCGCCGCCGCCAGTTGGGCCTGTGGCAACCTGGTGGGCAAGCGCGTGCAGGGCGTCAACATGCTCGCGTATGTGGTGTGGTCGGGCGCGTTTGCGGTGCCGCCTTTGCTGCTGCTGTCGCTCGCGGTCGAGGGTTGGCCAGCCATGCAAGCCGGGCTGCAAGCGGCCGACACGCGCACTTGGCTGGCGGTGGTGTGGCAGGCGGTGGGCAACAGCCTGTTCGGCTATGCGGCCTGGAGCTGGCTGCTCTCGCGCCACCCGGCCGCCACCGTGGTGCCGATGGCACTGCTGGTGCCGGTGTTTGGCATGGCGGCCGCGGCCTGGTTTTGGGGCGAGGCGCTGCCGCTGTGGAAGCTGGGCGCGGCCGCGCTGGTGATGGGCGGCTTGGCGATCAACCTGCTGGGCGGGCGCTGGCTCAAGCGATGAGCCAGTGAGCGTGCGTGCTCAGCGCTGCGGCCACAGCGCCCACAGCTTCAGCGGCTGCTTCATGCGCCCGGCAGCTTGCTCGGCCTCCGGGCCCCAGCCCCAGAAGTAGTCGGCGCGCACGGCGCCGGTGATGGCGCTGCCGGTGTCTTGCGCCAGCACTAGGCGGCGCAGCGGTGTGGCCGAGAGCGGCTCGGTGGTGTCGAGCCACACGGGCGTGCCGTAGGGCAGGCTTTGCGGGTCGACCGCGATTGAGCGGCCCGGCACCAGCGGCACCCCTTGGGCGCCACGCGGGCCGATGCTCGCGTCGGGCAGCGGCTCTTCTTTGAAAAACACATAACGCGGGTTGGCCCAGAGCAGCTCCTGCAGCCGCTTGGGGTTGCGCTGTGCCCAGCTTTTGATGCCGGGCCACGAGGCCTGGTCGGCGCGCAACTCGCCCTTGTCGATGAGCCAGCGGCCGATTGATTGGTAGGCTTGGTCGTTGTGGCCACCAAAGGCCAGGCGCGTGGTGCGTGTGCTGCCGTCGGCTTCGCTGTAGAGCAGGCGGCCCGAGCCTTGGATTTGCAGCACCAGCGCGTCCAGCGGGTCGGCGATCCAGGCGATCTCGCGTCCGCGCAGCGCGGCTTGGGCGGCGGGCAGGGTGTCGATCTGCTGGCGTGTGTACCAAGGCTTTCGCGCGGCCAGCTCGGCCGGCGCGGCATACAGCGGCACGCGGAACTCGCCGCGCGGCTGCTTGCTGGCCGCCACCAGCGGCTCGTGGTAGCCGGTGATCAGGCCGTCGCTGCGGCCGTCGAGCGCCTCCACGCGGTAGGGGCGCAGCCAGCTTTGCAGCCAGGTGCGGGCATCGGCTTCGCTGGCGGGTACACCGGCGCGGCGTGCCTCGGCGCACGTCACCGCCCAGGCGGGCGCCGGGCGCTCGCAGCTGCGCAACAAGGCCGGCCAGGCCTCGCGCAGGCGGTCTTCTTGCCAGCCCGGCAGCTCGCTCCAGTCGACGGCCACCCAGCGGGCGCGGGCACGCTGGATGTCCGCCGCGGCGGGCAGGGCGGCAGGGGCTGAAGCCGCTGCAGCGGGCGGCATCGCGCTGCGGTCTTCCACCGGCGCGGGGCCATTCAACGACGGCCCACCGGCGCACCCCGCCAACAGCAAGGCCGCGGCCCACAGCGCAGTGGGCGCACCTACACTGGCGCCCGCGTTCGCTGGCCTCGGCGTGCGTTTCACGGTGGACATCAACAGGATCGACTTCATATGTGGCTGATTGTGGTGGAGGCGCTGGGCGCGCTGGTGATCTTGCTGCTCATCGTGTGGTGGACGATGTTTGCCGGTCGCAGCAAGGGCGAGCGCCACGACGGCGAGTGAGCCTCAGGGTTTGGGCGGCAGCAAAAAGCTCAGCGGCTGGCTGCGCGAGCGCGATCGAATGGCGCGCGTGATGCGGCTGCGGTCGGCCAGGCGGATGCCGCGCGAGCGCAGCGCCACCGCAAACGCCAGCCCAAAGCTCACGCCCACATTGAGCACGCCGGTGACGGCGATGCCCGCCACGCACCACCAAAATGGCGCCGTTTGCACGACCTCCCAGCCCAGCGCACCCACGCTGGCGGCGAGCTGGCCGGTGGAGAGCGTCACGTGGCGCACGTCCAGCGGCAGGCCAAAAAACGCCGCCAGCACCGGCACGATGCCGAGCATGAAGCCGAGCGAGATGTTGGCCGCGTAACCCGAGATGTGGTGGCGCCAATGCTGCGCCCAGCGCTGCGCGCGCTCAGCCCCCAGGCGGGCGCGGATGCGTGGGTTCCAGGCCAGTGCGCTGTCGAGCCGGTGCCAGACGAACCAGTTCTCCACCCAACCTGCGATCAGCGAACTGGCGAACAGCAGCACGCCGGTGAAGGCGGCGTAAAACGCGGTGGGGCCGAGCAGCGTGAGTGCGTGCAACACGTACTCGCCGCGCGGCGCGCCCACCAGCGGCGCGCCATAGGCCCAGCGCCACAGCCACTGGATGCCCAGCACCATCGGCGCCACCACGGCCAGGTTGCCCAACACGCCCGCAGCCTGCGAGCGAATCAGGTGCGCCACCTCGTCGACAAAACCTGCCACCGCGCCCTCGCGCTGGATGTCGCCGAGCTTGGCCGCCATCGCGGGTGCTGTCATGGCCGGCTGTTTGGTGGCCACGGTGAAGTGGGCCATCTGCACGATGACAAAGCTCAGCGCGTAGTTGGCCCCGGCCCAGAAGCCGGCCCAAAAGGCCGACAGCGTCAGCGCCATCAATGCGAACTTGGCGAAGGTGGTGCCCACCAGCACCAGGCCGCCCCCGGCCGCGGCGCGCAGCATGGCGCGGTATTCGCTGCGGTCGCGGGTGATGTAGTGCTCGCCGGTTTCGGCGCTGCGCTCGGCCACCTTGCGCGCCAGCAGCGAGTAGTGACTGCCAAACAGTGCGCGCACGCTGCGGCGTTCTTCGGCGCAGCGCGTCAGGTCGGCCACCAAGCGGGCCACCTCAGCGGCTGGCGCGGGGCTGAGCACACAACTCAGCAGCGCTTCAATGCGCTGCGTGCGGGCCACCAGTTGGTCCACCTCAAACACCACATCCACCGACACGCCGTGCGCCTCCAGGTGGTCGTGGATGCTGAGCGCGCAGAGGCGACAGGCGTCGAGCAAGGCGCGCAGCAGCAGCGTGTCTTGCAGTGTGGCCTCGGTGTCGCCGGCTTCGGCGTGGGCGCGCAGGGTTTCGGCCATTCGGGCCAATGGCGCAAACGGCCCGCCTGCGCCAGCGGCACCCCCCGCACCGCCCGCGGCCAACAACGCGGGGCTCATGCGCTGGCGCAGCGGGCTCGAAAAGCCCGCTGCGCGCACCGCGCTGGACAGAAACATGATGGCGTCAAAGAAGGGCGTGCGCCAGTCGCGCGCCCCGGCCGTTGCGCTGGTGCTGGCATGCGGCGTCAGCACGGCCGCCAAGCGCTGCAGCGTGGGCGCATCGAGCGACTCGATCCAGGCCGCGTCTTGCGCCCCCGGCAGCAGCAGGCCAAAGAGCTCACCCAGGTCGAGCGTGGCGGGCGTGCGCGGCAGCACGTGTTCTTGCACGCGGCGGCGGAACTCGGCCCACAGCGCCATGCGCGAGGCAAAACCAAAGTCGGCCAGCAGGCCGGTCACGTCCACCTCGGTCCAAAAGCGCTGCAGCAGCAGCGTCACGCGGGCACGGTGTTCGGGGTGTTTGTCGAGCAGGTCGAGCAGGTAGCGCAGGCGGTGCACGGGTGCCGGCGTGTGGGCCGGGGCGCCGAGGGCCGCGCCGGGCGGCAGCGGCGCCTGGCGCACCCATTCGAGCAGGCGCACCAGCCACAGGTGGCGTTCGGCCAGCGGGGCGCGCGGGTCGGCCGTGTCGAGCAGCGCGCCCGAATCCCAGGGTGCGGCGTGGGCCAGCGGTGTGGCCCCAGCGGTGACTGGCTTGCTCAATGCAAGGCCGAGGGCAGCGTGAGGCTGAACTCGGGCACGGGTGCATCGAAGGGCTGGGCGTCCTCGGTCATGCAATGGAAGGTGCCGTGCATCGAGCCCTGCGGCGTGCCGATGCGCGTCCAGCTGGTGTACTCGAACTGCTCACCGGGCTTCAGGATGGGCTGCTGGCCCACCACCGCCAAGCCGCGTACTTCTTCGACCTGGCCGTGGCCGTCGGTGATGATCCAGTGGCGGGCGATCAGCTGCGCCGTGATGTCACCGGTGTTGCGGATGGTCACGGTGTAGGCAAACGCCACCTGGTTGGTGGCGGCGTCAGACTGCTCGGGCAGGTGGCGCACGGCCACACTGCAACTGAATTGAGGATGGGGCATGGCCCATTCTAGGCAGCGCCTTGTGTCGGGCCGCTGCCCGGCCTTCTAAAATCCCCTGGTTTCATCCGAGTTACCAGCCGAGCCCACGCCCGCCATGAGCACACACCGCATCGCCCCCAGCATCCTCTCTGCCGACTTTGCCCGCCTGGGTGAGGAGGTGCGCCACGTGCTGGCCGCCGGCGCCGACTGGATCCACTTCGACGTGATGGACAACCATTACGTGCCCAACCTGACCTTCGGGCCGATGGTCTGCCAAGCGCTGCGCAAGCATGCCGTGCTGCCCGACGGCACGCCCGCGCCGATCGACGTGCATTTGATGGTCGAGCCGGTGGACGCGCTGGCCCAGGCCTTTTGCAAGGCCGGTGCCGACCTGGTGAGCTTCCACCCCGAGGCCTCGGCCCATGTGGACCGCACGCTGCAGCTCATCAAGGCCGAGGGCAAACAAGCTGGGCTGGTGTTCAACCCGGGCACGCCGTTGGACGTGCTGGAGTGGGTGATCGACAAGGTCGATCTGGTGCTGATCATGAGCGTCAACCCCGGCTTCGGCGGCCAAAGCTTCATCGACTCGGCACTGCGCAAGCTGGAACAAGCCCGCAAGCTGATCGACGCCACCGGCCGCGACATCCGCTTGGAGGTGGACGGCGGCGTGAAGGTGGACAACATCCGCCGCATCGCCGATGCCGGCGCCGACACCTTTGTCGCCGGCAGTGCCATCTTCAGCCAGCCCGATTACAAGGCGGTGATTGACGCGATGCGCGTGGAGTTGGCGCGCTGATGGCCGCGCTGGTGTTCGACCGCGCGCACTTTGACGCCGCCATCGTTGACCTCGATGGCACGATGGTGGACACGCTGGGCGACTTTGATGTGGCGCTGAACTTGACCCTGGCCGAGCTGGGCCAGCCGGCGGTGGACCGCGCCTTCATCG
>JBEAOO010000217.1:0-6304 GCA_041164825.1 Pseudomonadota bacterium | reverse complement strand
ACTTGCGGGTGTAAACCTGATCAAAGGTGCCGCCGTCGGCGAAGTGGGTCTTTTGCGCCTGGGTCCAGCCGCCAAACGCTTGGTCGATGGTGAACAGGTTCACCTTCGGGAACTGCTTGGCGTACTTGGCCGCGGCGGTCGGGTCGATGGGGCGGTAGTAGTTCTGGCCGGCCAGGTCCTGGCCTTCGGGTGAGTACAGGTACGCGAGGTAGGCCTGGGCCACGGCGCGGGTGCCGCGTTTGTCGACCACCTTGTCGACCACCGAGACCGGCGGCTCGGCCAAGATGGATACGCTCGGCGCCACGATGTCGAACTTGTCCGGACCGAGCTCCTTCTGCGCCAGCAGGGCCTCGTTTTCCCAGGCCAGCAGCACGTCGCCGATGCCGCGCTCGACAAATGTGGTGGTGGCGCCGCGCGCGCCCGAGTCGAGCACCGGCACATTGGCCAGCAGCTTGCCGACGAACTCCTGTGCCTTGGCGTCGGAGCCGTACTTCTTGGCCGCAAAGCCCCAGGCGGCCAGGTAGTTCCAGCGGGCGCCGCCCGAGGTCTTGGGGTTGGGGGTGATCACGCCGACACCGGGTTTCACCAGGTCGTCCCAGTCCTTGATGCCCTTGGGGTTGCCCTTGCGCACCAGGAACACGATGGTCGAGGTGTAGGGCGAGGCGTTGTGCTTGAGGCGGCTTTGCCAGTTGGCGGGCACCAGCTTGCCGATGTTCGCGAGCTCGTCCACGTCATAGGCCAGGGCCAGCGTCACCACATCGGCCTCCAGGCCGTCGATCACCGAGCGGGCTTGTTTGCCCGAGCCGCCGTGCGACTGCTTCACCGTCACGGTGTCGCCCGTTTTGGCCAGCCACTGTTTGGCAAAGGCCTTGTTGAAGTCGACGTAGAACTCGCGCGTCGGGTCGTACGACACGTTGAGCAAGGTGATGTCTTTGGCCTGGGCGCTCAAGGCGGCGGCCAGCGAGGCGGCCAGCAGGCTGGCGCGGGCAAAGCGGGTAGCGTTGTTCATGGTGCGTGGTCCGTTGGCGCGGACGTGAGGGATGGGGAGGATGCGAATGCTAGGCAGCCGCCCTTGCGCGGCAAACGACGCGTTTCGCGCTTGCTTATGCGGTTTGTGTGGCGGCGACCTGCGCCCGCGCTGTGCCCTCGGCTTGATGCAGATTCAGGCCACCCCCTGGCCGCGCGCTGTACAACCCCAGCATGACCCGCTCCCCCACCGTGCTCTGCCTGACCATGAACCCCTCGGTCGACCTCGCCACCGAGACCGAGCGCGTCGTGCCCACCCACAAGCTCCGCTGCGGCGACACGCTGCACGACGCGGGCGGCGGCGGCATCAATGTGGCGCGTGTGCTCACCCGCCTGGGTGGGCGCTGCACCTCGTTGTGCCCGGCCGGGGGCAGCAGCGGGCAGTGGTTGCAGGCGCGCATGGCCGAAGAAGGCCTGGCCGCGACCTGTTTGCCGATTGCCGAAGAAACACGGGTGAGCTTCACCGTGCATGAGCACGGCACCGGCGCCGAATACCGCTTTGTGATGCCGGGCCCGCTCTTGGCCGAGGCCGAGTGGCAGGGCGTGCTCGATCACCTGGCGGCGCTGCAGCCGTTTCCGGATTTGCTGGTGGCCAGCGGCAGTTCGCCGCCCGGTGTGCCGCTCGACTTTGATGCGCGCCTCGCCCGCCTGTGCCGCGAGCGCGGTGCACGCTTGGTGCTCGACACCTCGGGCCCGGCGCTGGCCGCCGCGTTGAAAGAGGGCGTGTGGCTGGCCAAGCCCAATCTGCGCGAGCTGGCCGAGTTCAGCGGCCAGGCGCTCGACACGCCCGCGCAATGGCAGGCCGCAGCTCAGGCGCTCGTGACGGCCGGCCATGCCGAGGTGGTGGCACTGACGCTCGGCCACCTGGGCGCCTTGCTGGTGACGCGCGAGGGGCTGTGGTCTGCCGCGCCGCTCAACATCCCGGTGGCGAGTGCTGTGGGCGCGGGCGACAGCTTTGTCGGCGGCCTGGTGTGGGCGGTGCAGCAAGGCCAGCCGCTGGCCGATGCCTTTGCCTGGGGCGTGGCTGCCGGCTCCGCCGCGTTGCTCTATGCCGGCACGGGGCTGAGCAGCCGCGACGACATCGCGCGGTTGCGCCCGCAGGTACAGCTCACGCAGCTGGCGCCAGGCTGACCAGCGCGCGCCGGATGCCCGCCGTGCTCGGGCTCTCGACGTACACGCAGCGCTTGCCGGTGCGTTTGCAGTGGTCTTTGACGCGCCAATAGGCGTTGTGGCTGATGCAGCCGGTTTGGCAAATCACCACATCGGCGGCGGCCAGCGTGGCTTCGAGCCGGGCAGTGCTTTCTTCCTCGCCGCCGTCGTGGTGCAAAAAGCGGCCGCCGGTGCGCTCCACGATCAGGCGGTAGAGCGGCACGCAGGAGGGGCGGCCGCCCACGCACAGCACGGCTTGGTCGTCGAGGCGCGCCTGCGGCGCGGTGGCGTCCTCGTTGGCCGGGGCGGCCACATGCGCGTCTGGCGCGCGCTGCAGCCGGGCATGGCGCAAGGCGCTGTCGCTGGCTTCGGCGCGTTCGCGCTGGCGCTCGGCTTCGGTGCGGGCCAGGTGGGCGTCGCGTTCGAGCTCGCGCACGCGGGCCAGCAGCCGCTCGGTGTCGTGCGCCAGCTCCACGCGTCGGCGCAGGCCGGGTGTGGCGGCTTCGAGCTGCTGCAGTTGCTCGTGCAGCATGGCGATGCGGGTGTCGCGGCCAAGCAGGTGGGCGCGCGCTTGCAGCAGTTGGCTTTGCTGCTGTTCGCTGTGCAGCGCGTGCTCTGCGCTCAGTCGCGTCAGGCGCTGCTGCTGCTCGTTGCAATGGCGTTGCAAGGCCTGGTGCTCGGTGCGCAGCGCATCAAACTCGGCGCTGTCCACGCTGCGGGCGATGCCCACTTGGTGCTGCAGCATGTGCACCTCGCCCAGCACGCGGTGGGCCAGTGCGTCGTCGCAACGCGGGTGAGTGAGCGTGGCCCAAAAGGTGCCGGCCCAGTCCGCGCCGTGTCGCGCCGCGTTCCAGCCGTCGCTCACAGCCGCGGTGGTTTTGAGCTTGGCGGCTTGGCGCAGTGCCTGGGCGTAGCGCTGGTCGAGGTCGCGCTGGATGGCTTCGGACACCACCGAGCGCACGCGCGCCTCGGCCACGGCGCCGCAGTGCACCTCGTAGTCCACCGCCACCGCCTGGCCGCCCAGCACCTTGGCCAGCACCCGTCGCAAGGTGTGGATGGGCAGGCACACGCCGATGACGGGGCAGTGGGCGTGGCTGTCGAGCTCCCAGAGGCGCTTGCGGCGCGAGCCGGTGTGCGGCGCTGCTGCTGCGTGGGGCCGCGGCAAGCTCAGGCCGTTGGGCAAGGCCAAGGCGGGCGGGGCCAAGGGCGAGAAGGGCGCGGCTGGGGCCGCAGCAGCGGGCTGCGTCAGGGGCGCGGCGATCAGCGTGGCGGCAGAGCGGGTGGGCGTGCACATGGGGTGTCGAGGCTCCGGACGGTCAGTGCGCTGCGGTGATCGAGGCCGGCGCTGGGCTCGCGGCCGATGACGTGCTGGTGCTGCGCCACAGCGGTGTGGCGTCAAGGGCGGTGCCATCGCGGGCCTGCCACTGCGCGGCCAGCCGGGTCATGACGGTGCGGCAGGGGTCGGACAGGTGGCGGTCGGCCGCCAAGCGGGCGAGATTGGCCGCAATGCGGCCGGCCATTTGTGGGCAGGGGTCGGCCTGCTGGAAGGCCGACATCAGTGCCAGCGTGCCAGACAGCAGGGGTTCCAGGGGCAGGGCAGTGAGGGCCATGGCGGCGCTCCAGCAGTGAGAATGGGATGCACTTTAATGCGAATGATTCTCATCTGCAAATTGTTCCACCCCGCTGCCAGCAGGGTGGCTGGGGCGCCACCCAGCCCCCGCCTCAGGGCAGCTCGACCCCGCCCATGCGCGCTGCCACCGTGCCGGCGCGGCCGCTCACGTAGGCCGAGCGCGGGTTCTTCTCAAAGCGTTTGGGCGCGGGCAGCATCACGGCCAAGCGAGCTGCCGAACCCGGCGCCAGTTGCGCGGCACTGCTGCGAAAGTAGTGCTGTGACGCGGCTTCGGCGCCAAACACGCCTTCGCCCCATTCCACGTTGTTGAGGTAGATCTCCAAGATGCGCTGCTTGCTCAGCAGCGCTTCGAGCATGAAGGTGATGACGAACTCTTGGCCCTTGCGCAGCAGGTTGCGCTCGCTGCTGAGGAACAAGTTTTTGGCCAGCTGCTGCGTGATGGTGGAGCCGCCAATCACCTTGGGCACCACCAGCTTGGGCGTGGCGGCCGGCGCGTCGGGCTTTTTGGCGGCCACTTTGGCGGCCTGTTTTTCCCGCTGCTCGTTGATCTTGGCGACGCGGTCTTGCGCTTTTTGGTTGCGCTCCCAGGCTTTTTCCAGCGCGTCCCACTCGACACCGCTGTGCTCGGTAAAACCAGCGTCCTCAGAAGCAATCACCGCCCGCTGCAGGTGGCGCGAAATCTGCGGCATGTCGACCCACGCCTGGCGCCAGTCGATGCGGCCCTCGGTGCGCAACAAACGCCAGGCCTCAGAGCGCTGGAAGGTGGTGGACTGCGGCGCCACCACCGTCATCAGCGCAATGCGCGCCAAAAACACCAGCTGCAGCGACACGCCGCACAGCAGCACCAGCGCCAGCGCGCGGCGCAGGGTTCGCCAGAGTGGCACCGTCATGCCGCCGGCACGCCCAGGCGCTCGCGCAGTGCGGCGAGCACCGCGGGCGTGGCGGGCTCCACACCGCGGAAGAGCAAAAAGGTCTCGGCCGCTTGCTCAACGAGCATGCCCAGGCCATCGCGCGCGGTGGCGCCGTGGCTGCGCGCCCAGTCCAAAAAGCCCTGCGCCTCGGCGCCGTACATCATGTCGAGCGCCAGCGTGCCCGGGCGCAACACGGCCGGGCTCACGGGCACGCCCGCGCCCTGCAGGCTGCTGGCGCTGGCGTTGATCACCACGTCAAAAGCGAGGCCGCAGTCGGCCAGGCCGGCAGCGCGCAGCGCCACGCCGTGGCGATCGGCCACCGTTTGGTGCTGCGTTACCAGGTGCTCAGCCTTGCTGAGCGTGCGGTTGGCCAGCACCAGCTCGGCGGGGCCGGCCATCAGCAGCGGCCCGAGCGCGCCGGCCGAGGCGCCACCGGCGCCGATCAGCAGCACACGTTGGCCGGCCAGCGCCACGCCGGCGTGGCGCTCGATGTCGCGCACCAGCCCGGCGCCGTCAGCGTTGTCGGCCAGCCAGCCATCGGCGTCAAAGCGCAGCACATTGGCGGCGCCGGCCAGCTCGGCGCGTTCGGTGCGCCGAGTGGCCAGCGCAAAGGCCTCGAACTTGAAGGGCACGGTGACGTTGCAGCCGCGCACGCCCTCGGCTGCGATCTGCGCCATCAGCGGGCCGAAGCCATCGAGCGGGCTGAGCAGGCGCTCGTAGCTCAGCGACTGGCCGGTGGCCGCCGCGAAGCTCGCGTGGATGAAGGGCGACTGGCTGTGCTCAATCGGGTGGCCAACAACAACGTAACGGTCTGGGGAGGGCATGGGCAGGGCAGCGAATAAGAAGGAAGGCAGGCGTTGGCGCAACGCGTGCATCACGCACGCTCAGCGGGCGTTGCTCAGCGTGGTTTCCAGGCCGTCGTCGCGCGTGAAGCGAAAGCGCGAGGTGATGACCAGTTGATCGGCCTTGCGGCGCATGGCGGGGCTGAACACGCCAAACGGCGAGGCCGCGCGCACGATGGCCACAGCGCGTTTGTCGAGCACCTTGTTGCCCGAGGCGCGCACGATTTCGGTGTCGACCACGCGGCCGAGCGCATCAACGGTGACGTTCATGGTCAGCTCGCCGTAGAGTTTTTTGCCTTGGAACTCGGGGAAGTCGCGCGTGCCGCGTTCTTCGATCTTGTGGCGCAGCTCGTCGTAGTACTGGGCATACACCTCTTCGCGCGTGGCCGGGCTGATGTAGCGGCGCTTGGGGCGGGCGTTTTCTTCGTTGACGCGCTTCTCAATCTCGGCCAAAAGCTGAATCAGTTGCCGGCGTTTTTCTTCTTGGTCGCGCTCAGCGGGCGAGCCCTCATCGCGCTTCGGGTCGGGCGGCGGCAGCAGCGCCACCTCGCGCCGCAGTTGCGCCAGCAGTTGCTGCTGGGTCTCCTGCAGGCGGTCGATCTGGCGGCGCGTTTCCTCTTCCGCATCGCCCACTTCCATCAGCGCCGAGGGCGGCAGCGGTGAGGTGGCGCGGCCCTTGTCGGCATCACCACCGCCGGCCAGGTTGGCCTGCGCAATGGCCTGGGCCTTGGTGGGCGCCTCACTGC